>QAKM01000021.1 GCA_003343805.1 Bacillota bacterium | reverse complement strand
TTTGCTCACGGTCAACTGATAGTCAGTATCATTCAGTTCCGTCCCATTAAAGGTCACCGAAATGGCCGCCTTCGTTTGCCCGTTATCCCAAGTCCATTCGGACGGGGTGACTGTAAGGTTCAAAGTCTCCACCGGTTCCGCACCCGTCGGCAGAATGGTGAACTCCACCGTTACCGTGTCTTTGTAGTTTCCGGTACCAGTGACCGTTGCAGTGACCTTGCCAGGGCCTACCGCATCCGAGCTCACCGTGTAATCTGCACCGATAGACAGGCCCACATTGCGGCCGCTGTCCGTTACAGTCACAGCAGGCGTGACCGGGTACCCGGTATAGTAATACTTCTCGGGGTCAGCTTTCGCAGTGATCGTTGAGTCGTTTAGAGACTTCTTTTCGATGGTGAAAGCGTCCACCCGGGCGCCGGTGAAGTTATTGCAATCCTCACTAGCGGCGCTGAGAGCCTGGGCTTCCCCAGCGTTGGTGTTTCCATAGTACTCGGTATCTTTCAACTGGGTGATCGCTGTCCCGTTGTAAGTCAGCGCGACTTCTGGCTCTTGGGCTTCCCCATTATAGACCAACCCGGTCTGGGCAAAGGCGGCGGCAATATCCGCATCGCTCAAATCTCTGGGCTGGATCAGGGCAACCAATTCGGCATGGCCGGTGTAATTTCCGGTTCCTTTCACGATCACCGTATAGATACCGGCCTCTGTGAACTCCGTGCTCTCCGGATCATACTCTTTCTCTTCCTGGCTCCCTACATAGGGCAGATAGGTATAGCGCAAGGTAAAGTCGACGTCTTTTTGCAGGGAAGTCCCACCACTGGTGACAGTCACACCAAAAGCGTGGTTCTCTCCGTCATACGTCCAGACGCGACCCACAGGGTTCGTTGTGACTTGGAAGTCATCGCTGGCCACGTCCTGGGGCAGCAGCGTGTAGGTCAAATCAAACGCGCCCTTATGAGTGCCGGAGACCTCAACATGGATCGTGTAGATACCCGCCTTATTAAAGGTCAGCTTCAAGCCCTCTTGGACAACGTCGCCGGATTCGATCGTGCTATCCTGGCGTATAACCGTCAACTCGATCTCACTGCTGTCCACCGTATGCCTCCCATGGGTCACAGTCACGGTGGCGTTGTTGGTGTTGCTGTCGCCATAGTAGCCGAAGGTGCGGTTCAGGCTGGCGGTCAGGTCGCTGGCGTCCACGGGGCTGATTGTAAAGTTCTTTGTCACACTTCCCATGTAGTTGCCCATGCCGCTAATGGTCACGGAGCCGGTGCCCTCGCCTATCTCAGTGTTTTCACCATAGTCAATGGTGTAGTCCTTACCCTTTGTCAGAATAACAGAGTCATCTACCACTGCCACCGTTTCGGGTATTATTTGATGCCCCACATAGGTGTAGCTTTCGGCAATACCTGCGATCATGTCTTCTTCGATGGGTTTGGGCTCTACCGTAACTGTTTGCGTTTCACTGACAGATTGGTAGCCATCGGCTTGGATTTGGAAGTAAATCGTAAGGCTCCCGGCATTGGTAATGGTGGGGGATTCGTCCAGATCATAACTGGCCCCTTGATTATTGCTATACTTGATCGTGTATTCGGAAGGACTCGTCACTATGATCTGGCTGCCGTGTGCCTGGCCGTCATAGGTCACTTTGTAGTCCTCTGCCGTATAGTTGATCATTGTAGTCGCCTGACCCACAGTCAGGGTGAAGAACACGGTCTGTTCCTGGAAGTTCTCTGTTTCTGCAAAGCGGGCACTGATATGGGCGGTTCCCATCGAGTTGAGGCGGATCGTTTCCAGGTTGTTATCTTCGACCTGGGCCACCTGGGTGTCATCGCTCAAATAGGTAATAGAGTTCCCTGCTTCGAACGCATAATCAGCTTCAACCTGTAAATTGGTGTCCTCAGTGCTGTCATAAATCTTATTTTCCTCGTAAGCTACGCTTACAGAATCAGAGGTAAACCCTTTGCTAGGGTCTGCCTTGGCCACGGTCACAGTAATCGAGCCAGTTTCCTCCCGGTATCCTTCCAAGGTAGTTCTCCAAGATACCGTGTAGGTGCCCGCATCCAAAGCCTGGGGGATACCAGTACTCAAGTCGATCTGGCACTGGTCTCCGCTTTCCTGCGCTGTTACCGTAAAGGTCACTGTTGCGCCCTCAGGAGACGTGGTATAGGTGACCAGATTCTGCATTTCGCCAGTATAGGTCAAACCCGCAACTGGCCTGACAGTGGTGCGCAATCCGCCATCCTGCGCAACGTGGATTACATAGGTATCGGACGCTCCGCTATTAAAGTTCTTTCCACCATCAGTCACGTTCGCAGTGATTGTAGCGTCTCCTACTCCTGCCAAGGTCACTTCGCCTGTGGAAGAATTTACCTCTGCAACACTAGGGTCGCTGGAAGAATAGGTCACTGTTACACCGTCAGGTTTTGCAGAGAGGTCCTCATTCCCATTACTGGCGTTGATATACTTGAGGGGGTTCTCCACCTGGCCGCCCATGGAAATGTTGACCGTCTCATTGGTGAACTCCACATCCAAGTCTGCCTTCTCCACTGTGTAGGTGGCCTTGGTACTATCAGGCTCACCCTCACCTATAAACGGATTCTCTCCCTTCCAAGTAATCGCATAGTTACTCACAACTGACGATTCAGCCTTGGCCTCGCCACTGATAGGGTATGTACCAGCATCGCTGCCCTTCTTCGCAGTGGTGGACAGAGTGATCCCGAGTTCGTCTTCATCGTCACCCACAAACACTACGTTCTTGTTCGAACCAGTGTACGTATTGCTCAGCGTTCCATTATAGGTCAACTGCGCAATGTCACAGCCATAATCACTTTTCTTGTCCTCAATGGTAATGGTAATCGGCCGGGGATTTACGGTGTAGGTGCCGTTTTTGGTGAAGGTGACTTTGTAGTTGCCAATGACTGTGGGGGTATTTAACGCAACCTGATTATCATCATTAACTGCATAGATAGTGTACCCAACAACGGCAACGGGGCTTTGTTCATTAGCACCTGTTCCCAGTTTGATCCCCGGAACATTTTCTTCATCAGGAGCTAAACCACGATTATCGTCATTCGCCTCGTAGGTCAATCCTACGCCCGTCAACACCGGCGCATCCCCATAGAAGCCTTCGGCATTGCCGATCTGCACGTCGATAGGCCGGGGGCTGATGGTATAGGTGCCGGCATGGCCATTATTCGCATCTTCGCCCGTCCAGCTGCCGGTGAAAGTCACCTCATAGTTTTGGTTGGACGCCGTGCCGGTGATGGCGTAGGTGCCGGCCTTCTTGGCGTCGTCAACGGTGAGGGTAATGTCGAGGTCGTCTTTGTTGGTGCCGTTCTGGGAGTAAATCGTCCCTGTTGTGCTCCAATCCTTGTCTTGCTCAGGATTTGAAATACCAGAGACAGTCACCCCATCGTAAACCTTCTGTTGGTCCTTAATCGTGACCGTGATCTCCGCCGGGGCAATGCCCACCTGGGTTTCATCAATCTTGGTCACGGTTTCTGTGACAGTGGCATTAGTTCCGCTCAAGGTTGCACTACCGTATTTGTAGTTGCCCAAGTTCGCTTTGGTGCTGAGCGTGTAGGTGATAGTGATGGTCTTGCCAGTACCCGCGTTGGCATCATCATAGGAGGCCGAAACATTCGTAATTTCGATAGTTTCGCCATCCACGCCGCTGGCAGAATATCCCGTTACCTGATTTGTAGCGTCAACTGTGCCATCATAGGTCTTGGTCGGGGTGACCGTGCGGGTGATGGTCAGGGTGGCGGGGTTGATGGTGATGGTGACGGCCTCCTCGCCCACCATGGGGGCGTAGTTCTGTGCCGTGACCTTATACCAGTACTCGCCGCTGTCGGCCACATTGGTAAACGAGATTTCGCTCCAGCCCTCAGCGTCCGCCTCGGGCCTGGTATCATCATCCGTCTTTTTGATGAACTCAACCTTAGTGATGTCAATCTTTGTGCTTGCGCTGTCAGTGGTATTGGCCGTCCAGCTGGCTGTTACATCGTGAGCTTTACCAGTATAGGTGCTGGTGTAATCCTCTGCAGTAACCACCATTTCCGCCGGGGTAATTTTCAGGGTGGCCTTCTCAGGGAAATTAAGTTGATAGTTGTCATAGTTCCCTGTGGGGTTTTCCTTCAGCGCAGCGGTGACGGTATAGCTGCCCACGGCTGTGTGCCCCTCAGGGCTATAGGTGTACACCACATCACCGGCGTTCAGGGTGTCACCCTTCACAAATCCCGTGTTCGGCTGCGAGTCATTAACAGGCCCTACCGTTACATTTACCGGCTGGCCCGTGTAAGCCTTTTCGATGATTCTGTCATCCTGTCCTATCCCGGCAAATTCCAGGTTTACAGGCCGCTGGGTGATGTTGACCTTTACATCGCCATTTGCAGCATCCTTCACTGCGCTTACCTTGTAGTTGTTCGCATCGGTGCCGCCCAAAGTGATGACACTGGTTGCGACTGTGACAGCTTTGTCATTGCCAACATCGGCACTTTCAATGCTGCCAGTGGCGTTGCTGGTCAGGGTCAGGGTGAGGTCGTCCGAGCCAACCTTATCCGTCGTCTCCGGCGTGCCCTTCAACTCCACATCCGTGGTGCCATCGTACACGCGGTCCACAGCGGAAATGCCGGTGACGGTGATCTCCTTGGGTGTGATGGTGCCAGCGTCAGCCTGGGTCAGGGTGATCTTCCCATCGGTCGGCGCTGCGCCGTTATAGCTGTAGTTGTCCCACTTGATCTCCGTGCCGGACAGGGTCAGGGTCAGGGTGACGTCCTTGCCTTTGCCGGCGTTTTCATTGTCGTAGGTGCCGGTGGCGGCTACACTAATCGTCACATCGGGAACATCCTCCGCAGTGACAGTGATTTCGTCAAACGTCTCATCCACTGTCTTGTCGCCGTCATATTCTTTTGTGTAATGAGTGGGTTCTCCAGCCACAGTCAAGGGCGCGGGGGCAATCTTTACCTCAACCTCCCCAATAGCGGGATTGTAGTTGTCGGCGGTGACCATGTACCAGTAATACAGGTTCTCGCTGGTACTGTCCGCCACATCCTTAACCGAGAGAGTGGCTTTCCAAACATCGGCATCCGCGCCAGGAGCGGTGTTCATTTCTGTTGTGGCATACTGGACGGTATAGCCGGTAATTTTTTCACCATTGCCCTTAACCGACTTGATGGTAATGGCGGGATGCGTCTCGCCATCGTAGGTGCCGGTGTGGCCTTCGGCATCCACAGTCAACTGTGCCTTCGCGACCGTAACGGTGACAGGCTCCGATTCCGCAGGGAGATAATTCTCATCGCCGGAGTAGGTGGCCTTCATATAGTAGGTGCCCACTGCGATGGGAATGTTGCCATCTTTGCCACCGCCATTGGTAACTTTGTTCTCATCGCTACACCCTGAGTCTGTATAGAAGGTATACGTGATGTCCCCAAAGGGCTGGTCAGCTCCTTCTACCACGTTAGCGGTTGGCGTTGCTTTATCATAGCCCTCAATGGCCTTGCCGGTGTAGGCAACTGTCAGTTCGTCACCCTCCAGGCCCGTATTCACCGTAGGCTCAGCCTTCTTCACCGTCACGGTGTAGTCCACAGAAGCCGCGCCCACATTGGGGGTTTCCGCCGCCGTAACGGTAATGGTGGCTTCGCCGGCTTGTTTGATGGTGACTTCGCCAGAGCTGCCGTTCACACTGACAACTTCCGAATCACCCTTCACTGCGTAGCTGATAGAAGCATCGTCCAGCGCCGCCTTGCCGGTGACGGTAAAGGTCTTTTCAGAACCATACGTAGTGGTATAGGAGTTATTCTCATCATCCCACTCCCCTGCATTAGTTTCAGCACTGGTCAAGGTAATTTTCTGATCGTTCGCCTGCGTGATGGTAAGGGTGTAGGTAGCATCGGCGGCTGTGTAGTTATTGCTCACTGTGCCTGCGCCCCATTTGGCGGTAATTTGGTAATAGCCGACGTCGGTAAACTTGGTTTTGGTGGTAGCGTCTTTCACTTCTTCCACCGTATCCCAGTTGGTATTGGGCTCTGTACTGTACTTATAGGTGTACTTAACATCACCCAATACAGTTGCCATGTTGTCCTTATCCGCCTCAACCAGGCCAGTTACCGTAACCGGCTGCAGGGCTGTGCCCTCAGCGGTGTAGGTCTTTGTTACCTCCTTTTGACCAAACTCCATCGTGGCGGTGGCTTTGTTAATGGTGAAGGAAGCATAGGGAATCTGCGCAATATAGTTCTGGTTGTTATACGTGTAATTCTGCCGCACGAAATAGGTGCCAGCGTTGATGGGGGCATTATTTGATGGAGACCTAAAAGTAGTGTCATTGGAGTACTGATACCCTGCCGACTTTACATCGTCAGGCAAAGTAACCCCATCATTCTTCACCGTAACCAAGCTTCCAGCGTCATACGGTTTGCCGGTATAGTCGGCGTCCTCGGCCTCTATAGTGGGAAGGGTGAGAGTGGCGGGATTAATAGTCCACTCAAGGCCGCTGGGCGCGTTCCCAAACCACACATAGTTCCCCCTTGCGTTTAGTGTTACTGTAACCAGATACTTGCCACGATTGGTGTGATAGGCATTCGCAGCGGTGTATGCCACAGCTGCCTCCTGGTCATAGTCGTCGGTATCCTTGTTTCCAATGTAGACCAATTTTACCGTCTTTGTACCCTTGTCAGGCTCAAAACTATAGTCGCTATTCGGATTTACAAGCGGATTTACCCACTTGTCGTACTTATAACCATAGACGGGCTGGTTTATACTGGGCGCATACAGCTCTCGTTTTAGAATTTCCCACGGAATCGTGATGTCACGTACTGCTTCATCTGTATTTTCCCATCTATAGTTTTCGTTTGTCAACGTAGCTTTTGCGGTATACTTCCCCGCATTTATACCAACATGGGTATATTCACCTTCATCAACAAATTTCCAATCTTCGCTAGCCTGTCCTTCAAAGCCATTTCTTTCCTTAGAGACCGGCTCATACTTCATATTCTGAGGAGCAACAGGCTTCTTAACCTGCTTATGATCAATATGGACTTCAAGGTTCTGGATCTTCTTCTCGTACGTTGGGTTGTCAGGATACGTGAAAACAACTTGCACATTGTATGTACCGGCGTCTGTCAATGACAAACCGGAAATAATATTCTCCTCATTTTCTGTGCCGGTATATTCCCATGTTGCTGCTGATTCGCTGCTCCCCTGTTTGGTGGCAGTTACGGAAACGTGCCATCCCTCCTCAAGCCCAATCACTTCGAGAGTATTCTTTGCCGTTCCATCGTAGATCAAACCAGAGATTGCTCTTGCTTGTGCAGTGATTTGATGGAGAGCGACCACGAAGGAATGCTCGACCCAAACGGAATCTCCTTCCCGCTTCAACGTGTAACCATCGTCGGGATATTCCAGATCGCCTTCTTCCGGCAAATCGTACATCGCCGCATTGTATGTAAACTTTACACGGACTTTGTACCCTTGTCAGGCTCAAAACTATAGTCGCTATTCGGATTTACAAGCGGATTTACCCACTTGTCGTACTTATAACCATAGACGGGCTGGTTTATACTGGGCGCATACAGCTC
>QAKM01000043.1 GCA_003343805.1 Bacillota bacterium | reverse complement strand
GATCAAGGAAAAGCCGCGCGGCGCGCCCTCGGGCGCGCCGCGCGGCTTCTGAATAAGAAAGGGCCGCCGCGCAAGTTTGCGCGGCGGCCTTCCGCTTGATCGGTTATTTCTCGATGAGGGACTTGCCCGTCATTTCGGCGGGGATGGGAAGGCCCATCACCTGAAGGAGGGTGGGCGCAAGATCGGCGAGGATGCCGTCCTTGCGGAGGGTCACGTTCTTGTACTTGTCGGAGACGAGGATGACGGGCACGGGGTTGGTGGTGTGCGCCGTGAAGGGCGAGCCGTCCGTATCGAGCATCTTGTCCGCATTGCCGTGGTCGGCGGTCACGAGGGCACTGCCGCCCATCGAAAGGATCTTGTCCGTGATCTTCTTCACGCACTCGTCCACCGTGTGCACCGCCTTGACCGCCGCGGGGATGACGCCCGTGTGGCCGACCATGTCGCAGTTGGCGAAGTTCAAGATCATCACGTCAAACTCGCCCGAATCGAGCTCCTCGAGGGCGCGCGCCGTCACTTCGGGCGCCGACATCTCGGGCTGCAGATCGTACGTCGCGACCTTGGGGGAGTTGATGAGCACGCGCACTTCGTTCTCGTTGGGCTCCTCGACGCCGCCGTTGAAGAAGAAAGTGACGTGGGCGTACTTCTCCGTCTCGGCGATGCGGAGCTGCTTCTTGCCCATCTTGGCAAGGTATTCGCCCAGCGTGTTGTGGAGCGACTGCTTGGGGAAGGCGATCGCAACGTTCTTGTACTCGGCGTCGTAGACGGTGAAGCACACATACTCGGGGCGAAGGAAGCCCGTCTTGCGCTCGAACGCGGTGCCCTTGGGCACGACGAAGGGATCCTGCGAGAAGGCGCGGGTGATCTCACGCGCACGGTCGGGGCGGAAGTTGAAGAAGATGATGGAATCGCCCTCTTCCACGAGCGCCACGGGCTTGCCGTTCTCCACGATGTTGGTGGGGAGGACGAACTCGTCCGTCACGCCGCCCGCATAGGAAGCGCGGAGCGCCTCTGCCGCGTTCTCGGCATGGATGCCCGTGCCGATCGTCAGCATATCGTATGCCTTTTCGATGCGGTCCCAGTTGTTGTCGCGGTCCATCGCGTAATATCTGCCGCAGACGGATGCGATCTTGCCGTAGCCGAGCTTGTCCATCTCCGCCTGCAGTTCCTCTGCAAAGCCTGCACCCGAGGTGGGGGAGACGTCTCTGCCGTCCATGAAGCAGTGGACGAAGGTCTGCGGCACGCCGCGGCGCTTTGCCATTTCAAGCAGGGCAAAGAGATGGGTGATGTGGCTGTGCACGCCGCCGTCGGAGAGGAGCCCCCAGAGATGGAGCTGCTTGTGGTTGCCTTTGGCGCTGTCCATCGCCTTGATGAGGGCGGGGTTTTCAAAGAACTCGCCGTCCTCGATCTCCTTCGTGATCTTGGTGAGATCCTGGTAGACGATGCGGCCCGCGCCCATGTTGAGGTGGCCGACTTCGGAGTTGCCCATCTGGCCGTCGGGAAGGCCGACGGAACGGCCGCTCGCGCCGAGCGTCGCGGAGGGGTATTCCTTCTGAAGGGCATGGACGTTGAGGCTGCCGTCCATCGCGATGGCGTTGCCGTTCGCGTCGGGGTTGAGTCCGTAGCCGTCCATGATGATGATGGCGTAAGGGATCTTTTTCATGTCAGTTCTCCTTGTCGAAGTGTACGATGGCGGCGAAGTCGGGCGCTTTCAGGGAAGCTCCGCCGATGAGACCGCCGTCGATCTCGGGCATCGCCATGAGGGAGGCGGCATTGCCTGCGTTCATGGAGCCGCCGTATTGGATGCGCACCTTCTCGGCGCACTTGGGGCAGAACACGGAGGCGACCTTCTTGCGGATGTAGCCGATCGTCTCGTTGGCCTGTTCGGCGGTCGCCGTCCTGCCCGTGCCGATCGCCCAGACGGGCTCGTAGGCGATGACGATCTTGGAGATGTCGTCGATGCCCTTCATGCCCTCCTCGATCTGACGGTCGAGGACCGCTTCCGTCTTGCCGCTCTCGCGCTCTTCAAGCGTCTCGCCGATGCAGACGATGGGGATAAGGCCCGCGGAAAGCGCTGCAAGCGTGCGCTTGTTGACGGTCTCGTCCGTCTCGCCGAAGTACTGACGGCGTTCGCTGTGGCCGATGATGACGTACTCGACGCCGTATTCCTTGAGCATATCGGCGGAGATCTCGCCCGTGTACGCGCCCTTGGGAGCGAAGTGGACGTTCTGCGCGCCGAGCGAAATGTTGCTGCCCTTGAGGGCTTCTGCGGCGGCGGGGATGTCGATGGCGGGAACGCATACGACGACGTCGCAGTTCGCATCCGCGACGAGGGGTTTGATGGCCTCGATGAGGGCGGCGCCCTCCTTGGCCGTGTTGTTCATTTTCCAGTTGCCTGCAATGATGGGTCTGCGCATGAGAAACTCCTTAGATTTGTTTTTTCGGATGACATTATAGCACATCTGCGTGCGAAATGCAATCGCCCTGCGGGGGTGCGAGCCATTCTTTTCAGGCGTGGGGCGGAACGAACGTGAGTGCGATCGTTGCCCAAACCGTGAGCCCGAGGAGCAGGAGCAACAGGATCAGCGCCGCAAGGGCGCACCACAGATGCCCGCGGGCGAGCAGCACGCAGCCGTAGAAGAAGTCGAGCGCCGTGAGCAGGACGAGCGAGAGGAGGGGGAGCAGCCGCGCCGGGATGACGAGGCTCTCTTTTGCGGCGAGCTCTCCGATTTCGTCGTAGACGCCGCTCAGGCTCAGAAGGAGCAGCAGAAAGAGGCCGCCTGCGAGCAGCGCACCGCCCCAGCCGCGTCTGCGGGCGAGCAGGATGCTCCCCGCGAGAACGGGGATAAGGGGAAGGAGCACGGCAAGAACGGCGGCCGCCCACCCGGGAAAGACGAGGGCAAAGGGCGATCCCTCCGTGCCGAGAAAGCCAAGGAGGGGCAGCAGGGCGGCGAGGAGGATGAGCGTCCAAAAGACGATGTGGACGGTTCTTTCGCTGCCGCGGCGGGGAGAGCGGGGAGCGTTCATAACCAGATCAAGAAACAAGGCGGGCACGCGGCCCGCCTTGAAGAGAGTTTTGTTACTGCTTGTCGTTGAGGCAGGCGATGCCGGGGAGCACCTTGCCTTCAAAGAGCTCGAGGGAAGCGCCGCCGCCCGTGGAGATGTGCGTGATCTTATCGGCAAAGCCGAGCTGTGCGCACGCTGCCGCGGAGTCGCCGCCGCCGACGATGGTCGTTGCGCCCTTGGCATCTGCAAGTGCCTGTGCAACGGCGATGGTGCCGGCTGCAAGGGTGGGATTCTCGAACACGCCCATGGGGCCGTTCCAGATGACCGTCTTGGCGCTCTTCACTTTCTCGGCGAAGAGCTCGCGCGTCTTGGTGCCGATGTCGAGGCCCATCATGTCTGCGGGGATCTCCATCGAAGGGACGATCTTGGTCTCGACGGGAGCGTCGATGGGATCGGGGAAGTCCTTGACGATGACGGTATCGACGGGAAGGAGGAGCTCCTTGCCCATATCCTTCGCCTTCTTGATCATGTCGCGGCAGTAGTCGAGCTTCTCGTCGTCGACGAGGGAGGTGCCGACCGAGCCGCCCTGTGCCTTTAAGAAGGTGTATGCCATGCCGCCGCCGATGATGAGCGTATCGCACTTTTCAAGCAGGTTGTTGATGACGTTGAGCTTGTCTGCGACCTTCGCACCGCCGAGGATGGCGACGAAGGGGCGGACGGGATGCTCGAGGGAGTCTGCCATGACGGTGAGCTCCTTCTCGATGAGGAAGCCGCAGACGGCGGTCTTGACGAGGCCGTACTCGACGATGGCTGCCGTGGAGGCGTGCGAGCGGTGTGCGGTGCCGAACGCGTCGTTCACATAGATGTCGCAGTAGGAAGCGAGCTTCTTGCAGAACTCGAGGTCCTTCTTCTCCTCCTCCCAGTGGAAGCGGAGGTTTTCCAGGAGCACGCATTCGCCCTCCTTGCAGGCGGCAACTTTTGCCTGTGCGTCGGGGCCGACGACGTCGTGCGCGAAGGTGACTTTGCCGTCCAGAAGCTCGTTGAGGCGCTTGGCAACGGGCTCGAGCGTGAGCTTTTTCAAATCGTCCTTCTTTGCCTTTTCGATGATGGCCTGCTTGGCTGCGGCCTGCTCCTCTGCGGGGAGAGCCTCCACCTTTGCCTTGTCCTTCTTGTTGAGCTTGACTTCATCCGAGAAGATGGAGTGAGGCTTGCCCATGTGCGAGCAGAGGATGACCTTGGCGCCATGCTCCATCAGATATTTGATGGTGGGAAGTGCGCCGATGATGCGGTTCTCGTCGGTGATCGCGCCGTCCTTCATGGGGACGTTAAAGTCGCAGCGGACGAGGACGCGC
This sequence comes from Bacillota bacterium, assembly GCA_003343805.1. Classification (GTDB taxonomy): domain Bacteria; phylum Bacillota; class Clostridia; order Christensenellales; family Borkfalkiaceae; genus Gallimonas; species Gallimonas intestinavium. The sequence continues at coordinate 5,095 of QAKM01000043.1, read as the reverse complement.
TTGCCCTTCCAGTCTTTTACGTCTTTCACGGTCATTTTGTTCATAGTGAAAACTCTCCTTATCGGTAAATAGATTTTCGGTATAAATTTTTACCTTGTTTATAATAGAACTTTTTTTGCGGTTTGTCAATGGTTTGCGGGCAAACTCTTTTCCGAAATTATAAAAAAGGGGAAAAGAGGGCAAAATCTTACGTAAAAATCGCTCCAAACGTTTGACAAAGCGGCCGGCTTTTGTTAAAATGTGCTTTGTCCGCCAGAGTATGGCGCTCTTTTTGCGTGCAGGAAAAGCGGACCGAATCAAACCCGTTTTCTTCGGGCACTGCCTTCGGGCGGCCCGCGGAGAATATTCCGAAATACTTGAAAAGGAGGTAAACCCATGCCCACGATCAATCAGCTCATCAAGAAGGGAAGAGAGAGCGAGGCACACAAGTCCAAGTGCCCCATTCTGGATAGCTGCCCGCAGAAGCGCGGCGTCTGCCTGTCGGTGACGACGACTTCCCCCAAGAAGCCCAACTCGGCTCTGAGAAAGATCGCAAGAGTGAGACTCACCAACAAGCAGGAAGGTACCGTGTACATTCCCGGTGAGGGCCACAACCTGCAGGAGCACAGCTCCGTGCTCATCCGCGGCGGCCGTGTCAAGGATCTTCCCGGCGTCCGCTATCACATCGTGCGCGGTGCGCTCGATACGGCAGGCGTTGCAAAGCGCAAGCAGTCGCGCAGCAAGTACGGCGCAAAGCGCCCCAAGTAAGCCTTTTTAAAGGGATTACGGCAACACACCTACTTATTTCGGAATATTTGCCCGATCAAGTAGGCAGTATTCCCCATCGGGGGAGAAGGTTCGCTACCGCACCGCGGCAAGCGATAGCCTAACAGAGGGCGGCAGAATATGCCCCCGCGGAAAACCGCATCACACATTCAGAAAGGAGGATAATACAATGCCCAGAAGAGGGAAAGTTCCCAAGAGAGACATTCTTCCCGATCCCGTATATGGCAGCAAGGTCGTCGCAAAGCTCATCAATCAGATCATGCTCGACGGCGAGAAGAGCGTTGCCCAGAGGATCGTCTATGACGCATTCTCGTTCATGGGAGAGAAGATGAACATGGATCCGATGGAGATCTTCAAGCAGGCGCTTGCAAACTGCACCCCCGTCGTGGAGGTCAAGGCAAGAAGAGTGGGCGGCGCCAACTACCAGGTACCCATCGAGATCAGACCCGAACGCCGTCAGACGCTCGCGATCCGCTGGATCGTCCTCAACACGAGGAAGAGAAGCGAGCGCGAGATGAGCAAGAAGCTCGCAGCCGAGCTCATGGACGCCTACAACAACACGGGCGGTTCGGTGAAGAAGAAGGAAGAGACGCACAGAATGGCAGAGGCCAACAAGGCGTTCGCTCACTTCAGATTCTAAGGAGTTACCATGCCGAGAGAATACGACTTACAGCACACGAGAAACTTCGGTATCATGGCGCACATCGACGCCGGCAAGACCACCACGACCGAGCGTATCCTGTTCTACACGGGCAAGACGCACAAGCTCGGCGAGGTGCACGAAGGCGCCGCTACGATGGACTGGATGGTCCAGGAGCAGGAGCGCGGCATCACCATCACGTCTGCCGCAACGACCTGCATCTGGAAGGGCCACCGCTTCAACATCATCGATACCCCCGGCCACGTCGACTTCACGGTCGAAGTCGAGCGTTCGCTCCGCGTCCTCGACGGCGCCGTCGCGACGTTCTGCGCAAAGGGCGGTGTCGAGCCTCAGTCCGAGACGGTGTGGCGCCAGGCGGACAAGTATCACGTCCCCCGCATCGCATACGTCAACAAGATGGACATCAACGGCGCAGACTTCTTCCGCGTCGAAAAGATGATCCGCGAGCGCCTCGGCGCCAATCCCGTGCCCGTGGAGCTTCCCATCGGTAAGGAGGATACCTTCCGCGGCATCATCGACCTCATCCGTATGCAGGCCGAGATCTACTACGATGACCTCGGCAAGGACTTCCGCAAGGAGCCCATCCCTGCAGAGATGATGGATCTTGCCAACGAGTACCGCGCAAAGCTCGTCGAAGAGGCGGCTTCCGCCAACGATGAGCTCATGGAGAAGTACTTCGAGGCGGGCGATCTCACCGAAGAGGAGATCATCGCGGGTCTCCGCGAGCGCTGCCTCAAGACGGAGGCCATCCCCATGCTCTGCGGTTCGTCCTACAAGAACAAGGGCGTGCAGTTCCTGCTCGACTCCGTCGTTGCATTCCTTCCCAGCCCGCTCGACGTCGATCACGTCCGCGGCACCAATCCCGACACGGGCGAAGAGGAGGAGAGAAAGACTTCGGACGACGAGCCGTTCGCCGGCCTTGCGTTCAAGATCGCGACCGACCCCTTCGTCGGTTCCCTCGCATACTTCCGCGCTTACTCCGGCGTGCTCGAGGCGGGTTCGTACTGCTACAACTCCACCAAGGGCAAGAAGGAGCGCGTGGGCCGTCTCGTGCAGATGCACGCGAACGAGAGAAAGGATATCGACTGCATCTATTCGGGCGATATCTGCGCCATCGTCGGCCTCAAGAACACGACGACGGGCGATACGCTCTGCGATGAGAAGCACCCCATCATCCTCGAGAAGATGGAGTTCCCCGAGCCCGTCATCCAGCTCTCCCTCGAGCCCAAGACCAAGGCCGGCCAGGAGAAGATGACGCTCGCGCTCATCAAGCTCGCGGAAGAGGACCCCACCTTCAAGACCTACACCGATCAGGAGACGGGCCAGACCATCATCGCCGGCATGGGCGAGCTGCACCTCGACATCATCGTCGACCGTCTGCTCCGCGAATTCCACGTCGAGTGCAACGTCGGTGCGCCTCAGGTCGCTTACCGTGAGACCATCAAGAGAGCTGTGGATGCCGAAGGTATGTACAAGCGTCAGTCGGGCGGTAAGGGCCAGTACGGTCACTGCAAGATCCACCTCATCCCTCAGGAGCCCGGCAAGGGTTACGAGTTCGAGGACCTCACCGTGGGCGGCTCCATTCCCAAGGAGTATATCCCCGCGATCGACAAGGGCATCCAGGAGGCAGCCAAGAACGGTTTCCTCGCAGGGTACGAAGTCGTCGATTTCAAAGTGCAGGTCTACGATGGTAGCTATCACGAAGTTGACTCGTCCGAAATGGCGTTCAAGATCGCAGGTTCGATGGCGTTCAAGGACGGTATGGAAAAGGCGGGTGCGGTGCTCCTCGAGCCCATCATGAAGGTGGAGATCGTCACGCCCGAAGATTACTTCGGCGACCTTATGGGCAACGTCTCGTCCCGCCGCGGTACCATCATCGGCACCGACGACAGGAACGGCGCCAAGATCATCGATGCGGAAGTCCCGCTTGCCGAGATGTTCGGTTATGCGACGGAGCTCCGTTCGGGGACGCAGGGCAGAGGCCAGTTCACCATGCAGTTCGACCACTACAACGAAGTGCCCAAGAGCATTTCGGAGAAGATCATCACTTCCCGCGCGAAGAAAGCGGAGTAAAGGAGAAGATTTTCGCCCCGAAAGCCTGAAATTAAGGAAAATTTGCGAAAAATCTTTGGTAAAGTAATTGCATATTTCCGCGTTTTGGGTTATAATAGTAGGCGGTAAGCCGAGATCAGCTTATATCACATTGTTTGATAGATAGCTGCGATTCCGGTGGATACCGGAAAAAGTTATCAAAATTATAAAAAAATCGGAGGAATTTCAAAATGGCTAAAGCTAAGTTCGACAGAAGTAAGCCCCACGTCAACATCGGTACGATCGGACACGTTGACCACGGCAAGACCACTTTGACCGCAGCTATCACCATGGTTATGGCAGCGAAGGGTCAGGCAGCAAAGATGCGCTACGATGAGATCGATAAGGCGCCCGAGGAAAAGGCTCGTGGTATCACGATCAACACCGCGCACGTTGAGTACGAGACCGACAAGCGCCACTATGCGCACGTCGACTGCCCCGGCCACGCAGACTATGTCAAGAACATGATCACGGGTGCTGCTCAGATGGACGGCGCGATCCTCGTCGTCGCAGCGACCGATGGTCCCATGCCCCAGACCCGTGAGCACATCCTGCTCGCTCGTCAGGTCGGCGTGCCCTATATCATCGTCTTCCTGAACAAGTGCGATCAGATGGACGATCCCGAGCTTCTGGAACTCGTCGAGATGGAGATCCGCGAGCTTCTCAGCTCCTACGACTTCCCCGGCGACGACATCCCGATCATCAAGGGTTCCGCGCTCAAGGCTCTCGAGAAGGCTACGAGCGGCGCTTCCAACGAAGAGATCCTTGCAGCTCCCGAGTGCCAGTGCATCCTCGAGCTCATGGATACCATCGACTCCTACATTCCTACTCCCGAGCGTGACGACAACAAGCCTTTCCTTCTTCCCGTCGAGGATGTCTTCACGATCTCCGGCCGCGGTACCGTTGCTACGGGCCGTGTCGAGAGGGGTGTCGCTCACGTCGGTGATCCCGCCGAGATCGTCGGCCTCATCGAGAAGCCCAGAACGACGACCATCACCGGTCTCGAGATGTTCCACAAGCAGCTCGACGAAGCGATGGCTGGTGATAACGTCGGTGCTCTGCTCCGCGGTATCAACCGTACGGACGTTGAGAAGGGCCAGGTCATCGCAAAGCCCGGCACCGTTCCCACTGCTACCAAGTTCGAGGCTCAGGTCTACGTCCTGACCAAGGACGAGGGCGGCCGTCACACGGCATTCTTCAACCACTATCGTCCTCAGTTCTTCATTAGAACGACGGACGTTACGGGTTCCATCGAGCTTCCTGCAGGCGTTGAGATGGTCATGCCCGGTGACCACGTCACCCTGACCGTCGACCTCATCAAGCCCGTCGCGATCGAGGAAGGCCTTCGTTTCGCTATCCGTGAGGGTGGCAGAACGGTCGGTTCCGGCGTCGTCTCCAAGATCCTCTAATCAAGAGTAAAACGCAAAGAGCACGGTTTTTCCGTGCTCTTTTTTCATGCCGAAATGATGAGCGCCCCCCAAAGGCCTGAAAAACTTGTGAGCGTGAAATGGCCCGCCGTCCGGCAGGGGAGACGAGGGGGGACTATAAAATGGGGGCGCCCGCCGCGCATGTCGCGCG
>QAKM01000082.1 GCA_003343805.1 Bacillota bacterium | reverse complement strand
TCGGAAGGGAGGCGGCGGAATGCGTGATCGCAGAAGTGTGAAGGCGATGGGGGAGCCCGATGCGGAGCTGCTCCTTCTCGGCAATCCCAACGCGGGCAAGAGCACGCTCTTCAATACTCTCACGGGCGGGCACGCGCGCGTCGGAAATTGGCACGGCGTCACGGTGTGTGCGCTCGAGGGCGAGGCGGTGCTCGCGGGCAGACGGGTGCGGGTGAGCGACCTTCCCGGCGTCTACTCGGCCGAGGGGCTGAGCATGGAAGAGCGCTCCGCCTGCACCTATCTCAAAGAGCATCCCGAAGGTATTTTATGCCTCGTCACGGAGTGCGCGGCGCTTCCCCGCGGCCTGAAGCTGCTTTCGGCGCTCGGAGCGGGCAGGCGCGCCCTTTTGGTGCTCACCAAGAAGCGGGCGTTTGTGCGGCGGGGCGGACGGGTGGACGAGCGCGCCCTCGGGCGCATCCTCGGCATCCCCGTCCTCTCGGCGGAGGGGCTCTCCGCCCGCACTCTGCGGGAACGGATGGGGGAGGCGCTTGAAAGGGCGGCTCTCTTCCTGCCGTCCGACGGGGAGCGCACGCTTCCCGCCGCGGTCTTTGCACCGGCGGCTGCGGGGCTCTCGCGGGCAGATGCCGTTCTGCTGCATCCCGCGGCGGCCCTCTTTCTCTTTGCGGTGCTGCTCACCGCGGCGTTCTTTCTGACCTTCGCGCCGCAGGGGCCGGGCGGGCTTTTGAAGGGGCTCGTCGAGAACTTGTTTTCGGTAAAACTTCATGCCCTGGCGCAGCGCATCCCTTCGCCCGTCCTCCGCTCCTTCGTGGGGGAGGGCATCATCGGGAGCCTCGGCGGCGTTCTGTGCTTCGTGCCGCAGATCATGATGCTCTTTCTCTTTCTGTCGCTGCTCGAAGAGAGCGGCCTCTTGTCCCGCCTTGCCTTTCTCACGGACGGCACGCTCTCGCGCGTGGGGCTGAGCGGGCGCGCCGTCTTTTCCCTTCTGATGGGCTTCGGCTGTACGGCGGCCGCCATCCTCTCGACGCGCGGCCTCGACGACAAGAAGATGCAAAGGCGGGTCATCCTGTGCCTTCCGTACCTCTCCTGCAGTGCCAAACTGCCCGTCTATCTCACGCTCTCCGCCTCCTTCTTTTCCGATCCCTTCCCGGCGGTGCTCCTCCTCTATGTGCTGGGCGCGGGGATCGCGTTCTCGGTGCTCGTCTTTCTGGGAGAGGGGCAGGGGGCGCCCTTTGTCCTCGAATTGGCGCCTCTGCAGCTTCCCGACGCACGTCTTACCGCAAAAACCTTGTGTTTTCAGTTGAAACAGTTTATAATAAAGATGGCAACGGTCATGCTTGCCTTTTTCGTCGCCTCGTGGCTGCTCTCATCCTTCGACTTCTCCTTCCGTTTCTGTGCGGCGGAGGAGAGTATGCTCGCGCATCTCTGCGGCGGGCTGAAATGGCTGTTTGCGCCCATCGGCATGGGGGACTGGCGCATCGCCTATGCGGCGCTCTCGGGGCTCATCGCCAAGGAGAACGTCGCGGGCACGCTGGAGCTCTTCTTTCCCGTCCTTCCCTTCGGGGCAAGGAGCGCCTTTGCGCTCGCCGGGTTCGTGCTGGCGTCCTCGCCCTGTATCTCGGCGATCGCCGCTGCCGCGCGGGAGTTGGGAGCGGGGCGTGCGCTCGCCTGTGCCGCGCTGCAGACGGGAAGCGCGCTGCTTCTTTCCTATCTCGTCTACTTTCTGACGGGCGGATGCGTTTTGGCGCTTCCGCTCCTCGGGATCGTTTTGCTTGTTTTCTTCTTTGGGAGGACGTTCCGTGCGGGAATACACCGTAAGCGAGGAGACCTCGCTCCAAAACTTCACCGACACCCATGACGCCCAGGCGTCCTTTGTCCTGCGCGCGCTCCTGAAGCGCCGCGATGTGCGCATCAACGGCGTCAAAACGGGCGAGGATGTTCTCCTCCATGCGGGCGACAGAGTGCAGTACTTCCTGACGCCCGCCGAGGAAGGAAAGCGGGCCTTTTCCGTCCTCTATGCGGATGAGGATGCGATCGTCATCGACAAGGAGAGCGGCGTGCAGTCGGAGGCTGTCTTTTCGGCGCTGCAGCGGGAGGGAGAGTGCCATTTCCTGCACCGTCTCGACCGCAATACCGAGGGTCTCATGATCTTTGCACGCAAGGAAGCCGCGGCCCGGGCGCTCCTCAACGCCTTCCGCGAGCACCGCGTCAGAAAGCGCTATCTCGCGCTCGTCAAGGGGACGCTGCGCGAAAAGCACGCCGTCCTGAAAGCCTATCTCAAAAAGGATGCCGCTTCCTCCCGCGTGCGCATCTTCGACCGGCCCAACGGCGAGCCCATCGTCACGGAGTACCGCGTTCTCGAAGAAGGGGAGGACAGAAGCCTTCTTGAAATCACCCTCCACACGGGCAAGACGCACCAGATCCGTGCCCACCTTGCTCACATCGGCCATCCCGTTCTTGGCGACACCAAGTACGGCGACGCCGCGCTCAACCGGAAGCTGCACCTCACGCGGCAGAAACTTATCGCAAAAGAGCTGTGCTTTACGGGGATCCCCGAGCTTCCCGCCATCGAAGGCGTCCGATTTTTTTCGGAAAAATCTCTGAAAATCTGAAAAAGCGCTTGACGGCGCTTTCTCTTTGTGCTATTATATGAATAGTTGTTCATATATTTGTTTGACGGGCCATGCCCGTTCAAAGGAGAGGATATGCGACGCATCATTCGCATCAGAAATCTGGATTGTGCGGCCTGTGCCGCGGAGCTCAAGGAAGAGCTCGAAGAACTCGAGGGCATCGAAGAGGCGGCGGTCGACTTCATCAACCAGCGCGTGACGCTCTCGTACGGCTCGCCCGAAGCGTTCTCGGAAGCGGTCGAGATCATCGCGGGCTTTGAAGAGGTGGAGATCATCGACGGCAGCGCTCCCCGCAAGAAGGAGAACCATTTGAAGGAGATCGTTTCGATCGCGGTCTCGGCAGTATTCTTTGTGCCGGGGCTTGTCCTTCATCTGTTGGGCGGCGTGCCCGAGCGGCTGCCGCTTGCGCTCTTTCTCGTCTCCTTTGCGGCGGCGGGGTGGGAGGTCGTTTTCACCGTCTGCAAGAACTTTGTAAAACTTTTCCGTTCCTTCCGCCTGAGCTTTCTGTTTGATGAAAACTTCCTCATGCTCATCGCGTCGGTAGGGGCGTTCGCCCTCGGCGAGGGCATGGAGGGCGCCGTCGTCATGCTGCTGTATGAGATCGGCGAGCTCCTGCAGTCGATTGCCGTCGGCTCGTCGCGCGGGGCGATCGCGAAGCTCATGGAGCTCAAGAGCGACAGCGCCATCCTCGTCGAAGGGGATGCGCAGCGCGAAGTCGCGCCCGAGGAACTAAAGAAGGGGGACATCATCCTCCTGCGCAAGGGGGACAAGGTCCCCGCCGACTGCACCCTTCTTTCGGGCGAGAGCGCCTTCGATACCAAGTCCATCACGGGGGAGAGCTATCTCCGGGAATGCGGCGCGGGCGCCGAGCTTTTGGCGGGCTTCCTCAATGCGGGCAACGCCGTGACGGCGCGCGTCGAACGCCCCTCCGAGGAGAGCGCCGTCGCCAAAATTCTGGAGATGGTGGAAAACGCTTCCTCGCAGAAGGCGAAGCCCGAAAAGTTCATCACCCGATTCGCGCGCATCTACACGCCCGTCGTCGTGGCGCTCGCCGTCCTGCTCGCCGTGGTGCCGCCGCTCTTTACGGGCTTCGATTTCGCACCGTGGATCATGCGGGCGCTCAACTTCCTCGTCATCTCCTGCCCGTGCGCGCTCATCATCTCGGTGCCGCTCACCTATTTTTCGGGCGTGGGCGTGCTCGCAAAGCACGGCGTGCTCTGCAAGGGCGCGGTGTGCCTCGATACGCTCGCCAAGGTGCAGACGGCCGCTCTCGATAAGACGGGTACCCTCACCGAGGGCAAGTTCACGCTCGCGGGCTGCTCGTCGGAGCGTGCCTTGTCGCTCATCGCGGCCGTGGAGCGTGCATCTTCGCACCCCTTTGCCGAGGCCTTCCGCAATGAAAAGACGCCCTTCCATGCGGAGAACGTTCAAGAGATCGCGGGCATGGGGCTTGCTGCCGATGTGGAGGGCAGGCAGGTGCTCGTGGGGAGCCGGCGGCTGATGGAAGAGCACGGTATCGCTCTTCCCGCGCTTCAAAGCCCGCACGCCGTCGTGTTCTGCGCGGAGGACGGGGCGTTCGTCGGCTATGCCGAGCTCGAGGATAAACTCCGCCCGGATGCAAAGGAGGCGCTCGTCGGCCTCAAGGGGGCGGGCATCCAAAAGATCGCCGTGCTTTCGGGGGACACCGAGGAACGGGCAAGGGCAGCCCTTCAGGGGCTTCCCGTGGACGAGCTCCACGCGGGGCTCCTGCCCGAGGAAAAACCGCTCGCCGCGCGGGCGCTCAAGGGCGAGGGCGCGCTCCTCTATGTGGGCGACGGCATCAACGATACGCCCGTCATGGCGGAGAGCGATGTCGCGGTGGCGATGGGCGGGCTCGGAAGCGACGCCGCCATCGAAGCGAGCGATCTGGTGCTTGCCTCCGATTCCCTCAAGGGCCTTCCCAAGGCCATGCGGACGGCGAAAAAGACGCGGAACATCGTCCTTGAAAATATCATCGGGTCCATTGCCATCAAGGCGGCGCTCATGGTGCTCTCCATCGTGGGGGTCGTGCCGCTGTGGGCGGCAGTGTTCGGCGACGTGGGCGTCATGCTGCTCGCGGTGCTCAACTCCCTGCGGATGCGCGGGCGCGTATGAGACAGAGGCAGCGGAACACATCTGAAAGGCGGTCCGGGTGGCCGCTTTTTTCTCGGTCGTAAAAATCGGGCCAAAACAGAGCGGGAAATTGTAAAATCTGCACGAAAAACGATTGATTTTACACTTGTAACTTGCATTTTACTTTTTTTTACATTCTTGTTACAAATTCATGAAAAACAAGTGACAAACGGGTGCTATAATTGCTATAATAAGCATAATGGGAAAGTAAGTACGGCCCTGCATTTTCTTACCGAAGAAACAGAAGGAGAAATACGATGCCGGTAATTGAAGTCTTAGAAACCATTATGCTGCTCCTGGGCGGATTGGGCGCCTTCCTCGCGGGCATGGAGATCATGTCCGAGAGTATGTCCCGCCTCGCCCACGGGGAACTGAGGAGAATGCTCAACAAGACGGCGGGCAACCGCTTTGCGGGCGTTGGCATCGGCGCCGCCGTCACGATGATCATCCAGAGCTCGTCCGCAACGACCGTCATGGTCGTCGGCCTCGTCAACGCGGGCATCTTAACGCTCTTCCAGGCGACCGCCATCATCATGGGCGCCAACATCGGTACCACGATCACGGCGTGGATCGCCTCGCTCGGGAGCCTCGATGTCTCCGTCTTCCTGCTCCTCTTCGCCGTCGTCGGCGTGTTCATGAAGATGCTCTCCAAGCGCGAGAACATCAAGCTCATCGGCGATACGCTGACGGGCATCGGCCTCGTGTTCGTGGGCCTCTCCGTCATGTCGAGCGCGATGGATCCCGACCTGCATCCCGAGATGATGGGCGTCATCAAAGAGGCGCTCGAAGTCGTCAAAAATCCCTTCCTGCTCCTTCTCATCGGCGTGGTGGCGACGGGCATCATCCAGTCCTCTTCGGCCGTCACGAGTATCGTCGTCGTCCTTGCGACGAGCGGCGTGCTCATCGGCGGTACGGGCGACGGCGTCTACTACGTCGTCATCGGTTCCAACATCGGTACCTGCGTGACGGCGCTCCTTTCCTCCATCGGCGCGCAGCCCAATGCAAGGAGAGCCGCCATCATCCATCTTCTCTTCAACTGCTTCGGCGCCGTCATCTTTACGATCTTCCTTCTGTGCTGGGGTTGGTTCGGCACTTCCTTCCAGGATGTCGTCCTGAACGTCATCTTCCCCGAGAACTATCAGTTCCAGATCGCCTTCTTCCACACGCTGTTCAACGTGACCTGCACCATCCTCTTCCTTCCCTTTGCAAAGGGCTTCGTGTGGCTCGCGAACAACCTTCTTCGCAGCAAGAAGGGGGAGCCGACGCCCGAAGAAGAGCTCATCGCGCATCCCGACGAGCGCCTTCTGCGCAATCCTTCCGTCGGTCTTGCCTATCTCTATCAGGAGACGGGCAAGGTGTTCGCCTTCTCGATGGACACGCTCGACAGGGCATTCAACGCCTTCCTTGCGAAGGATACTTCCGTTTCCCAATCGATCAACGAGCGCAACGGCGAGATCGCGCAGATGAGCCGCCAGGAAGTTGCCTACCTCGTCAAACTGTCTGCGAACTCTCTCGTCATGGAGGAAGAAAAGACCATCTCTTCCCTCCACTATGTATTGAATGACATCGTGCGTATCGGCGAATTGGCCGACAACGTCACCAAATATACCGGGCATTATGTGAATGACGGGCTGCATTTCTCCTCCGAGTTTTTGGAGATGCTCAAGGAGATGTACGCGAAGATCCAGAAGCTCTACGGCCTCTCCCGCGAAGCCTTTGAAAAGAAGGACTTTTTGAAGCTGCGCGAGGTGGATGCCCTCGAGGACGAGATCGACAACGAGCGCCGCCGCCTCGTGCAGGCGCACATCCAGCGCCTCAACGAGGGCAAGTGCCAGCCGCAGAACTCGAGCGTGTTCATCAACCTTGTCGGGAACCTCGAGCGTGCTGCCGACCACATTACATACATCGCCCATTCCATCGAACAAAATCAGTAACGGCCCGTGTGCCGTTTTCGGAGGGGCATTTTGGCAAGCAAAGTTTATCTTCTGGAGGACGACAGGAGCATCTGTGAGCTCGTAAAGTGTACGCTGGACTTAAGCAGTATTTCCTGCGAATACTTTACGACGGTCAAGGACTTTTATGCGGCGATGGAGCGGGAGATCCCCGAAGTTGCCATCCTCGACATCATGCTGACGGACGGGGACGGCGTGGAGGTCCTGAAAGAGGTCAAGGCGCGCCATCCCGAAGTGAGCGTCATCATGCTCTCGGCGCTCTCCAAGGAGACGGACAAGGTGCGCGGCCTCAATGCGGGCGCGGACGACTACATCGCAAAGCCCTTCGGCGTTTTGGAGCTGGTGGCGCGCGTCAACGCCGCGCTCCGCCGCTCTTCCAAGTCGTCCGTCCTCAAGGTGGGCGAGCTCGAGATGAATTTCGACAATATGACCGTGGTCTACCGCGGGCATCCGCTCACGCTCAACAACAAGGAGTTCCGGCTCCTGCGCTACTGCGCCGCCAACGAGGGCAAGGTGCTCACGCGCGATATGCTCCTCACCGAGGTGTGGGGGTATGACGACGGCGAGACGCGCACCCTCGACAACCACATCGCACGGCTCCGCAAGCTGGGCCTCAATTTTGAGACGGTGTTCGGCGTCGGATACCGCTTTATCGCGGGGTGAGGAAGGACGATGAGAAAACGCATCCTCTGGACGGGAGTGCTGATCAGCGCGATCGCACTCATCGTCTTTTCTTTTATCTCGGCCGAGCTCTACTACAAGAGCGGCCTCCGCTATACGGAGGACGACCTTAAGGCCTACATGGCGCGCTTTGACGCCTCGCTCTCCGCGGAGGAGCTGACAGCGGAGTATGCGCGGGAGCTCTCCGAAGAGCTGTTCGGGGCGCGCGTCACCTTCCTCGACGGGAACGGCGCCATCCTCGCCGACTCGGTGGAGGGGGAGGAGGACAGCCGCTCCGACCGCCCCGAAGTGCGCGAGGCGATGCTGGAAGGGGAGGGCTTCGATGCCCGCGCCTCCCAGACGCTGCGGGAGGACTATTCCTACTACTGCCGGCAGTTCCGCGGCGGGGAGTATTACGTCCGCCTCGCCATCCCCACGCAGTCCCTCCTCGACGTGTACTTAAGCACTTTCCCCGTCGTCTTTACCTTCCTGCTCCTCGACCTTGCGCTGTGCTTCCTTGCGACCTATCTCTTCACCGACTTCATTTTGCGTCCCGTCGAGAAGCTCGTGATGGATGCGGCGCGGCGCAAGCGCATCACGGCAAACTGTGCGGAGCTGGAGACGCTCGCGGCGCTCATGAACCGCATGAACGACGATTCCGAGCGGCAGATGAAGCAGATCGCTGACGAGAAGGAGCTCGTCGTCCGGGCGCAGCAGTCCAAGAACGACTTCATCGCCAACATCACGCACGAGATGAACACCCCGCTCACCTCCATCAAGGGGTTTGCGGAGCTCCTCGCTTCGGGGGCGCTCTCGGGGGAGACGGCGCAGCGCGCGGCGCAGACCATCCTCACGCAGAGCGAACGGCTCACCAACCTCGTCGCCTCCATCATCAACTACAACGAGATCGACAGCGACGATCTGCCGACCTATGAGGTGAACGCCTCCAAGATCGCGCACGAGCTTTTGGAGACGCTCTCGCCCGCCATTGCCGAGCGGCACATCACCCTCGAGACGCGCATCGAGCCGGACGTGCTCCTCGAGAGCCGGCAGGAGCGCGTCACCGAGATCTTCGGCAACCTCATCCGCAACGCCATCCGCTACAACCGCGACGGGGGCAGCATCACCGTCGTCCTCACAAAGACGGAGTTTTCCGTCGCCGATACGGGCATCGGCATCGCCAAAGAAAATCTGGAGCGCATCTTCGACCGCTTCTTTACAGTGGATAAATCGCACAGCGGCAAGAACGGGGGCTTCGGGCTGGGGCTGTCCGTCGTCAAAAAGCTGTGCCGGAAGGCGGGCTGGTGGATCAGCGTGGAGAGCGAAGAAGGCAAGGGATCGGTCTTTACCGTGCGTTTTTCCCGCTGAGCGGAGGAAAAGCGGACAGAAACAAAAAAACCCCTTGATTTTGCGGCAAACAGATGCTATAATGAATGCGGTACGGGAGCACCCGTGCCGCATTTTGACGCTCCCGCAGGGACTTTGGCGGGAGCAGGGAGCAAGACTATGAAGATCACCATCCGGGAAGAAGGAAAATATACCGCCCCCGGCGAGGGCGTGGGCGTCTTTTTTGAGGACCTCAACTACGACCTCGACGGCGGCCTGTATGCCGAGATGCTGGAAAATGCCAATTTCGAGGCAAAGGACGTCCACGGCGAGTGGGATCACTATATCGTCGAAAACGACGGCAGCTACGGCTGGACGCCTACGGGTGACGGCGTGGCGCTCAAGATCAAGTGGGACCGTCCGCTGTATATCGAGAACCCGCACTATCTGCGCCTCACCGTCACGAAGGCGGGCGAGGGCGTCAGGAATAAGGCCTACGACGGCATCTATCTTCAGAAGGGGATGGGCTATACGATCTCCTTCCATGCCCGTTCCTATGACTACAAGGGAAAGCTGCAGGTGGGCGTCTTTGCGGGCGGGAAGCCCGTTCTTGCAAAGAAGGTGCTCCTCCGTCCCGACGGCAAATGGCACCGCTATGAGTTTCATGCAAAGAGCCGCGCCGAGCTCGACCGCGCCTCCTTCGAGGTGCGCATGACGGAGGCGGGCGCCATCCATGTTGACTGCTTCTCCATGATCCCCGACAACGCGGTGAAGGGCATCTTCCGCCGCGACCTTGCCGAAATGGTGCGCGATCTGAAGCCCAAGTTCGTGCGCTTCCCGGGCGGGTGCGTCGTGGAGGGCAACAATCTTGCGAACCGCTATCTCTGGAAGGGATCGGTCGGGCAGAAGGAGCGCCGCCGCCACAACTGGAACCGCTGGGCGGTGCACGGCGTCTGCCCCGAAAACAACTTCAAAACGCCTTTCTCGCACTACGGTCAGACGTTGGGCGTGGGGTATTACGAATACTTCCTCCTCTGCGAATGCCTGGGCGCCAGGCCGCTGCCTGTCGTCAGCGTGGGCATCGCGTGCCAATATATGTCCACCGAGTTCGTCCCCCTCGACGATCCCAAACTCGAAGTGTACATCCAGGAGGCGCTCGATCTCGTCGAGTTTGCCAACGGCGGCGAGGATACCGTCTGGGGCAAGGTGCGCGCCGAGATGGGCCATCCCAAGCCCTTCAATTTGGAATACCTCGGCGTGGGCAACGAGCAGTGGGAGGACCGTGGGAACGAGTTCTACAAGCGCTTCGAGCTGTTTGAAAAGCGCATCCACGAGAAGTATCCAACGCTCAAGATCATCGGCACGGTCGGCCCGACGGTGGACACCCCCTCGCACAAGAGCGCATGGGAGTGGACGAAGGAAAACCTTGCCAAAAACCCGAACTTCGTGTATGCCTCCGACGAGCACTTCTATGCCTCGCCCGAATGGCTGTACAGCCATGCCAATATGTACGACGACTATCCCTCCAACTGCCGCGTGTATGCGGGCGAGTATGCCGCACACGTTCCCGGGTCGGGCTGCGCGGGCTTCAACGCGCCGCAGGCCAATGTGTGGGAGGGCGCGCTCGCCGAAGCGGCCTTCATGACGGGCATGGAGCGCAATTCCGATATCGTCGTCATGTCCTCGTATGCGCCGCTCTTCGGGCGGCTGGGCTACACGCAGTGGAGCCCCGACCTCATCTGGTTCGACGGCAAGCGGGCGTATGCGACGGTCAACTACTATGTGCAGCAGCTCTTCAGTACCTTCACGGGCAATGTGGTGCTCAACACCGAGGCGGAAGGGGGGCTCTATGCCTCCGCGACCGAGCTTGAGGGCCTCGTCTATGTCAAGGTCGTCAATCCCTCCGACAAGGAGGCCGAGGCGGAATTTGACGGCGACTTCGACTTCGGCGAACTCACGCGCATCATCCGCATGGCGGGCGATCCGTCGGTCTACAACACGATCGACGAGCCCTACAAACTTGTGCCCGAGGATGTCGCGCCCACGGCGCCGCGCTCTTTAACGCTGCCGCCGCACAGCTTCCACGTCCTCATCTTCCACAAGTGAGCAAATCTTATATCCACGGCCGGGCGCGTTCTTTCGGGTGTGCCTCGGCGGCAAAACGGAGCTTCGGCTCCGTTTTTTTGCGCCGTTTCTTGTGGAGGCAGGAATATTTTCCTGCAAACGATTGACTTGCCGCGCAAAAGAAACTATAATAATCTCGAGACAATGTATGATCGCCGGAACAAAAGAGAAGAGCCGGAAAAAAAGGAGATTTTCCATGAATGTGACCGAACTGTTCGGGAGCAATGTATTCAACGACGAAGTCATGAAAAACCTGCTGCCCAAGGAGGTCTATACCTCCCTGCGCAGGACCATCGATACGGGTGCGCCCCTCGATTCCTCCATCGCGAGCGCCGTCGCCAACGCCATGAAAGATTGGGCGGTGAGCAAGGGCGCGACGCACTACACCCATTGGTTTCAGCCCCTCACCAACCTGACGGCGGAAAAGCACGACAGCTTCATCGAGCCGTCGGGCGACCGCGTCATCATGCAACTGACGGGAAAGAGCCTCATCGTGGGCGAGCCCGATGCCTCGTCCTTCCCCTCGGGCGGGACGCGGGCGACCTTCTCGGCACGCGGCTACACGGCATGGGATCCAACTTCCCCCGCCTTCGTCAAGGAGGGGACGCTGTACATCCCCACGGTGTTCGTCTCCTACACGGGCGAGACGCTGGATAAGAAAGCGCCCCTTTTAAAGTCGATGACCGCCATCGACGCGCAGGCCAAGCGCCTTTTGAGATTGTTCGGCATCGAGTGCAAGAAGGTCTCCACGACCGTCGGCCCCGAGCAGGAGTACTTCCTCATCGATGAAAAGGTGTACGAGGCGCGAAAGGACCTCATCCTCACCGGCCGCACCCTGTTCGGCGCGCGTCCGCCGCGCGGGCAGGAGATGGAAGATCATTACTTCGGCTCCCTCAAGCCCCGCATCTCCGCCTATATGCGCGATCTCGACGAGACGCTGTGGAAGTACGGCATCTTTGCTAAGACCAAGCACAACGAAGTCGCGCCCGCACAGCACGAACTCGCGCCCGTCTTTACGACGACCAACGTCGCCGTGGACGACAATCAGCTGACGATGGAGATCATGAAGAAGGTTGCTGCCCGCCACGGGCTGGTGTGCCTCCTTCACGAAAAGCCCTTCGAGTACATCAACGGCTCGGGCAAGCACAACAACTGGTCGGTCTCCACCGATACGGGGCTCAACCTGCTCGATCCCGGCGAAACGCCCGAGAACAACCGCCTCTTCATGCTCGTTCTCGCCTGCGTCATTGCGGCGGTCGACCGATATCAGGGCATTTTGCGTGCCTGCGTCGCGTCTGCGGGCAACGATCACCGCCTGGGTGCCGACGAAGCGCCGCCCGCCATCGTCTCGGTGTATCTCGGCGATCAGCTCGGCGCCATCGTCGATTCCATCGTTTTAGGGCGGGAGTATGTGCCGAAGAAGGCCATCCCCGGCTCCATCGGCGTGCCCGAATCGCCCATTTTCCCCATCGACACGACGGACCGGAACCGCACGTCGCCCTTTGCCTTCACGGGCAATAAATTCGAGTTCCGTATGCTGGGCTCGATGGCGTCCGTTGCCGATCCCAACATCGTCCTCAATACCATTGCGGCCGAGCTCTTCTCGGAGGCGGTGGAGGCGCTCTCGAACGCCAAGGACTTCGACGCGGAGTGCAAAAAGTTCACGGAAAAACTCTTGAAGCGGCACTACCGCATCATCTTCAACTACAACGGCTACGGCCCCGATTGGGAGCCGGAGGCCGAGCGGAGAGGGCTCCTCAACAACAAGACGACCGCCGATGCCGTGCCTGAGCTCTTAAAGCAGGAGAACATCGACGTCTTTGTGCATCAGGGCGTCTATACCGAGAAGGAGGTCATCGCCCGCGCCAACATCCAGCTCGAGAATTACATCAAGAGCATCCGCATCGAGGCGCTCACGATGATCGAGATGGCGCGACAGGACATCTATCCCGCCGTCAACGGGTACCTTGCCGAGCTGTGCGGCTCCATCGCCTCCAAGCGCGCCGTCAGTGAAAAGATGCCCGTTTCGGAGGACGTGAAGCTCGCGGAAAAGCTCGCGACGATGAACGACGCCATGATGGCGGCGGTCGCCAAGCTCGAGCGCGATCTTTCCGAGATGCCGGAAGGGGAGCAGCCCGCCTCGCAGAAGATGGCGCACGTCGTCCTGCCCGACATGGAGCAGGTGCGCGTCCTTGCCGACGGCATGGAAAAGCTGTGCTCGTCCGACTACTGGCCCTATCCCACTTACACGGATATTCTGTACAGCGTAAAATAATGGCGGAAGGGGAGCCGTGCGCGCCGGTCTGCGCCCGGGCATTCCCTCTTGAAAGAACGATTTTTCTATGAAAGTCAATGTAAAAAAACTGCGGGAGGGCGCCCGCCTTCCCGCGTATGGTTCGGAATACGCCGCGGGTGCCGATCTCTACGCCTGCGAAGAACAGCCCGTCGTCATCCCCGCGGGGGAGACGCGCTTTATCCACACGGGCATCGCCATGGAACTTCAGGAGGGCACGGCGGGGCTCGTGTATGCACGGAGCGGACTTTCCTGCAAGCAGGATCTCGCGCCCGCCAACAAGGTGGGGGTCATCGACTGTGACTACCGCGGCGAGATCCTTGTCGCCCTCCACAACCACGGGAAGGAGGAGCGCACGGTGGAGCACGGCGATCGCATCGCCCAGCTCGTCGTGGCGCCCGTCTATGTGGTGCAATTTGAAGAAACGGAGGAACTGTCCGATACCGTCCGAGGGGCGGGCGGCTTCGGTTCAACGGGGAAAAACGGATGAGAATGCGCAGAAAACGCAACCTCGAACCCAGGCTCGAGGCTTGCTCGGATATTTTGGCGGCGCGCGGCGTCCCCATGAAGGACCTCAAAAAGGCGGCGGAAGAGTACCGCGCCCTCTTTGACTACCAAACGCTCTTCGGCAACGCAAATCCCGTGCGGCTGGAGATCGGCTGCGGCAACGGCGGGTTTGTCGCGGAGGCCGCAAAGCGCGAGCCGGAGGTCAACTTCCTTGCGGTGGAGATCATCTCGAACGTCATCGTGACGGCGATGGAGCGCATCAAGAAGGAGAACATCCAAAACGTGCGCTTTCTGAACATCCCCGCGGAAGTGCTCCCGTGCTTTGTGCCGGAAAAGAGCATCGAGACCGTCTATCTCAACTTTTCGACGCCGCTCCCCGGCAGCACGCACGCCCGCCAGCGGCTCACCTCGCCCCGCTTCCTTGCCATCTACGAAAAGCTCCTCTCGCCCGAGGGGACGCTCATCCAAAAGACGGACAGCGAGGATTTCTTCGATTATTCCATCGAACAGCTCCTGACGCACGGCTTTGCGGTGGAGGACGTCACGCGCGACCTGCACAACAGCGATGCCGCCAAGGACAACATCGTCACGGAGTACGAACGGCAGTTCGTCGGGCAGGGGAAGCCCATCTTCCGCCTCATCGCCCGGCTCAATCATAAGGAGGAAAATGTATGAACTTCGGGTACTATATGCCGACAAGGCTGGTCTTGGGCAGGAATTGTGTGACGGAACACGCGGCGCTGTTTGCGCCCCTCGGCAAGCACGCGCTCATCGTCACGGGCAAGAGCTCCGCCTTCAACGGCGCGCTCAACGATGTGCTCTCCGCCCTCAATGCGAACGGGCAGGCGGCTACGGTATTCGACCGCGTCACGCCCAACCCCGGCATCCCCTGCATCCGGGAGGGCATCGCGCTTTTAAAGAGCGCCGGCGCGGATTTTGTCGTGGCGATCGGCGGCGGATCCCCGATGGATGCCGCAAAGGCCATCGCCCTTTTGTCCGTGCAGGATCGGCCGGATGACGAGATCTTCGCGGGCAACTACGCCCCCGAGGCGCTCCCCATGGCGCACATCCCCACGACGGCGGGCACGGGCAGCGAAGTCACGCCCTATTCCATCCTCACCAACGACGTCCGTCAGACCAAGACGAGCATCTCCTCGCCCGCGCTCTTCCCGCGCGTTGCCTTCCTCGACGGCAAGTACATGGCGCAGCTTTCGCCGCAGGTCTCTTTGAATACAGCGCTCGACGCCCTCTCCCACGCAGTGGAGAGTATGCTCTCGCGCAATGCCATCCCCATGTCCAATATGCTCTCCGAGGAGGCGATCGAACTCATCGTGCCGCTTCTCGGAAAGGCGCAGATCGGCCGCATGACGCTCGAAGAGCGCGATACGATGCTGTATGCCTCCACGCTCGCGGGCATGGCGATCGCCCAGTCGGGCACGACCGCCGTCCACGGCATGGGCTATGCACTCACCTATTTCCACAATATCCCGCACGGCCGGGCGAATGCGCTGCTGCTCGGCGAGACGCTGCGCCTGTGCGAGGAAAAGAAGGTGCGCGTCCTGCCGCACATCCTGGCTGCCTTCCATGCGCCGCTCGACGGCGTGACCTCTCTCCTCGATACCCTCGTGGGTAAGAAGGAGGAGATCAGCAAGGAAGAGCTCGAAGCGTTTGCCGCCCGCGCGATGATGAACAAGAACATCAAGAAGTCGGTGTACGAGCCCACCTTTGAAGAGGTGCGCCGCATCTACTTCCAGTCCTTCGGTTACGACGCCGACGAAGAGGAATAAGTTCTGCAAAAAAAAGGAGCTGCCCTGCGGGGCGGCTCCTTTTGCGTGTCTTTTGGCGTATCTTTGGCGTGCGGGCGGCTCTATTTCCTCTCGGACGGGAAGAGCGCTTTGATCATCTGCGAGACATAGGAGACGGGAACGAGCTCGATCTTATCCTTGAATTTTTCGCACGCCTTTGCGTTCTTTGCGGGGAGAATGACGCGCTTAAATCCCATCTTCACGCATTCGTTGACGCGCTTTTCCGCAAAGCTCACGCTGCGCACCTCGCCCGTGAGCCCCACTTCGCCGAAGAGGGCGGTATAGCGGTCGATGGGCGTCATGCGTTCGGCGCTCGCAAGGGCGGCGCACACGGCAAGGTCGGCGCTCGGCTCGCTGAGGCGGATGCCGCCCATTGCGTTGAGATAGATATCCTGGCTGCCTAAGGGGAGGCCACATCGCTTTTCGAGCACGGCGATGAGCACGATGAGGCGGTTGAGATCGATGCCGATGGACATCCTTCTCGGCAGACCGTAGGAAGTCTTGGTCATCAGCGTCTGGATCTCCACCATCATGCAGCGGTTGCCCGTCTCGCTGGGGGTGACGGCGGCGCCCGCCGCCTCGCCGCGCGATTCGGAGAGGAAGAGAGAGGAGTAGTCGCTCACGCCCAAGACGCCGTGATCGCTCATCTCAAAGACGCCCACCTCCTGCACGGAGCCGAAGCGGTTCTTGACGGCGCGGAGGATCTTGAAGTTCTCGGTGCGCTCGCCCTCGAAGTAGAGGACGGTATCCATGATGTGTTCGAGCACTTTTGGCCCCGCGAGCGTGCCCTCTTTGGTGACGTGCCCGACGAGGAAGAAGGTGATCCCGCGCGACTTTGCGATGCGCATGAGCTTTGCGGCGCATTCGCGCACCTGCCCGACGCTGCCCGCCGCCGAGCTCAAAGCCTCGGTGTAGACCGCCTGGATGGAGTCGATGATGACGTATTCCGCTTCGCAGATGGCCTCTTCCGCGTTGTCGAGGCAGGTCTCGTTCAGAAGCAGCATCCCGCCGCCGCCCACGCCGAGACGCTCGCAGCGGAGCTTGACCTGCGAACAGCTCTCCTCGGCGGAAAGGTAGAGCACTTTGTGCTCCTCTGCAAGATGCGCCGCGACCTGCGTGAGGAGGGTGGACTTGCCTACGCCGGGATCGCCGCCGACGAGCACGAGGGAGCCCCGCACGATGCCGCCGCCGAGGACGATGTCGAGCTCGGTGATGCCCGAAGAGATGCGTTCATACCGCTCGTACTGCACCTCGCGGAGGGGCGTGGGGCGGGTGGAATTGAGGCGGAAAGCGCTCTGCACCTTTTTCGCGGCGGGGGCGGGAGAGACGGCCTCCTCGATGAGGGTATTGAACTTCCCGCACTCGGGGCAGCGCCCCAGCCACTTGGGCGAGACGTACCCGCACTCGCTGCATACAAATTGTGTCGTCGTTTTCGGCATAGTGTCAGTCCTTGATAGATTTCGTGAATTTACAGCTCGGATAATTGGAGCACCCGTAAAATTTACCGTATTTTCCTTTGCGTAAAAGGAGCTTCCCGCCACAACGGGGACAGATGTCGTTCTTTAAGTCGGTTTGCAGTTTCCTGTTATGGTCAAGATGTTCCCTCGGGGTAACGGCATAACTTTCTTGATGAAGGCAGAGGCGGCGAAAGATTGCATCTTTGTCGTCGTCTGTCAATGTCCCGTTAACGGGTTTAAAGGCTTCGATACAGGCAGGAAGTGTTTGCGGTGTACAGACACTGCCGCTTTGGATATGGGCGATATTGTTTTTTACAAAAACAACAAATCCGTGAACGGGATATTTGTTTTGTAGAATTTGTTTTACAAGATAAATATGGGTTGCGTTTTGTTTGACGGGCGAATGAAGTTTGTTTTTGGTATTGCCGTATGCGAGGATCTGAGTCCATTCGTGTTGCAGATCGTTGCCATAAATTATGCCAGAGTAGTTTTTTGTTTCAATGACAAATATGCCGTTTGAGCAAATCAAAATATGGTCAACTTGCGAGGATCGTCCCGTATGGGCATCGAAAAGGAGGATATTATTTAAGAGATGGTCATGTTCTGAGCTGCAACATTGTCGTAAGGTGCGTGATACGACACTTTCGCCTTGCCTGCCTTTGACGGAAGGTTGATTTTGAATATATTTTACTCCCGTAATGAGAGAGGATATCATTCGCCTAAAAATACCGTATCCCATTTTATCCTCGTGAGATGTTATATCCGTTTCAACAACACCATGGCATACACGGTGATGCCTTTGCCTTCGCCGACGTAACCTAATTTTTCGTTGGTGCCGGCGGCGATGCCGACGGCGGAAGGGGAGATGCCGAGTGTCGCAGCTAAGGCTTCTTTCATCGCGTCAATGTAGGGCGCAAGACGGGGGCGCTCTGCAAGCACCGAAACGCTCACGTTCGCGGGCGCAAGGCCCTGCTCTTTGACAAGGCGCATCACTTCGCGCAGGAGCTCCATGCTGTCCGCGCCCGCAAAGCGCGCGTCGGTATCGGGAAAGTAATGGCCGATGTCGCGAAGCCCCGCTGCCGAAAGCAGGGCGTCCATCACGGCGTGGACGAGCACGTCGCCGTCGCTGTGCGCGATAAGCCCGCTCGCTGCGGGGATCTTGACGCCCGCCAGCGTGATGTAGTCCTGCTCCTTCCCGAAGGCGTGCGTGTCGATGCCGAAGCCCGCGCGCTCGCAGGGGGCGAAGTCCTCGGGATAGGTGAGCTTTTTGTTGCGGCGGTCGCCCTCAAAGAGATGGGGCGGGGCGATGTAGGCGGCATAGAGGCTGCTCTCGTCCGTGAAAGTGGCGAGCTTCCTCTCGCGCTCCGCGAGTGCAAAGGCGTGTTTGAGTTCGCCGCTTAAAAAGCCCTGCGGGGTCTGCACGGTGAACACCATCCCGCGCGGCGGCACGGCGGCAACGGCGCCGTCCTTTGCGAGCACGGTGGTGTCCGTCGCGGGCAGGGAGCAGACGCCGCTGCCGTATTTTTGTACGCTTTCGATGCAGGCGCGGACGGTCTCCCGCGTCACGAAAGGACGTGCGGCGTCGTGGATGAGCACGATGTCGCCCTTGACTTCTTGGAGGGCATTCCAAACGCTCTCTTCGCGCGTCTTGCCGCCGCGCACGGTGCGGGCCCCCGGGAAAGGGGAGAGGAGCGTCCCGATGCGCGCCTCGTCCTCCTCCCGGCAGGGGATGAGGATCTCGTCCGCTTCCCCGAACGCCGAAAGGCTGTACGAAAGCACGGGCAGCCCGTTGAGCTCGCGCAATACTTTATTTTCGGAAAAGCCCGTGCGCGAGCCCGACCCCGCCGCGCAGAGGATGACGGAGATCACGGCAGCACCTCGTAGAGCGAGCTCGCCTCGTCCTTTTTCACCGTCTCTTTGAGCTCGAGCACGCGGAAGCGCATCGCCCCCGCGGCGTAGGAAAGTTCCACCTCGTCGCCCACTTTCAGGCGGTACGAGGGCTTGACCTGTTTGCCGTTGACGCTGATCTTCCCCGCGTCTGCCGCCTCCTGCGCGACGGTGCGGCGCTTCAAGATGCGCGATACCTTTAAGAATTTGTCGATGCGCATGGTTTTCTCCCGAATGTGAAAATTTTTTTCCGATTTCCCTTGCAAAACCCGTTGACAAAATTTTGCGGGGGAGGTATAATGACATACTGTATCATTATGCTCGGCGACTGTGCGCTGCGCCTTGAAAAGGGCGGAAAAACGGCACGATCGCATGGGCTTTGCGGGAAGTTTTTTCCCGCCTGCTCCCACTATTATACCGCATTTTGCGGCGCTTGTAAAGGGGGAAGGGGAGCTTTTCGGCGGCAATTTCAGACATTTCGATTTTTATCGATGAAAAGATATACTCGGTAGATCGTGGGTGGATAAACAACGAAACAAGAAGGAGTATTTTGACGGATGAACTTACCCATTCAAAAGTACGGTAAAACGGAAAGACGGAAGTTCGGCAAGATCAACGAGGTCATCGACATCCCCGACCTCGTCGAGATCCAGAAGGACAGCTACCGTTCCTTCATCGGCGAAGGGATCTCGGAGATCCTCGAGGACTTCTCTCCCATTACCGACTTCAGCGATCACTTCGAGCTCTATTTCCTGAGCCATGAGTTCGGGAAGAAACCCAAGTACGACGAGAAAGAGTGCCGCAACCGTGATGCTACCTACGCGCTTCCCCTGCGCGTGAAGGTGCGCCTTGTCAACAAGGTGAAGGACGAGGTCATCGATCAGGATGTCTTTATGGGCGACCTGCCGCTCATGACCGAGAACGGTTCCTTCATCATCAACGGTGCGGAGCGCGTCATCGTCTCCCAGCTCGTCCGCTCTCCCGGCGTCAACAACGTCGCCGAGACGGACAAGACGGGCAAGAAGATGTACGAGACGACGGTCATCCCCAACCGCGGCGCATGGCTGGAATTCAAGCAGGATGCCCAGGGCGTCCTGTGGGTGAGCGTCGACAGAAAGCGCAAGCTCGCTGCGACCGTCCTTCTGCGCGCCCTCGGCTTCGGTTCCAACCGCGCCCTCGAGGAGCTGTTCGCAAACGACAAGATGATCGCCACGACCATCGAGAAGGATACGACCCGTTCGGAATCGGACGGCCTCATCGAACTTTATCGCCGCCTGCGCCCCGGTGAAGTCCCCACCGAGGAGTCGGTGCGCCAGCATCTTTTCAACCTCTTCTTCGATCCCCGCCGCTACGACGTCGTCAAGGTGGGGCGCTATAAGTTCAACAAGAAGCTCAACCTTGCATACCGCCTTCCCGGCTGCCGCGTCGCGGACGACATCATCGATCCGCAGACGGGCGAGATCCTCGCCGTCAAGGGCGAGGTCGTCTCCGAAGAGAAGGCGCGCCTCATCCAGAATGCGGGCATCAACGAAGTGTTCGTGCTCGTCAACGATCCCGAGGACGGGGAGATCCGCCACAAGATCATCGCCAACAATACGGTGGATTTTGCCGCACTCTCCGATATGGATCCCAAGGCGTTCGGGCTCTTAAAGACCGTCTACTATCCCAACTTCGTCTTTTCCAAGAAGCTCGCCGAGGAGTGCAGGACGCTCTCCGTCGAGGAAGTTGCCGACAAGTACACCGACGAGATCAACGCCGTCTACTATGCGCGGGAGACCGCACCCGAGGCGGACGAGAAGCAGGAAGAGAAGAAGAACCGCTTAAAGCGCCGCGACAACCGCATCAAGTTCGTTTCGGCCTGCAAGCTCTTCCATGAAATTCTGGAGCGCGGCGACAAGCCCGCCGATCCCAACGCCCCCGTCGACCTCGAGGCGGGCGAGCGCGTGCTCGGCGTCACCCCTGCGGAAAAGAAGGGCGTCAAGGCGCTCGTCGAACGCCTCAACTACAAGTGCATCACGGTGGACGACATCGTTGCCGCCGTTTCGACCAACCTCGACTTGAAGTACGGCATCGGCACCATCGATGAGATCGACCATCTCGGCAACCGCCGCGTGCGTTCGGTGGGGGAACTGCTTCAGAACCAGCTCCGCATCGGTATGGCGCGTCTCGAGCGTCTCATCAAGGAGCGCATGGCGACGCAGGATCCCATGGAGGTCACGCCTTCGGGGCTCATCAACGTGCGTCCCATCTCCGCCGTCATCCGCGAGTTCTTCGGCTCTTCCCAGCTCTCGCAGTTCATGGATCAGACCAACCCCATCGCGGAGCTCACGCACAAGCGCAAGCTCTCCGCGCTCGGCCCGGGCGGCCTTAACCGCGACCGCGCCACCTTTGAAGTGCGCGACGTTCACCACTCGCACTACGGCCGTATGTGCCCGATCGAGACCCCCGAAGGTCAGAACATCGGTCTTATCTCCTCGCTCGCGACCTTTGCAAAGGTCAACGAGTTCGGCTTCATCATGTCCCCTTACCGCAAGGTGGACAAGGAGACGGGCATCGTCTCCGACCACGTCGACTATCTGACGGCGGACGAAGAGGACCGCTACGTCGTTGCGCAGGCGAACGAGCCCCTCGACGAAGAGGGCCGCTTCGTGCACGAGCGCGTCGGCTGCCGCTATAAGGAACTCATCACCGAACTCCCCCGCGAGCGCATCGACTACATGGACGTGAGCCCCAAGCAGCTCGTCTCCGTCGCAACGGCGCTCATTCCCTTCCTCGAAAACGACGATACCAACCGCGCCCTCATGGGCTCCAATATGCAGCGCCAGGCCGTGCCGCTCCTCAAGACGGAGAGCTCCATCGTGGCGACGGGCATTGAGGCTGCCATCGCGCGTGACTCGGGCGTCATCGTCCGCGCCAGAGAGGCGGGCGTCGCCGTCGGCGTCTCCTCCGACCTCATCAAGATCCGCGAGGACAGCGGCTTCATCGCCGAATATCCCTTAAAGAAGTTCGAGCGCTCCAACCAGGGCACTTGCCTCAACCAGCGTCCCATCATCAACACGGGCGACCGTGTCGAGAAGGGCGAGATCATCGCAGACGGTCCCTCCACCAACAACGGCGAGCTTGCTCTCGGCAAGAACATCCTCGTCGGCTTCATGGAGTGGGAGGGCTACAACTACGAGGACGCCATCCTCATCTCCGAAAAGCTCGTGCAGGACGACGTCTTTACCTCCATCCACATCGAGGAGCACGAGACGGAGGCCCGCGACACCAAGCTCGGCGAGGAAGAGATCACGCGCGACATCCCCAACGTGGGCGACGACGCTTTGAAAGACCTCGACGAGGACGGCATCATCCGCATCGGTGCGGAGGTCAACAGCGGCGACATCCTCGTCGGTAAAGTTACCCCCAAGGGCGAAGCGGAACTCACGCCCGAAGAGAGGCTCCTTCGCGCCATCTTCGGCGAGAAGTCGCGCGAAGTGCGCGACACCTCCCTCCGTGTTCCTCACGGCGAGGGCGGTATCGTCGTTGACGTCAAGATCTTCACCCGCGAAAACAAGGATGAACTTTCGCCCGGCGTCAACAAGCTCGTGCGCGTCTACATCGCACAGAAGCGCAAGATCCAGGTGGGCGACAAGATGGCAGGCCGTCACGGCAACAAGGGCGTCATCTCCCGCGTGCTGCCGCTCTCCGATATGCCCTTCCTGCCCGACGGCACCCCGCTGCAGATCCTTCTCAATCCCCTCGGCGTGCCTTCCCGAATGAACATCGGTCAGGTCCTCGAAGTGCACCTCGGCTACGTCTGCCGCCAGCTCGGCTGGAAGATCGCGACCCCCGTCTTTGACGGTGCGACCGAGAAGGACATCGAAAAGCTCTTCGAGGAGAACAATCTCTTCAATCCCGACGGCAAGGTGGACGGCAAGTTCCAGGTGTTCGACGGCAGAACGGGCGAACCTTTCGAGAACCGCGTCACCATCGGTATCATGTACATGATCAAGCTCATCCACCTCGTGGATGACAAGATCCATGCCCGTTCCATCGGCCCTTACTCGCTCGTCACGCAGCAGCCCCTCGGCGGCAAAGCCCAGTTCGGCGGCCAGCGTTTCGGCGAAATGGAGGTCTGGGCGCTCGAGGCCTACGGCGCGGCGCACATCCTTCAGGAGATCCTCACCGTCAAGTCGGACGATATCGTCGGCCGTGTCAAGACGTACGAGAGCATCGTCAAGGGCAACAACATCTCCGAGCCCGGCATCCCCGAGGCGTTCAAGGTGCTCTTGAAAGAGCTTCAGTCTTTGGCGCTCGACGTCAAGGTGCTCACCGAAAACAACGACGAGCTCATCATCCGCGAGTTTGACGACGAAGAGGACGACAAGCGCGCCTCCTCGCACGACGACGTCAAAGCCGAGGACGACGATTTCGACTTCGGCATGGACGACGAAGACGAGGATGAGGACGAGAGCATCGGCTCGCTCTTCGACGATGCCGGCGAGGACGAGGACTTCGTCTCCAAGGATCTCTTCGGCGACAAGGACCTCGAGGATGACGACGATCTGAGCGACGTCGACGACGACTTCTCCTTTGGCGACCTCTTCGATGACGACGAGGACGACAAGGACGACAACGAATAATCACGGGAGGCAGGGTAATGTACGAATTAAACGATTTTAACTCCATTCAGATCAGCGTGGCATCTCCCGAGAAGATCAGGGAATGGTCGTACGGCGAAGTGACCAAACCCGAGACCATCAACTACCGCACCCAGAAGCCCGAGCGTGACGGCCTCTTCTGCGAGAAGATCTTCGGCCCCACGAAGGACTGGGAATGCCATTGCGGCAAATATAAGCGCATCCGCTATAAGGGCATCATCTGCGAGAAGTGCGGTGTCGAAGTGACGCGCGCCAAGGTGCGCCGCGAGCGCATGGGCCACATCGAATTGGCGGCCCCCGTCTCGCACATCTGGTACTTCCGCGGCGTCCCGAGCAAGATCGGGCTGCTCCTCGACATGAGCCCCAAGAGCCTCGAGCAGGTCATCTATTTCGCGGCATACGTCGTGCTCGATCCCGGTACGACGGGACTTGAGTACAAGCAGGTCATCAACGACAAGCAGCT
The DNA here is from genome assembly GCA_003343805.1 of Bacillota bacterium. GTDB lineage: Bacteria > Bacillota > Clostridia > Christensenellales > Borkfalkiaceae > Gallimonas > Gallimonas intestinavium. The sequence goes on along the minus strand of QAKM01000082.1, from coordinate 3,386 downwards.
CCGCGACCTCGAAGAGACGATGGGGGACAGCTCCAAGACCGGCCTCAAAGTGGGCATGGGCGCCGAGGCCATCCGCGAACTTCTGATGGCGGTCGACCTTGAAAAAGAGAGCAAGGAGACGCGCGACATCATCGAGACGAACGCCTCCGGCCCCAAGCGCGTCAAAGCCATCAAGCGCATCGAGATCATCGAGGCCTTCCGCAAGAGCGGCAACCGCCCCGAGTGGATGATCCTGACGGTGCTGCCCGTCATCCCGCCCGACCTGCGCCCCATGGTGCAGCTCGACGGCGGCCGGTTCGCCTCCTCCGACCTCAACGATCTCTATCGCCGCGTCATCAACCGCAACAACCGCTTAAAGCGCATGATCGAGCTCAGCGCACCCGAGATGATCATCAAGAACGAGAAGCGTATGCTGCAGGAAGCCGTCGATGCTCTCATCGACAACGGCCGCCGCGGCAAGCCGCTCTCCGGTCCCTCCAACCGCGAGCTCAAGTCGCTCTCCGGCCTTCTCCGCGGCAAGCAGGGCCGCTTCCGTCAGAACCTCCTTGGCAAGCGCGTCGACTATTCCGGCCGTTCGGTCATCGTCGTCGGCCCCGAACTCAAGATCTATCAGTGCGGCCTTCCCAAGGAGATGGCCATCGAGCTCTTCAAGCCCTTCGTCATGAAGCGGCTCGTCGAGACCAACAAGTGCCACAACATCAAGAGCGCCAAGCGCACCGTCGAAAAGGCGAAGGACTTCGTCTGGGACGTCCTCGAAGAAGTCATCAAGGATCACCCCGTGCTCCTCAACCGTGCGCCCACGCTGCACCGCCTCTCCATCCAGGCATTCGAGCCCGTGCTCATCGAGGGCCGTGCCATCAAGATCTCGCCCCTCGTCTGCGGCCCCTTCAATGCCGACTTCGACGGCGACCAGATGGCAGTCCACCTTCCCCTCAGCATTGAGGCGCAGACGGAAGCAAGATTTCTGATGCTCTCCGCCAATAACATCTTAAAACTTGCAGACGGCAAGTCGGTCATGAGCCCCACGCAGGACATGATCATCGGCGCGTACTACCTCACCATCCTCCGGAGAGAGGAGGGCAAGAAGTACGACTTCCAGGGCCGTCCCGACGAGAACGGCGAGCTGTACGAACCGCCCGTATTCGCCTCCTTCGACGAGGCGCTCATGAGCTACCAGCTCAAGGATACCCACTGCCAGGACGAAATTTACGTCCGCCGCACGGTGGAGCTGCCCGCAGGCAAGTTTGACGATCTCGAACTTCCCTACGAGCGCACCTTCTCCCGCGAGGAGAACGTTCCCAACAACGGTATTCGCGGCCATGTGTTCGTGCGCCGCAGATCGAACGGCGCCCTCACCGTGACGGGTGTCATCAAGACGACGGTCGGCCGCATCATCTACAACGACGGTATGCCGCAGGACCTCAACTTCGTCAAGCGCGAGAAGCCCGAAGATTACCTCAAGCTCGAGCTCTCTACCGAGTTCATCGGCGGGGCGCGTGCCATCGGCAAGAAGCACCTGAGCAAGATCGTCGAGGCGTGCTTCAAGACGGGCTATGCGCCCAAGGCTTCCGCCGTCCTCGATGCGATCAAGGAGCGCGGCTATAAGTACTCCACCTATGCGGCGCTCACCACTTCCGTCTTTGATATGAAGATTCCGGCGGAGAAGAATGCCATCGTCGAGGCAGCGGAAGAGCAGGTCGGCAAGATCTCCAAGAAGTTCTCCCGCGGCCTTCTGAAGGAGGACGAGCGCTATCATGCCGTCATCTCCGTGTGGGATGACGCGACGGATAAGGTGGCGGCCCTCCTCAAGGAGCAGGGCAACCGCGATAAGTTCAATCCCATCTGGATGATGGCAGATTCGGGTGCCCGCGGTTCCATCGACCAGATCAAGCAGCTCTCGGGTATGCGCGGCCTCATGGTCAACCCGCAGGGCAAAAAGATCGAAGTCCCCGTCAAGTCGTGCTTCCGTAACGGTCTTTCCGTTCTCGAGTACTTCATCTCCTCGCACGGCGGCCGCAAGGGCCTTGCCGATACCGCACTCAAGACGGCAGACTCGGGTTATCTCACCCGCCGTCTCGTCGACGTCTCGCAGGATGTCATCGTGCGCGAAGAGGACTGCTCGGCGGGCAGAAAGCCGCGCGGCACCATCGTCAGCGCCATCATCGGTCCCAACGGCGAGCTCATCGAGTCGCTCGAAGACCGCCTGACGGGCAGATTTGCGGCGGAAGATCTCGTTGACGACGAGACGGGCGAAGTCATCGTCCCCTGCAACGAGATGATCACCGAGGAGAAGGCCAAGAAGCTCGCCTCGATGGAGAAGTACAAGAACGGCGTCAACATCCGCTCCATCTTCAACTGCAACACGCGCTTCGGCGTCTGCGCCAAGTGCTACGGCAAGAACATGGCAACGACGCTGCCCATCAAGGTGGGCGAAGCGGTCGGCGTCATTGCGGCGCAGTCCATCGGTGAGCCCGGTACCCAGCTTACGATGCGTACCTTCCACACGGGCGGTATCGCGGCGACGGGCGACATCACCCAGGGTCTTCCCCGTGTCGAAGAGCTCTTCGAGGCGCGCAAGCCCAAGGGCGTTGCCACCATCTGCGAGTTCCGCGGCATTGTCTCGGTCGATAACTCCGATAACCTCAACCACATCTTCATCCGCGAGGAGGGCACCGACGTCCAGCTCAAGGAGTATGTGCTTCCCTTCAACGCGGAGCTCTTGGTCAAGACGGGCGACATCGTCAACCCCGGCGATATGCTCAATGCCGGTTCCGTCAACCCCCAGGATATCATTCGCGTCAAGGGTGTCAAGGGCGTGCAGGACTACATCCTCGAACAGGTCCAGTCCGTCTACCGCTCGCAGGGCGTCGATATCAACGACAAGCACGTCGAGATCATCGTCCGTCAGATGCTGCGCAAGGTCCGCATCGAGAACGCGGGCACGACGGAGATGCTCCCCGGTCAGCTCGTCGATATGTTCACCTTCGAGGAACAGAACGAAAAGACCATCATGGCGGGCGGCGTTCCCGCGACGGCAAAGCGCGTGCTCCTCGGTATCACGAAGGCAGCGCTCGCGACCGATTCCTTCCTCTCCGCGGCTTCCTTCCAGGAGACCTCGAGAGTGCTGACGGAAGCGGCCATCTGCACCAAGCGCGATCCGCTCATCGGCCTCAAGGAGAACGTCATCATCGGCAAGCTCATCCCTGCAGGTACGGGCATGAAGGACTACAAGAATGCCTCCGTGCAGATGACGGGCCGCTACAACGACATCATGATGGACGAGGCGCCCGAAGCCGAAGCCAAGTAAGAAAAAACCAACAAAGACAGACCGTGCTTTTTGCCCGGTCTGTTTTTTTCGCCCGCCGCGGCCCGAACGCACGTTCGGG
>QAKM01000035.1 GCA_003343805.1 Bacillota bacterium | reverse complement strand
GGGGATATAGCACAGTTGGTAGCGCGATACGTTCGCAACGTATAGGTCACGAGTTCGAGTCTCGTTATCTCCACCACGTCGCCGCAAGGCGCATTTTGAAACAGCTTGAGCTTGCTCAAGCTGTTTTCATTTACGCCAGTGCTTCTCGCGCGGTGGAAACCGCGCTCGGTCAGGAAATGGCGCGAACAATGCACCATTTCCAAGTTCGCAAGTGGCCAAAGCCACACTGTGGCTTTGCCAAGAAAGCACTTGCTCACCCTTTTCCCACAAATCTTTTGCTGACGCAAAATCTTTGCGGGAGCCCTGAAGAATAAGCGCCGTGGGGCGCTCTTTTTTATAAAAACAGCTTCTTAAAACGATCCGGACCTTTTGGAAAAAAACAAGAGGTTCGGATTTTTAAATAAGTTTACATTTTGGTATTTACAAATATCTGAAGATATGATACTATAATGCATGAAAAAAATCTCTCGAAATGGAAAAGAATTTTGCAAAACAGGCATACGGGTGCCTGATTTATGTGATAGAATGGGGTCAAATGATAAGGAGGAAACGGGATGAGATATTTGGCGCATTCCAAAGAGGGCGCACCAGAAGGTCAATGGCAAACCATTTTTGAGCACGCAGAAGGAGTGGCAAAGCTGTGCGCTCGGTTTTCCTCATTATGGTGTGAGGAAGCGTATGCCCGCGATCTCGGCCTTCTGCACGATATCGGAAAGTATCAGGAAGATTTCCAAAGACGTATCCGCGGTGAGCGTGCGCTTCAGGTGGAGCATTCCATTTGCGGGGCAGTGGAAAGTGCGAAATACCGCCTTTATGGGGCAGATTACTGCATTGCAGGGCATCACGGGGGGCTCCCCGATGTGGGAACAAAGCTCGATCCACCCGATGAGACGACGCTTTGGGCTCGTAAAAAGCGGAAAATGCAGGACTATTCCGCCTACCGGGATGAGCTTTCGCTGAGTTCGCTCACAAAGCCGCCTTTTCGGATCGCTTTTTCCGCTGATCCGGAAGAAATGCAAAAAGAGTTTGCGTTTTGGATCCGCATGATGTTTTCCTCGCTTGTGGATGCAGACTTCCTTGATACCGAACGCTTTTGCAGCGGAACGCGGCAAACGCCGTCTGCCGATTTTCGTCTCTGTCTGAAACAGATCGAGGAAAAGATGGCGGCGTTTCCCAATGATACGCCCGTTGCCCGTGCGCGGCGCAGCCTTTTGGAGCAGGCGCTCTCCCATCGGGAGGAAGATGCCGAGCTCTATCTTATGAATATGCCGACGGGGAGCGGGAAGACGCTTGCAAGCATGTATTTTGCCTTAGAACAGGCAGTCCGGCTTGGATTGAAGCGCATCATCTATATCATTCCCTATACAAGCATCATTGAACAGAATGCCAAAGTGTTTCGTGATCTGTTCGGAGATGAAGCCGTTTTGGAGCATCACTGCAATTTTGACTATGAAAGCATCGGAGAGGAGCCGACAAGGGAAAAGCTGAGATATGCGGCGGAAAATTGGGATGCGCCCGTCATCGTGACGACGAATGTTCAGTTCTTCGAATCGATCTACGGCAACCGACCGTCTCAGGCGCGGAAACTTCACAACATTGCAGAGAGCGTGCTTGTGTTCGACGAAGTGCATATGTTTCCCTCCCTGTTTTATCAGCCGTGTTTGGAAGCGGTCAAACTCCTCGTGAGCCAATATTCGTGCCGAGCGCTCTTTTTGACGGCGACGATGCCCGATCATCAAAAATGGATGGAACTGTTCGGATGCGGCGGCATCAGGCAATGCGAACTCATTCGCGATAAAACGTGCTTTTCGGTATTTGAACGCTGTAAGATCGAGGATCTCGGCGTCATTTCAACGGAAAAATTGCTCTTCCTTGCCGCGGAGGCGAATTCTTCGCTCATCGTCGTCAATACGCGTCGGGCGGCGCGTGCGGTATATGAACAACTTCCTGGAGAGAAATATCATCTCTCGACCTATATGACGAAGCGCGATCGGGCGCGGGTCATCGAACATGTGAAGCAGGCGATAGCCGAGAACAGAAGGTTCGTGCTTGTCTCGACATCCCTCATCGAAGCCGGGGTCGATCTTGATTTTGAGCGGGTGTTTCGTGAGCGCGCGGGACTTGACAATCTGCTGCAGACGGCGGGCCGCTGCAACCGGAACGGGAGCCGGGATGCGAAGGATTGCACGGCGTTCAGCTTTGATCTCGATGATGCGGAACTCATCACAAGAGATAAGCACATGGAAGTGCGGCAGTACTTTTCGCGGCAGATCGGTGAGGAGTATGCTTTGACGGATACGGACGGCATCCGTGCCTATTTCGATCGGCTCTTTGAATATGAAAAGCAGGAACGAGACACTTATAATTTCCGCAGATATATCACAGGAAACGGCTTTCTGTTCGAAAGCTGTGCGCGTGACTTCAAATTCATCGACGATGACAGCGTCGGAGTCGTCATCGTATATCCCGATGACGAAGCGGAAAAAGCGATCATAGAAAGCCTTGCTACGGGCGCTCGGGCCGCAAAGCGCCGCCTTCAGACCTATGCGGTCTCCCTGCGCAAATGGGAATTTTCCGAGCTGTTTGATCAGGGCGTTCTGAAAGAGAAAAACGGACTTTGGTTTTTGACGCATTTCGGGTATTATGACGAGGAGACCGGGATCCGGTCGGATGCGTCTTGCGATATCATAAAATAAAACAAAAAGGAGGAATCATGTACGGATTTAAGATCTTGATCCGCGGGGACTATGCGTTGTTTTCGCGGCCTGAGATGAAAGTCGAGCGCGTCAGTTACGATGTGCCGACGCCGAGTGCGCTCGTCGGATTGATTTCGGCAGTCTATTGGCATCCCGGAGTGCGGTATGTGATCGATAAGATCGTCGTGTATCGGCCCGTCGATTTTGTCAACATCCGCCGCAATGAACTTTCGGAAAAGCTCTCGCTGCAATTTGTCAAAGGGCGGATGCAGGGCAGGGGGGAAGGCAGTATCTATAGCACCGACCAACGGACGCAGCGTGCCGCTTTGCTCCTGAAAGATGTCGAGTACGGAGTGGAATTCCACTTTGTCTTAACGGAGGAAGCAGAGCCCGATATGACGGAGGAAAAGTGCTACAACATCTTACTGCGCCGTCTTAAGAAGGGGCAGTTCTATCACAAGCCCTGCCTGGGCTGCCGCGAATTTCCCGCCGACGTCGCGTTTGCAGAGACATTACCGCAGAGCGAACTTCGGGGCGAGACCGATCTCGGGTATATGCTGTACGATCTCGTCTATCAGAAGGACGCAGAAGGACGTTCCACCGATCGTGCAGAACCGCGGTTCTATCGCCCGAAGATGCGTGACGGCGTGATCGATGTCGGTATGTACGCAAAGGAGCTCATATGCTGAGGGCTCTTTGTGAATATTACGATCTTCTTCGCAGGCGTCCGAAGAGTGATCTTCCGCCGGACGGATATTCTGTTGTTTACAATATCGGTTGGAATCTCGTTTTGTATACGGACGGCAGGATCGCCGATATCCTGCCCTATACGAGGGAGGTGATCGTCGGAAAGAAGGTCAAAACTGTCGGAAGAGACGAACTCTTTCCCTTCCGTAATTCCGTACCGGGGATCGCGGCGGAGACCATCGATCACCGTGAAAAATATCTCTTCGGGATGGAATGGGACAAGGACGCGCAGATGCTCGTTGCGGGAAAGAGAGCAGTCGAGGCGTTTGAAAAGTGCCGCGAAGTGAACCTTGCCTTTTTGGAGGGGCTCTCCGATCCGCTCGTCGCTGCCTACCGAACGTTTCTTCAAAGCTGGCAGCCCGAACGGGAGACGCAGAATACATTCCTTACGGCGCTCGGGAAGGCGTATCAGGGGGCGAAGTTCGTCATCACGCTCTACGGGGCCGAGACGCAGCCGCTCAACAGTTTGCCGTCCGTTCGTGAAAAGTGGGAGCGCTCTCTTCGTGCTCCAGCGGAGGAGGAAAACGATGTCGTGGTCGGGCAGTGCGCTGTCAGCGGGCAGATAGAGCCGCTGGCTCGGCTGCATGACAGCATTTCGGGGATCAAGGGCGGCCTTGCAACCGGGGTAAGCCTTGTCTGTTTTAACAATACGGCGTTTGGATCGTATGGCAGAGAGCAGTCTTACAACAGCAGTATTTCCGTCGAGAGCATGAAGAAATACACCAAGGCGCTGAATTATCTCGCGTCCTCGCCCAAGCACAGGCAGACCCTCGATGATATGACCATCCTCTTCTGGGCAAACACGGCGGAGGCGGAAGACCCCTATCTCGATGTGTTCTCCTTTGTCGTGTCCCCTTCGAAGGAGGGGCTTTCGGATGAGGATCTCAAAGCTGTCTTTCAGCGCCTTGCAGAGGGAAAGACGTCCGAGCTTTCCGCGATCGATCTTTCGACGCCGTTTTATGTTCTGGGATTAAAGCCCAATTCAAGTCGTCTTGCGGTCAAGATCTTTGAACGAAACTCCTTTGGCAAACTGATGATGAATGTGGCAAAACATTGCCGGGATATGAGCTTTTCGCCCGAGGACAAGCAGCTTCCTTTGTTGGCGATCGACAGGGCGCTGCAGTCGCCGCTTACGAATGATGCCGTCGATCCCGCTCTGCAGGCGAAACTTCTCCTTGCCGTTATCAAGGGGACGCCCTATCCGCAGTCCATGCTGACGACGGTAGTCCGGCGCTGCAAGACCGATCATGACGATAAAACAAAAAAGTTCGTTGCCATCAGTTCGACGCGGGCTCGCATCATCAAGGCCTGTTTGAGAAGAAAAAATATTATTTCGGAGGGAGAATACAATATGTTGCAAGAAAACAGCACCGATACCGCTTACAATCTGGGAAGATTGTTCGCCGTGTTGGAAAAAGTCCAAACAGAGGCGCTCCGCGATCTCAATGCGACCATCAAGGATAAGTACTTTGCGTCTGCCTGCGCGACGCCCTATCTGGTGTTCCCGCGCCTTTTGAAGCTTGCACAGCCGCATCTTGCCAAGCTTGACGACGGCAACCGCATCTATAAAGATAGGCTCATCCAGGAGATCCTGGCGAAAACGGATGGATTCCCGAAGGCGTGCGATACGCAACAGCAGGGGATGTTCATCCTCGGTTACTATCAGCAAAAACAAAAATTATACGAAAAGAAAGAAAAAGGAGACGAGAAACAATGACACCTCTTGCAAACCGCTATGAATTTGTGATGCTTTTTGATTGTGAGAACGGAAACCCCAACGGCGATCCGGATGCGGGCAATATGCCCCGCGTGGACGCCGAAACAAGCATCGGCATCGTTACCGATGTCTGCCTCAAGCGTAAGATCCGCAACTTTGTCGAAGTCGCGTACGAGGGGGAGGCGGGCTGCAATATCCTCATCAAGACGGACAGGGCGCTCAACACCAAGTTTACCGAAGCCTATGAAGCCTGTGGCCTGAAGAAAAAAGAGAGCGGAAAAAACGGCGACAGCGTCCGCATCGCTCGCGATTACATCTGTGCAAATTATTATGATGTGCGCACGTTTGGGGCAGTCATGAATACTGGTGAAAACTGGTGTGGCATCGTGCGCGGCCCCGTTCAGATCAACTTTGCAAGGAGCGTCGATCCCGTTCTGCCGCAGGAGATCACCATCACCCGTCAGGCCGTGACGACGGAGAGCGATAAGGCAAAGAAAGAGACGGAGATGGGAAAGAAGAATTTTATCCCCTACGGGCTGTATCGCGCTGAGGGATATGTTTCTGCCATGCTCGCGCAGAAGACGGGATTTTCCGAAGAAGATCTTGAAAAGCTCTGGACGGCGATTTTACAGATGTTCGAACACGATCATAGCGCCGCGCGCGGTAAGATGTGTATGCGAAAGCTCATCGTGTTCCGTCACGAGAGCCTGCTCGGCAATGCGTCCTCGGCAGAGTTGTTTGACAGGGTGAGCGTCCGCAGAAAGGAGGGCGTGGAAGTTGCGCGGAGCTGGCAGGATTATGAGGTCTGCATCGACCGGGATCTTCCACGAGGGGTTGAATTGTTTGAAAAGCTCTGAGCTTGTTATGCAGGAAGCCGCTTTGTCGGATGAGCCGGTGTCGATCAGGGAAGTGCAGCATTTTGCTTATTGTCCGCATCGCTGGGGGCTCATCCATATCGGCTGTGATTGGAGCGAAAATGCCTTTGTCAACAGGGCAAAGCTGATCCATGAACGGGTGGACAGAGGGAAGCCGACAGCACTTCGCGGCAGCATCGTCGAATGTTCCGTGCAGGTCTATGACGACGAGTGGGGTTTATTCGGCGTCTTGGATGCTTTGGAATTGAAACCGTCCGACCATGGTGTTTTCATTTCAAAGTATCAGGAACGTTTTGCGTTGACGGTTATAGAATACAAACCTTCTGTGCCGCGCAGCGAACACGCGCTGTTTGCCGATCGGATGCAGCTCCTGGCACAAAAGATATGCGCGGACCGCGTGTTCGGTGCGGAGTGCTCCGCGTGCTTCTATTATGCCGATACCCGTAAGCGCGTAAGGGTCTGTTTTGAAAAGGAAGACCAAATATCGCTTGCCAAGATCTTGCGCTCGATCGTGGATTGCCGCCGGGAAGGACGTATCCCTCCGCCGCAAAAGAGCGCATTTTGCAGCGGCTGCTCCATGAAGGATATCTGCCTTCCCAAAGCTGGAGGAGAATGATGCGAAAATTGTTGAATACGCTCTATGTGACGCGGGAAGAAGGATGTCTTTCTCTGGACGGGGAGAATGTCGTTCTGCCAGAAGGGGGGAAAGAGCTTGTCCGTCTGCCGTTTACCAATCTGGAGAGCATCATCTGTTTTAATTATCCGGGATGTAGCCCGGCTCTGATGGGAAAATGTGCGAAAGAGAATATCGGGCTGTGCTTCCTGTCTCCTTCGGGGCGATTCCTCGCCCGCGTGACGGGTGAAACGAAGGGAAATGTTTTCCTCAGGAAGCAGCAGCTGGAGAAGTTCGGCGATGCGGAGGTGCAGGTCGGGCTTATTCGGACGATCCTTTCCGCGAAGCTGAAAAATACCCGCAGCCTTTTGCTGCGCAGCCGCAGGGATCATCCCGAAACGGATGCGGATGATGCTCTGACGCATTGTGCGGAGCTCTTGTCCGCCAATTTGGAGCGCATTGCCGGGGAGAAGGAGCCTGATGTCCTTCGCGGGTTGGAAGGAGAGAGCGCCAAAGCATACTTTTCCGTCTTTGACCGTCTGTTCGTGCAGCAGCGGGAGACGTTTCGTCTGTTTGCAAGGTCGAAGCGGCCTCCGCTCGACCGAACGAATGCCGTGCTGTCCTTTCTTTACACGGTGTGTACGAACGATATTGCTTCTGCGTTGGAATGTGTGGGGCTCGATCCTTATATCGGTGTATTTCATACGTTGCGTCCCGGAAGGGCTTCGCTGGCGTCCGATCTCATGGAAGAATTTCGTTCTTCCGTCGAGCGTCTCGTCATCAGCGCAGTCAATCTGAAGATCATTCAGGAAGATGACTTTGAAGAACAGGTCGGCGGAGCAGTCTTGCTCAATGAGGAGGGCAGGAAAAAGGTGATCACGCTTTGGCAGAATAAAAAGCGGGAGGTGCTATCCCATCCGTTCCTGAAAGAAAAGGTGCAGTTTGGGCTCTTCCCCTATGTTCAGGCCAATCTGCTTGCAAAGTTTGTGCGCGGAGAACTTTCATATTATCCCGCACTCAAGGTGGAGTAAATGTTTGTGCTCATTACTTATGATGTCAATACACAGACGGCTGCAGGTCGGACGCGGCTTCGCCGAGTTGCCAAAGAGTGCGTCAATTTTGGACAGCGGGTGCAAAATTCCGTTTTCGAGATCAATTTGGAATACGGGAAGTTCATATTGCTGAAAGACAGGCTGATCAAGTTGATCGATCCAGAAACGGATAATCTTCGGTTTTACTATCTTGGAAACAGCTGGAGAAAGCGTATCGAGCAATTTGGCGTGGAACAGAAGTATGATAGCGAAGGCGTGCTGTTATTTTAAGCAGAGGATAAAGATGTTCTGCGAACCTTAAGCGATGAGAAAAATGCAGAAGGTTCGCGGGGAAAAGTTGTCGTTTTAGAACGATTATTTATTTGTTTTAAACGGAGAAAGTTTATTTTTTAGTGAGTCCGCCCTTTGTTGGTGGTGCGAGCCTCTGATCGGCACAAGATATAGAGTCGCACCCCGCAAGGGGTGCGTGGATTGAAATTTTCGGTGGGAAGGATAGGCGGCGTCAATGCAGCGGGTCGCACCCCGCAAGGGGTGCGTGGATTGAAATCGTTAAATTGTAAATAGCTTTCTAATTTTTTTCAGTCGCACCCCGCAAGGGGTGCGTGGATTGAAATGATATGTCCGATGAGGAAATCATCGATAAGGCGCGTCGCACCCCGCAAGGGGTGCGTGGATTGAAATCACGCGCACGAGGAATTTTTTCTGCGCATAGTATAGTCGCACCCCGCAAGGGGTGCGTGGATTGAAATTCCAATTCGCGAGATTGAAGTCGCCGTCCGCAATGTCGCACCCCGCAAGGGGTGCGTGGATTGAAATCTATCAAAGCATTTATGGGTTTGTTTGACGTTGAGTCGCACCCCGCAAGGGGTGCGTGGATTGAAATAAGACACGAACAAGACGTATCGTTGGAGCGGGTCGTCGCACCCCGCAAGGGGTGCGTGGATTGAAATATCATCGCCATACGCCGATACATACGGCGCAATAATGTCGCACCCCGCAAGGGGTGCGTGGATTGAAATGCCTAAACAATACAGGAATGAACAAAATGCAAATGTCGCACCCCGCAAGGGGTGCGTGGATTGAAATGCCACGGCTTCCAGCCCCATTTGCGTCTTGCCGCGTCGCACCCCGCAAGGGGTGCGTGGATTGAAATTTCCAGGAACGAATAGCAAGGTAAACGGAAAGAGGTCGCACCCCGCAAGGGGTGCGTGGATTGAAATTTGTTTTTTCCCGCTGCCTTGTTGCGCTGCGCGAGTCGCACCCCGCAAGGGGTGCGTGGATTGAAATCGTATCGTAAGCAGTATATGCTCTATCTGTGGACGTCGCACCCCGCAAGGGGTGCGTGGATTGAAATTGTCGATGGCGGCGCGCATCAAAAGGAGCTCGAGTCGCACCCCGCAAGGGGTGCGTGGATTGAAATAAGCACCGCGTCGCACCTCGAGCAATGGCTGCCTTGTCGCACCCCGCAAGGGGTGCGTGGATTGAAATGAGACGGGCGCCGAGACGTATAAGGAGGCGGCCGGTCGCACCCCGCAAGGGGTGCGTGGATTGAAATGAGACGGGCGCCGAGACGTATAAGGAGGCGGCCGGTCGCACCCCGCAAGGGGTGCGTGGATTGAAATTACCCGTTTTATCGTATGCCTAAAGCGTTTATCCGTCGCACCCCGCAAGGGGTGCGCGGATTGAAGTTTAAGGGGCGATACGGGAGCAATGGGCTTTAAGCGTCGCACTCGTGCATAAAAAAAGAAAAGAGGCAGCAAAAATGCTGCCTCGTGCGCGGGTCGGAACGCCAACGGCGCCGACATAAACGATCGCCGGATGCGATCGAGTTCGCTTCCTTGCATAGATCATACCAAAAGTTGTGCGCGATGTCAAGGGATTTTTAGAAGATGTGTGGGAAAGAGGATGCGGCGGGGCGCCCGGATATCCGGGCGCCCTGCCCGCGTCATTTATCTGATTTGCCGCAGTTTTCGGCGGTTTGTTTGTGCATTCCTGTGGCCTGTTTCGCCGCGCTTCACGGCGTATTTCGGCGTCGTCCTTCCTCATTCGATGGGGGAAAGATCGGCGGAAGAGGTGGTGTAGCCGTCCGTCACTTGAAGCGCCCCGTCTCGCTCATAGCGAATGCGGATGCTGTCGCCCGCGCGCACGGTGAGGAGGACGTCGTAGATTTGAAAGGTGCGAAGGACTTCGTGCTCCGTGCCGTTTACGAGGATGGCGTCGATGACGTCTCCCTCTTTGAGCCCCAGCGTCTCCGCGATCGAGTTCTTCGTGACGGAGGCCGCCGTCACTTCCTCTTCGATGTGCCCGTAGCCCGTCTCGCCGTCATAGACATAGCGCGAACTCTGCGCCGTCACCGAAACGCCCAGCGTGATGCGGTAGGCGCCGTTCGTCGAATCGTCATGATCGAGGGAATAGTCGATGATGTTGTCGGCAACGCCCGTCACAAGGTCGATGGGTACCGCGTAGTTGATGTTCTGGTCCTCCTTGCTGCCCGCGTTGGTGATGCCGATGAGCTCGCCGCTGAGGTTAAAGAGCCCGCCGCCCGAGTTGCCCTCGTACAGGGGCGTGTCGATGCGGAGGGTGCGGTAGGAACGGCGCTTCCCGCCCATTTCCAGGGTGATCTCCTCGTACTCGGTGCTGATGATGCCCTGCGTCACGCTGATGCCATCGCCTTCGGGGTTGCCGATGGCGATGGCGGTCTCGCCCACATAGTAGCCGTCCGCAACGGTCACCGCCTTCACGTCAGGGTTGAGGGCGCGGAGCGCGGAAAGGGAGCCGCGCAGGACGGCGATGTCGTTCTCCATCGAGCCGCCCACATATTCAAAGGCGACGGCGCTTTCGCCGTAGTCATACTCGGTGTAGCCGTTTTCGTCGGTGTCCGCCGTGCCGTCGCCGTCTTCATCGACAAGGGAGGGCTCGCTCTCGCTGCCGTAGAGATAACCGTGGACGGCGCGGGCGATGGTTCCGCCGTTCTTTTCCGTGTCGGCGTCCTCGTTGTAGACGACGTGATAGTTGGTCACAAGATAGGCGGTGTCCGTCTCCTCGTCGATGCGGTATATGACGGCTGCGCCCGTCGAGATGACGACGTCGGAAACCTCCGTCGTCCCCCAGAAGGGGTTGAGGGAGAGCTGCGTCTCCACGCTTTCGGCGTAAATTTTCAGGGTGGAGTTGAGGCACGCCGCAACGGCCTGCGCGTTGGAATCGTCCTCCACGCTCAGATATTCTTTGAGAAAGTCGGAAAAGGAGAGCTCTTCTCCCGTCTCTTCAAGGTACGCCTCATACGCATCTTTTACGGTGTTGCTGCTGTTTCCGGAAGAGGTCCCCGAAAGGACGGCGGAGGTGCCGTCCGAATAGAACACGGTGTATTGAGGCGTGCCGTCCGATGCCGTCGTCTGAGAAATGGAAGTCACATACACCTCGTTGGAAGTGCCGCCCGTGGAGCACCCCGTGAGTGCCAGCCCTAAGGCGAGGATGCCCGCCGCCGTGCAGATGGCGGCCGTCTTTGCAAATTGCTTCATCATTTCCTCCTGCGCGCGGGGCGCGGATTTTGCCGCTGCGTCCGTCCGCTTGTTTTCGTATTTGATTATACCCAAAAAAGTGGATGATAGCGTTATCGCTGTATGTGTTTTTTGTTAAAATTGTGCGAGGGGGAAAGGAAAACGCGCTGGGCGCGGGCAAATGCCCGCGCCCAGCGCGAAAGAGGGGTCGTAGTTGTTTGTTCATGCGGCTTTGTGTGCTCAGAGGGCTCCGCTGTTTTCGGTGCTTTCGTTCACTTCGGCGCTCTCGGCGGCTTCGAGGGCGGCCTGTTTCTTCTGCATTTTGCGCCAGTTCAAAAAGCCGTACAGATCGTTGGCAAGGAACATCACAAAACAGATGATGACGGAAAGATAGGAAAGATCTTCGAGGGCGGCGAGCGTCCACAGCACGATGAGCACGACGTCGTTTGCGGCGTAGGCGAGCGCGTAATAGGGGCTGCGGCGGAAGGTCAGGTACACCGCGAGAAAGCTCGTCGCCACCGAAACGGTGCTCGGGATGAGGTTGGCGGTGTGCAGGGTTTTTAAGATGAAGTAGAAGGCGGCGGTCACGGCGGCGGTGAGAAGGAAGGCAAAGACCACTTCCCCTGCGCGCAGGCGGTTGACCTTGACTTCGGCGCGGTTGCCCTTGAAGGGATGACGGAGCCACGCGATGAGCGCCACGAGCGCCATGGGTGCCGTCATGCCGAGATAGGTGATCATCTCGCCGTAGTAAGAAAACGTCCACGAGATGACGCCGTAGAGCGCGCTGAACAGCAGCATGAGCGCCTGCCCCGCGGGGTTGCCCTTGGCGCAGAAGATGAGCGACGTCGCCCCGACGAGCGAAGCGATGAGCGTGAGCCAGTTTGTGCGGTCGAAGGCGCAGAAGGAGACGGCGATAAGCAGGACGGACGCGCCCCAAAGGAGCAGCTCGCCCTT
Organism: Bacillota bacterium; assembly: GCA_003343805.1. Taxonomy (GTDB): domain Bacteria; phylum Bacillota; class Clostridia; order Christensenellales; family Borkfalkiaceae; genus Gallimonas; species Gallimonas intestinavium. The sequence continues at coordinate 16,737 of QAKM01000035.1, read as the reverse complement.
CGTGAAGGTGCGGAAAAATCGTTTGACGGCTTGCATTCTGACCTCAAAAAAGGGCATCCGCGGCACATCTTCCAAGACCTAACGATGCGCCAACGAATGCCCTTGCATTCCCTACCCGGTGGCAGGTTTTCTTTTTTTATGATGATAGCAAAGCGGCTTTGAAAAGTCAAGCGTTTTGCGCTCTTTTTTCGGACGCACGCGCAAATGGGGCAGTGCCGCTGTTTTGCACGCTGCGTCTTTGGGGTGGAACGATCCTTTGTCAAAGCATTTTGACAGGGCATTTCGGGCGATGTCCAACGTGTTTGCTGGACAGGCCGCTTTTTTTGCGCTATGATAAGGCAAAGGAGGCGGAACATGGAACTCTTTGAAAAACTCAAAGCGGCGCGGGCACAGGCGGGGCTCACGCAGGAACAGGCGGCGGAGGCCCTTCTCGTCAGCCGTCAGACGGTCTCCAACTGGGAGACGGGCAAGACCTATCCCGATATCGTCAGCGTCGTGAAGATGAGCGATCTCTACGGCGTGAGCCTGGATGCGCTCTTGAAGGAGAAGGAGGAGGTCTCCGACTATGTCCGCTATCTCGATGAGAGCTGCGACCGCGTGAGGAGCGGCCGGCGCCTGCGCTTTTGCATCCTCGCGGCGGTGTACTTCCTCGTCTGGGCGGCGGCGCCCGTCACCTATTGGTGCTTCACGGGCGCTACCGATGCGATGGGCTTTTCCCTTCTCTTTTTCTATCTCTTGTTTCCGCTCGCCCACATTGCGCTCTCGGCGGTCTTGGGAGTGGAACGTTCGCTCGGGAAGGGGAAGTGGCTCTTTCCGCTCGCGTTCGGGGCGGCGGAGATGCTCGCCTACTATGTGACGTTCGACGCGGCGTGGATGAGCGCGACGGGCGTCTTTACCTGGCCGCAGTTTGAACTCTTCTTTTTCGGCGTGCTCCTCTCGCTCGTGGGGCTTGCGCTCGGAACGCTTTTTGCCTTCCTCAAACGGCGTTTTTCCCGCAAATCATAAGGCAGCGGCGGCTCTGAAGGCCGCAAAAATACAAAAAACAGGGGCATCCTCGTGCTCCTGTTTTTTTACATATCTATTATAGCAGATCTGATCGTTCGGGTCAAGGGGGGTTGCTGAAATTTCATCAAGTTTATTTTTCTTTTTCCCCTTGCGGACGGGCAGAAAATGTGGTATGATAGGGCTTATCTTGCGATCGGGAGGGGCGCATGAAGCAACAGGACAAGAGACAGGGCACGCTGTGGAAGAGCGTCGCGGGCGCGGCATCGGGCCGATGGCGGGCGATGGGATGCCTCTTTTTGGCGCTCGCTTTGGGGGTCATCCCGCCCCTTCTCATCTTTGTGCGGGCGCATCTCATCGACGGCGCGCTGTCCGTCCGTTCGGATATGGCGGCGTTCTTGCTTGCCCTGGCGCTCTTTTGCGCGCTCTATCTTGTCCGGGCGGCGGGGCAGGCGCTCCTCGAACACGCCCTTCTGGTGCGTTCCTCACGCCGCGGGGCGGCGCTCGATCGGGTGCGGGCGCAAAAGTCGGCGGCCGTCCTCTATGCCGAGACGGAGAAACCCTCCTTCCGCCCGCTGCTCGAGCGGGCAAAGCGGGCGCCCGAGGCAGATGCGGAGCGCTTCCGCGCGCTCTGCAGCTTCGTGCGGCTTGCGGCGGAGCTCGTGCTCTCGGCGGCGGCCCTTGCGGTGTACGATGTTTGGGCGGCTCTGGGTATCGCGGTGCTCCTGCTCTTCGGCATGGCGCTCAACCGTGCGCTTTCGGCAAGGACGGCGGGCTTCTGGATGCGCTACATCGAGCGGATGCGCCGCACGGACTATCTCTCCTCCCTCCTCTTGTACCGCGAATACGCCGCCGAGCGCAGGCTGTTCGGCTTTGAAAAGGAGATCGGGCGGCGGTTTTGCGCGGAATTTGCCTCGGCACGGCGGTCCAACGCCCGCGCGGGGCGACGGCGGCTGGCAGGCGAGGCTTTATTGCAGCTTCTCTTTGCCGTCTATGCAGGGGCGGCGGCGCTGCTCCTTCTGCGTCCGCTGCTTGCAGGGGCCATCACGCTCGGGGCGTTCACGTCCGCCTTCTATGCGGCGGTGGGGCTGCAGACGGCCTGCCGCGATGCGTCCGCTGCCGTGTTTTCCGCTTCCGAGAGCCGAAAAAAGCTGGGCTCCTTCGATGAATTTCTGCGCCTGCCCGAAGAGGAGGGAACGCTCGGGGAGGCGCCCTCTGCCGAGATCTGCTTTCGGGGTGTCACGTTTGCCTATCCCGGGCAGCCGGAGCCCGTCCTGAAAGGGGTGAGCTTCCGCCTTGCGGCGGGACGGCACTATGCGCTCGTGGGGGAGAACGGCTGCGGCAAGACGACGCTCGTCAAGCTGCTCCTGGGGCTGTATCGTCCGCAGAGCGGCGAGGTGACGGTGGGCGGCGTGCCTGTGGAACAGCTCTCGCCCGCGGGGCGTCGTCGGCTGTTTTCCGTCGTCTTTCAGGATCTTTACCGCTATCCGCTCACCCTGCGCGAGAATGCCTCCCTCTCGGCGGGACATCCGCTTTCGGATGAGGAGATGCAGGCGGCGTTTGCGCGGCTCGATCTCTCTCCTTCGGCGGCAGAGGGTGCGCTCGGGTACGATGTCCCGCTCCTGCCCTTCAAACAGGAGGGGGCAGGCCTTTCGGGCGGGGAGTGGCAGAAGCTCGCCGTGGTGCGGAGCATCCTCTCCCCGGCGCCCGTTGCCGTTCTGGACGAGCCGAACGCCTCACTCGATCCCCTCGTGGAGCGCGCGGTCAACGGGGCGCTGCGCGATCTTCTGAAGGGGCGGACGGCGCTCTTTATCTCGCACCGCCTCGGGACGGTGCATACGGCGGACGAGATCCTCGTCCTGCGGCAGGGGAAGCTCATCGCGATGGCGCCGCATGAAGCGCTGATGGACTCGTGCGGATACTATGCGGAGCTGTATCGGACACAGAGGGGGCTGTATGAGATCGGATGAACATAAATTCGGCAGTACGCTCGGGCGGCTGCTCTATGTGTGGAGGGCGGCGCCGCTGAGCTATGTCTTTATGGCGCTGATGGGGCTGTTCAGCGGCGGGGCAGCCATTTTAGGGACCTATGCGACGGAGCGCCTCTTTTCGCTCCTTTCGGGCGGGTTTACGGGGCGGCTTCTTTGGGCCGTGCTCCTCTATGCGGGGGCGCAGCTCCTTTCCGCCGTCTATCTCGTGTGGTATATCCGCTATCGCGTGCAGTTCGTGACGCTCCTGCGCTTTGAAGGGCGCGTCCGCACGCTCCTCCATCAAAAGAGCGGCCGCATCTCGTGCGAGGCGCTCGAGACGCCGGATGCCTATGCCTTTCTTCGGCAGGCGGACGGCGCACGGCAGAGCCTCTTCCGCTTCGGTGAGATCTGGGTGGAGAGCCTCTTCACCTTCGTGCAGGCGGCGATGATCGCGGGGTATCTCTCCTCCTTTCAGCCGTGGTTTCTGCTCTTTCTGCCCCTTTCGGCGCTTTCGACCTTCCTCACGATGCTCTTCCGCGCCCGTCTGTGGGAGCGCGACTATGCGCGCGCCGAGGCGTGCCGCCGCGAGGAGACGGAGTACGAGCGCGCTCTCACGGATGAGTCGGCCTGCAAAGAGACGCGCATGACGGGGGCGGACGCGCTGCTTCTGAAGCGGCGGGAGGAGAGCCGGCAGCGCCGTGACCGCGCCGAACAGGTCCGCTCCCGCAAACTGTGCCTTCTTCGGCTGGTGCTCGCCCCGCTCTCGGCGGCGGGGATGGCGGGCGGGTTCGTCGTCTCGCTCCTCCTCTACGGGTACGGCCTCATCGATCTTGCCGCCTTTTCGGCAAGTGTGGCGGCGTACGGTTCCCTCCTCGGTATTCTGAACGGCCTTGCGGGGACGCTCGGCAACGAGGCCGCCTACCGCCGCATGATCCGCCCCTATTTTGAATATCTCTCCCTCCCCGAACGCCGTGGGGAGCAGAGTATCACGCCCCTTACGCAAGCGATCGTGCTGGAGGACGTACACTTTTCCTATCCCAATCAGCAGCACGAGGCGCTCTGCGGCGTGTCGCTCACCTTAAAAAAGGGAGAGGTGCTGGCGGTCGTGGGGGAGAACGGGGCGGGCAAATCGACGCTCGCGCGCGTGCTTTTGGGGCTGTACCGCCCGCAGAGCGGCCGTGTGCTCTACGACGGGCAGGACATCTTTTCGGCCGAGGAGCATAGCTTGCACCGCACGCAGACGGCGGTCTTTCAGGACTTCGTGCGCTATCGGCTCTCGGCGGCGGACAACATAACGCTCGGCGACCGTGAACGGGGAGAGGAAGGCGCCGTCGAACGGGAGCTGAGCCGCATCTTCCCCGACGGCAGCGTGCGGCCCGAAACGCAGCTCGGCCGGGAGTTCGGCGGCCGGGAGATCTCGGGCGGGGAGTGGCAGCAGCTCTCCATCGCCCGCGGATTTTACCGGGAGGCGCAGATCGCCGTGCTCGACGAGCCGACTTCTGCCATCGATCCGCTGCGCGAACGGGAGATCTACGAGCGCTTCCGCGCGGGGCTGAGGGGAAAGACGGGCGTCATCGTCACCCACCGTCTGGGCGCGGCGGGGCTTGCGGACCGCATCGTGGTGCTCGAACACGGCAATCTCGCGGAGGAGGGCACGCACGAGGAGCTGCTTGCAAAGGACGGGCGGTATGCGGCGCTCTATCGGGCGCAGGCGGAGGGCTTTTCGGACTCGTCCCTTTGTTAAGAGGGAGTACATCGGATGAAAATTTGGCGGCAGCACTTGACAAGCGGCGCCTGCGTGCATATAATAGGGAGCACAAAGCGCAAGGAGGTGCTTTTTCATGGGTAAAAAAGACTGGAAGAATACGCTCTCGGGTGTGTTCGATCTCATCGGCGAGGTGCTCGCCGTCGTGTATGTGGTCGTGTTTGCGCTGCTGCTCATCGATGCGCAGTGGCCTTTCTTGAGCAATGTCGATTGGCTGTACGCTGTTTTCAAGGGGATCTGGATGTACGGCGCGTTCGTCATTGCGGCCGTCGTGGGGCTGGAGGCAATGGTCAAACGCAACTTCCTGCTGTTTTTGATCTTCGCGGCACTGCTCGCCGTGTGCATCATCTTCATCTTCTTCCCGGGGACGTACGAGAGCCTGCTGAATTTCCTCCCCTCCAAGTAAGACCTGAAGATCATCCGATAAAAACGGCCCGCCGATCGGCGGGCTGTTTTCGTGTGATCGATCGCTTTCGGGGGAAGAAGTGGCGGTGCGGTGCGCGGTCGGCGCGAAAAAAAGGGAGGAAGGTTTTGTGTGGGTGATATGATCGGGTGGCCGTTGGCGGCGGCGGGGCTGGATGGCCTTGCGCGGATGCCACGATCGCGCGGCCGTTGAGAGCGGCGTGGCCGGATGCCCTTGCGCGGATGGCCTGATCCGTTGGACGGAAAGGGGAGGGGACACAAAAAGTAAGCGGTGCATCGGATGATGCACCGCTTGTAGACGAATATCATATTTCAGGATCCGATCGCTGATTCCGAAAAGTATCTCTCATAGATCGAACTTACAGGCTTTTCCCTACTTTTTTCTTTCGGTCAAAATCTCGATCCGGAAAAATTTTTCTTTCCCTTTTACGATCTTCTTGCTCTTTTCTTCCCATCCATTCCGTGTTGTTTCTTAATTTTCAGAACCCCAAACCGTTTTCCGCCTCTTCTTTCCATCCAAGTTTTCATCTTGTCTGTTCCAAAGATTTGTTCTTCGATTTTTTTCTGAAATCTTTCCTTGACCCGATCCAAAAAGTTTTTCCAAAATTTTCTTTTTGAAAAATTCTTTTTTAAGATTGTCTTGGACTTTGTTCCCTCATGAATGCGATTTGAAGGGTTTCGAGCGATAAAATGTGATACTCGCCGCAACAATTTGGTAACTTCCCACTTGTGGCACTTTTCCCGTTCTGCTTCTGCGCATGAAACAAATCGTCTGTGGAAGGAATTCCTTTCATCTTACGCAAGGTTTTTCCGAAATTATAACTTACCGATTGGGGGGAGGCATTTCTTCTGAGATATTTCGTTCTTGCAAAGAATCTTGGGTTTCAATTCCGTTTCGGAATCGTCCACAGATAAAACGTTTCGTTTCTTTGTTCAAACGATGTATCCTTTCGGAAATTATCCTTTGACCGGGAAGTGTAATTTGGCTGATCCTTTTTGTTTGATTTCAGGTCGCCGTGTTGGTTACTTCCTTGTTGTGCCTACATTATAGCACGCTTTTTGTATTTGTCAAGCGTTTTGGTGAAAATTTTTTGCCTTTTTTGCAACTTTTTTTCGGAAAACTTTTCCGTGTTTTCAAATGGGTTTTGCCCGGGCGGAAAGGGGGTCAAAACGGTTTGGCGTTGTAGTTTTCGAGGAAGCGGTTGATGCGGGGGAAGTCGGAAGGGGTGATGATGGAGAGCGCCTTTTCGCCGAACACGCCGTTTTCGGTGACGATGACGGCGGTGAGGTCGCGCTTTTCCTCGAAGGCGACAAAGACGTCAAAGACGGTCGCCTCCTGGCTCACGATGAGATAGCGCTTCATCTCCTCCTCGTCCACGAGCTCGCGGCAGGGGGTCGTGAGCAAAAAGTCGGTGACGCTCTTCCCGGAGGCCGCGCATTGCAAAATCTTGGAGTAGAGAAGGTAAGTGTTGACGGCGCCGATCATGGTGCCGTGGTCGTAGACGAGCAGCGTCTTTTGCCGGTAGGCGGCGAAGGTCTCCACGGCGGAGATGGCGGGCTTGTCGGCAAAGACGGACGTGACCTTCTTCACTTTGATGGCGTCCATGAGCCGCGGCGGGTGACAGAGGAGCTTTTCGATGAACTCGATGTGGCGCACGACTTCGTCGCAGGGAACGGCGATGACCGTCTCGCCTGCGCCCCCGTCCGTGCGGTGGACGATGGCGTTCCTCAGTTTCCCGTAGTCGATGAGCTCGGTTTCATAGCGGCGGACGGTGATGTCGAGATCGGCACACCGCTTGACGAGATCGGTGAAGTTCTGCGTCGCCTTGGCATTGTAGACGAGCTTGAGCTGGGCTTCGATGCGGTTATAGCTGTTGATGAACCGCGATGCGTTGGATATGTCCATGATTTCCTCCCGTTTGATCTTGGCTTTAGTATAGCATATCCCCTGCATAAATTCAAGAGGGTAATTTTTTGAACAAAAGCAGGGGCGGCCGGCCCAAAAGCCGCTCCGCAAAAAGAGGTGCCGCCGCGCGGGCAACTGCCCGCGCGGCGGCGCTAAAGAATTATTTCGGGTGCGTTCAGGCGCGCTTTTTGTTCTTTTTGAGCGCTTTGTCGCGCTCGAGGATGCGCTCCATCGTGGCAAGGCTGCCTTCGGTGCGGGTGCGCGCCTCGTGCAGGCGCCAGGCTTCCGTGCCGCCCCCGTTGCGGAAGGCGGAGAGCTCTTCCCGCGCCCCTTCGAGGAGGGTGCAAACGCCGTCCATATCGCTGTCGCGCTCCTTCTGGGCGATGGCGCTCGTCGCATAGATGAGCTTGTCGCAATCGCCGAGGAGCTTGTTGGCTCGGTTGAGCCGCTCCACAAGATGTTCGGGCGCGCTCTCGTCCATGGCGGCAAGGGCGGCGGAGAAGGCGGCGATCTTTTGCTTGACTTCCGCATGAGAAGGCAGGCGGGAAGCCCTTCTCAGGAGCAGCAGGATGAGGATGCCGACGACGATGATGACGGCGTAGATGAGATAGTTGAGGAGCAGCTCGCCCGAAGTTCCGGCGGCTTCGGCGGCCGGTTCGGCAGCATCGGTCAACAGCAGAAAGACGTTCATTTTTCGTCACCTCCGTAGGAAGCGTTGGGCCGCATCGTGACCTCGAGGCGCTCGTAGGGGATCTCGAGCCCGTTCTCGTTGAGCACTTTCAGCACGGTGTCGCGGATGGCGGCGTGCGTCGTCCAGTAAAATTCGTTGGGTGTCCACACGCGCACGGAATAGCCGACGGCGCTCGCCTGATAGTCGGTGATGACGACGGAGGGCGCGGGCGTCTCGACGACGTTGGGGATGGCCTTCACCCCTTCGAGCACGACGCGCTTGACCGTCTCGGGGTCCTCGCCGTAGGCAACGGAGAAGTTGAAGGCGATGCGCCGCATGGGCATGGTGCTGTAATTGACGAGCTCGCTCCCCAAAACGTCGCTGTTGGGGATGATGACGGTGTCGTTGTCGGGCGTTAAAATTTTGGTGTTGAAGAGGCGGATCTCCTGCACGCTGCCCGTGTAGTCGCCGATCTTGACGCTGTCTCCCTTCTTGAAGGGCTTCGTGAAGATGATGATGACGCCGTTCGCAAGGCTGCCGAGGCTGTCCTTCAAGGCGAGGGCGACGGCGAGGGCGACGGCGGAAAACGCCGCGATGATGCCTGCCGTAGAGAAGCCCAGAGAGCTGACGAGCACGATGACGAGCGCGATATACAGCACCACCGTGAGGATGGAGAGCACGAAGGTAGAGGCGGCGCGGTCGAGCCGCTTGCTCTTGAGCGAGGCGGAGCGGGCGATGATCTGCACGATGCGGATGACGACGAGCCCCAAAACGAGAAAGGCGAGCGTGCGGACGATGGTGAGCCCCGTGTTGTTCACGAACTGCTCCCAGAAGGCGCCGACGCCGCTTACGATCTTTTCCCAAAAAGACATGATCGGGTTTCCTCCTTGTATTTTTGCGCGGGGCAGGGGCGCCCGCGCTGTTTCATTGTAGCACAGGGCGGGGGAGATGTCAACTGCTTTCCAACCCTTTGCGCGGCTTAGGCGGGGCGGCGGGTGAGGGGCATATAGAAGGGTGGTGTGAGGGCGGCGGGGGAGAGGGGCATAGAGACGGCGGCAGGGGAGAGGGTGTGTGGAAAGTTGAACGCCGTGAAGAAAAGAGTACTCCGTTGCTGATCCCCCCAAAAAACAAGGGGAGCATGGATCATTCCATGCTCCTCTTATTTAATTCTGCGCATTGGGAGCGTTTTCGCACATCTCTACATTAGTAAAAGCTATCAAGACAACATATGCTCATCATTTTTTAGGATATGTGTTTTTTGAAAATGCACGCAAAACACCAATAATCTCGATCGATGTAGAACAGAAATTCTGTGGCATCGCATCAAGATGTGCCCTCAGATTTTTTGTGTCGTTCTGTAGACAGCATTGAACCATTTTCAACAAAAAGGACAAGCGTTCACTTCCCTGAATTTTTTCAGCCTCACAGATCAGAGGAGCAAGTTCTGCGTTCATGGCTCCTGTACCGCTTAGAAAATCCAATAAGAACAAGCAAGCAGAACTCAAAATGTATTTTGTATGCCCGGACTTTCGCTTCGCATTTTCTTCTTGAAATTCCTGCAAAAAGACTTTGTCCTTTTCCACATAAGCAATATAGAGCCTTAATTTCCAAAACAACAGCCTGTTTTGTTGATAATATTTTTTTGCCCTTTTTGCACCAGAGTCAAGCTTGTTTTGCTTTATTGCCGTCATGACGTCTCTATGAATCTTAGCACGACGAACTCCAAGAATCACCAGCCAAGCAAAGAAAAGCATCCAAACCACAGCACAGCAGATCATTTGATTCTCTTGACCATTCACACCCAAAAGAGCAAACAAGGAGTATGATGTCTCGCCACCGATTATCAGCATTGATCCAAACGCAACGGCAAAAAGCAGCAAAATGACATTCAGAAGCCAATGAAACATATATGTCTCCAATCACTTTACTTTAAGAGCTGAACCCAGGCAGTAGAATAGGGAAAATTATGCCCCCAAAATACGCTAATATCATTCCAGCTATACCCGTCAGTGGAATGTGAATGGAGAAGTCATGAGACGTATTCTCGTTTTGAAACGGAATCCCAAGTCCAAGTCCACCCAGGCCTATTGACGCATTAAAAGTTATCCATGGAGTTAGCTTTACAGAACTTGTGAAATCAAACGGACTATTTCTTCCTGTGAGTAAAAAGCGCCAATCAGAAAAACCTACAGAAAGCCCTAATTGAATTCCAAACCAACCTCTGACATTAGCCCCAATTCCATACGACGAAAGGGTCCCATTTAGATCTGAATATGAATATAGGAATGATTTGTCTCTATCTGCTTCAAAGGCGGAGATAGCATATGAAAAGCTTAAAACACCCAGCGATAGCAAATATATTTCCTGTGATTTAGAAATCGAATTTACATGACCTGCAAACCAAGACAAATCGCTTTTTGCCATAATCGATCGCATATGAATTAATCTACTCATATTATGCTGCATCACAAAATGCCCACTGGGGTCGATGTTGTTGACAGGATCGTTCAGACAATAGGCGTACAGGTTGATGCCGCCGATCGTTTCGGGTTCAAGATAGCTGACAAGATCTTCGTTCAGGAATCTGCCCGTCTCGGGGTCGTAATAACGGCTGTTCAGGTAGTAGAGCCCGATGGACGTATCATAGTAGTACCCACGGTAACGGAAGGGGTTGGCAAGAAGCACATCGCTTTCCGGCTCCTTCAACAAATTGCCCTAAACGCGACCGCGCTAGACTATATTATACGCCTCGTTCTCCCCGTTGTCAATACCTAAAAACACCGCAAAAGGAGCACGAATTTCTCCGTACTCCTCTTGGGATGGGTCAGATATAGAAGAAATTACATTCTCGCAAAAGGTCTTGACATTTCCTCTTCAGCATCTCATCCGGACACCGCTGAAAGAAACGCTTCCGGACGCCGTACTCCATTACGATCGCCAGCTCCTTCCCGTGTGTTATGGAACGAAATCTGAATTTGGGAGAAAACCTTGCGCTCCATTGGGCTGAACGAAACGGACGAGGTCTTTGCGTTTTGCATTTCACCGTTTGAATTTCCTTCCACCGCCAAGAATAGACGTGGAGGCCGCGACGCTGGTGCATTCCTTCGTCATCGATCACGACGACCGCGTTCCAAAAGAAAACATTCAACAAAACTGCCATTAACACGAGTATCACGGGAAACACGCTCGCGCAAATCAAGATCACATAGGAGAATTGTTCGCCAAGATCGCGCTCTAAGATCACGATCGCGACAGTACCAAAAACCAAAACCGCTATATGCAGGAATGCGCTGCTTGAAGCGTGCGGAAAAATATAATTTTTCTTCGTCTTTCTTTTTTTCAAGGCTCCTCTCTCCCCCAAAGGGAATCAATTAAATTATGAACAAACCCGATCAGAATGGAATTTTTAGCTTGTAGTAAATTGATTACGATATCACTACCCAAATCAATATATGGCATACCCAATAAAAATCCAAAAACGCCACTCACTACGGCTTTCGACCAATCAATATTATTTTGACCTTTGTCAATACAGTCGGTCACAACAGAGCCGGAAAAAGCCCCTATGGCTGGACCAGCGACTGGTATTAAAGAGAAGATCCCTCCGACCTGCCCCCCTAACCAACCAGCCATAAAGCTGCCACCAGTGCTTTCATTAACAGCACCACTAATCATAGAACCAACACCAAGAGCAATAAGACCTGCACCCAACGCGGAAAAAGTACCCGTAGCAATCAAGGCAATTCCGGCAACAATCTCAATGCCCGAAATGAGCCACTGCCACCATTCAGCTTTATGCCCGGTTGGATCAATATAGTTGACAGGATCGTTTAAGCAGTAGGCGTACAGATTGATGCCGCCGATCGTTTCGGGTTCAAGATAACTGATAAGATCTTCGTTCAGAAACCTGCCCGTCTCGGAGTCGTAGTAGCGGCTGTTCAGGTAGTAAAGCCCGATGGACGTATCATAGTAGTACCCACGGTAACGGAAGGGGTTGGCAAGTAAAACGCCGTTCGTCGGCTCCTCTAAAAGATTCCCCCACGCGTCGTACACATACTCACCGATCAGCGTGCCGCCTACATCTTCATGATACTACAAAATGAGCAACTTGTCAATCCCCATTATACGGCAAAAGGAGCACGAATTTCTCCGTGCTCCCTTTGGGTTGTGTTTTCAGAATCTAATGAGTAATATTACTCTATCTTGAAATAGAAATTCTAAAATCAATTGATTCATATATTGTAAAGACAATTTTATGACTGGCTATATATCCAATCAACATAATAGCATTGTTGAAGTTTGAATATAAATCCAACTCCACTTCAAATACCGAATGGGTCATCATTTCCTGCAATTCAGCAAGGCTGATATAATGCAGCTTCCTCTTCTTAACCTTTATGATTTCAACACAGGTTTCTATATTAGGATTGCTGATCTGAATCAAAACATGACAACATTTTGTAAGGTCCGTTTCTTTGTTTGTAGAATCAAGATTATAAATACCATTTCTAAATTCCAAATCAATCAAATCATTTGTCGCACTAATCTTTGTTATCTGTGTATCATGAAGCCCATAACGATTATGAAAGTACATAGCCATCCTTTACAACCAACGTTTTAAAGCATCTTTTATTTTGTCGATGTATCTCCAAAATATTTTTCTTTCTCCAACTGTCATGGGTCGCTGTCCAGGCAGTGGATTACCATTCAAATCGACCTTAGTCTGCCCCTGGTCTCCAGAAATATGGACATGAATCGGATCATGATCATTGAGATAATGATGATCGATTCGATACCCATTTCCCTCGACGATTCGTGAAAACAAGAGGGTCAATGAAAAAATACACACGCTTAACCCGACCGCAGAAATTGCTATCGCGCCACCAGCTGCTCCACCACTGGCAATACCACCGCCTGCAATAGCCATTGCCCCACCGGCCGCGCCACCGATCATCGGAAGCCCGAGCCCAGCGAATGCACCGATCGCCCCGCCAAGCAGCGCTCCGCCTAAGATCGATCCTGCAAGTTCCCAGCCCTGAGCCCCATTGCTGCTTGCGATCAGTCCCGCTGTCGCCCCGCCGACCACAGCTCCCGTCACGGTCAAAGCAATGAGTAACGAGAGCACAAAATGTCCGCTGGGGTCGATGTTGTTGACAGGATCGTTTAAGCAGTAGGCGTACAGGTTGATGCCGCCGATCGTTTCGGGTTCAAGATAGCTGACAAGATCTTCATTCAGGAATCTGCCCGTCTCAGGGTCGTAGTAACGGCTGTTCAGATAGTAGAGCCCGATGGAAGTATCGTAGTAATACCCGCGGTAGCGGAAGGGATTTTCAGACATGATCCCGCTTGCGGGCTCTTCTAACAAATTGCCCTAAACGCGACCGCGCTTGACTATATTATACGCCTCGTTCTCCCCGTTGTCAATCCCCCAAGCACGGCCAAAGGAGCGCGGATTTCTCCGTGCTCCTTTTTTCAATCAAATATAGCTGAAATTACAATCCGCTAAGAGGTCTCGGCACTTCTGACACAATGCTTCGTTGGGACATATTTGGAAAAAGGCATTCCGCGTATATTTTTCCATGACGATCGTCAGCTTTCTGCCATGTGCAGAAGAGATAAACTTGAACTTTGGCGCTAAAACAGCAGCTTGACCGCTTCTAAACAGCCACGGACGTTTTGTTTTGCATGTCACATTTAAAACTTCGTCCCATCGCCACACATACACCTTTCTCCCCTGCCGTTGGCGCATCCCCTTGGAATCCAATGTGACAACAGCATTCCAGAAGAACACATTCAACAACAGTACCATTCCGAGAAAACAGATAGGGTACACGATGAACAAAATCAGCCTCGCCCGTTCAAATTCTGCTCCGTTCTCCCGACCCAAAATCTCCGCAAGAAGGATAAACACCAGAAACACCATCAAGTGCAGCCATATACTAACAGTAACGTGCGGGAAAATATGAAATTTTTCTTTTTTGATTTTCATCGTACTTGTTTCCCCCAAAATAATCTATTAAACTACTAATTAAGCTAATAAAAATAGAGTTTTTGGCTTGCATAAAATTAATAAAAACATCTGTCACATCATCAATATAGGGAGCACCTAATAAAAACCCAAAGAAGCCACTCCATTGAGCCTTTTCCCAATCCACATTATTCCACCCTTTATCAATCCAATCTGTGACGACTGAACCGACGAAGCCTCCTAATGCAGGTCCAACATATGGAATTAGAGAAAGTCCACCTCCTATTTGTCCGCTGAACCATCCGACAAAGAAGCTCCCCCCGTTGCTTTCATTAAGTGCACCGCTGATCATCGAACCTACACCAAGCCCAATCAATCCAATTCCCACTCCAGAAGCGACGCCTGTAGCAATCAAGGCAATTCCGGCAACAATCTCAATGCCCGAAATGAGCCACTGCCACCATTCAGCTTTATGTCCGGTTGGATCAACATAGTTGACGGGATCGTTCAGGCAGTAGGCGTACAGGTTGATACCGCCGATCGTCTCGGGCTCGAGATAGCTGACAAGATCTTCGTTCAGGAATCTGCCCGTCTCGGGGTCGTAGTAACGGCTGTTCAGATAGTAGAGCCCGATGGACGAATCGTAGTAGTATCCGCGGTAACGGAAGGGGTTAGCAAGTAAAACGCCGTTCGTCGGCTCCTCCAAGAGATTCCCCCAGGCGCAACTGCGCTTGACTATATTATACGCCTCGTTCTCTCTATTGTCAATCCCCCAAAAAACAAGAGGAGCATGGAATATCCATGCCCCATCGAAAGGAAAAACAAAAAGAGAGACGGCTCATGCGAGCCGCCTCTTCTTCTCTCAGCGGTGAAAACCGCTTATTTTTACTCTCTTGCAGCGAGGTGCTTGTAGCCTGCAAGGCGCTCCTTGGAAGCCTCTTCGGTCTCCTTGAAGAGCTCCTCTGCAACGGCGGGCTGCGTCTTCTTGAGGGAAGCGTAGCGCGTCTCGCCGAGGATGAACGCCTGGTAATCGCCCGTGGGATCCTTGGAATCGAGGACGAAGGGGTTCTTGCCTTCCTTGGCAAGTTCGGGGTTGTAGCGGAAGAGCTGCCAGTAACCGCAGTCGACTGCCGCCTTCTCCTCTGCCTGCGACTTCGTCATGTTGATGCCGTGGTTGATGCAGGGCGCGTAGCAGATGATGAGCGAAGGGCCGTGGTAAGCCTCTGCTTCCTTGAGGGCTTTGACGAGCTGTGCCTTGTCCGAGCCCATCGCGCACTGAGCGACATACACATAGCCGTAGGTCGCCGCGATCATGCCGAGGTCCTTCTTCTTCACGCGCTTGCCGCTCGATGCGAACTTCGCGACCGCGCCGATGGGGGTGGACTTACTTGCCTGGCCGCCCGTGTTGGAGTAGACCTCGGTATCGAGGACGAGCACGTTGACGTCTTCGCCGGAGGCAAGGACGTGGTCGAGGCCGCCGTAACCGATATCATAAGCCCAGCCGTCGCCGCCGATGATCCAGAAGGACTTCTTGACGAGGCAGTCCTTATCCGCGAGCACTTCCTTGACGAGCGCATCCGCTTCGCAGCCGCAGTCCTTGCAGCCTTCGCAAGCCTTGATAAGCGCTGCCGCAGCCTTCTTGCTGCCTTCGGCGTCGTTCATGTTCCCGATCCACGCCTCGCAGGCAGCCTTGCCCTCTTCATAGCCCGCCCAAGCTTCTGCAAGCTTTGCGACCTTCTCTTTGAGGGTCTCTCTTCTTGCCTTGTAAGCGAGGTTCATGCCGTAGCCGAACTCTGCGTTGTCCTCGAAGAGGGAGTTTGCCCATGCGGGGCCGTGGCCCTGCTTGTTGACGGTGTAGGGGCAGGTAGGGGAGGAGCCGCCGTAGATGGACGAGCAGCCCGTCGCGTTCGCGATGATCATCCGATCGCCGAAGAGCTGGGTGACGACCTTGACGTAAGGCGTCTCGCCGCAGCCTGCGCACGCGCCGGAGAACTCGAAGAGCGAAGGGGTGAACTGGCTCTTCTTGACGTCTGCCATCTTGACTTCGGAAAGGTCGACTTCAGGCAGATCGACGGCATATTCCCAATTTGCGGCTTCCTTGACTTCGAGCTCTGCAAACGGGGTCATGACGAGCGCCTTGTTGCCCTTCATGCCGGGGCAGACCTCTGCGCACACGCCGCAGCCCATGCAGTCGAGCGGGGAGACCTGCATACGGAACTCATAGCCCTTGATGCCGGTCGCGGGCTTGGTGTCGAAGTCTGCGGGCTTTGCTGCGCCTTCCGCAACGAGGGCGGGACGGATGCAGGCGTGCGGGCAGACGAAGGAGCACTGGTTGCACTGCACGCAGTTTTCCTTGACCCACTTGGGCACCATGACGGCAACGCCGCGCTTTTCGAACTTGGTCGTGCCGGTGGGGACGGAACCGTCCGCATTGAAGGCGGAGGAAGGCAGCTTATCGCCTTCGAGCGCGAGGATGGGCGCGATGACGTTCTTGAAGTAGTCGTTGTCTGCGAGCTTGATCATCTCCGCGCCTTCCGTCGTCGTTGCCCACGATTCGGGGATGTCGATCTGGACGAGGTGCTCCTTTGCGGAGTCGATCGCGTTGTAGTTCATCTGCACGACGGCGTCGCCCTTTCTTGCGAAGGACTTGTACGCCATCTTCTTCATGAGGTCGACCGCCTCGGTGTAGGGCATGATCTGCTCGTTGATGAGGAAGAACGCCGACTGCAGGATGGTGTTCGTCCTGCCGCGGAGGCCGAGCTTCGCCGCAATGGAGATCGCGTCGATGACATACAGCTTCGCGTGCTTCTTTGCGAGGGTGTTCTTGACCTTGGCAGGCAGGTTGACTTCGAGCTCTTCGATGCTCGTCCAGGGAGCGTTGAGGAGGAAGGAACCGCCGTCTTTGAGGTCGCTGACCATGTCATAGCGGATGATGTAGGAGGGGTTGTGGCAGGCGATGAAGTCCGCCGCGTCGATGAGGTATTCGCTCTGGATGGGCGTCTTGCCGAAACGAAGGTGGGAGACGGTGATGCC
>QAKM01000085.1 GCA_003343805.1 Bacillota bacterium | reverse complement strand
CCGTTGTTTTATGCGGCGGAGCTAAAAGCACCGCCGCCCATGTTTCATTCCTCTAAAAGGCCGGGATCGATCCTGCGGTCGCGGAAATAGAACTCCCGGTCCCGCTCCCCGACCGGCCGCACTACGCGGCAGGGGCTGCATCCGAAATAAATCAACCGTCTATCCAAATCCATCCCTTTTTCATTCCCTACCATTCCCAAGTGAATGATACCATAGCTCGCCCGTGAAATGCACGCATACACTATAAATCGACAAGATTTTTTCTGATTTTATATCTCTATACTAATCAAAACTCTTGACTAACTTGGTTTTATTTGATAAAATAATAAAAAATAGGAGGTGAAGAATGATCAAGCGCACAAAATATCTTCAAAAAATAATCCCTTTCATCGATAAACCGCTCATTAAAGTAATCATCGGCGTAAGACGCAGCGGAAAAACCGTTCTCCTCTCTCAAGTGCGAGAGCATATTCAAGCAGCGGGCATTAACAACGAACGCATCGTAGATATAAACTTTGAATCGTTTGCCAACCGCAAATATCAGACTGCCGATGCACTCTATGAACACGTTTTACAAAAAAGCAAAGCCGTATCCGGGAAAAGGCTTTACTTGTTTTTTGATGAGATACAAGAGGTATCAGATTGGCAAAAAGTCATCAATTCGTTCTCGGTTGATATTGACTGCGACATTTACATTACCGGCTCAAACTCAAATCTGCTTTCCGGTGAACTCGCCACTTATATTGCCGGACGATATGTTCACTTCACCGTTTATCCTTTCACTTTTTCCGAATATTTGGAATTGAAAGGCGGTGCGGGCGTTACTTTTCCTATGAGTTTTCCGAGAGTATTTACAACCGAGGAAACATATTTTGACGATTATCTGCGCTTTGGTGGGCTGCCTCAAAGATTTCTTTTGGAGGACGAACAATCCATCCGCGTTTATTTGGACGATGTCTTCAACACAATCGTCGTTAAGGATATAATTGCTCGAAACAAAATAAGCGACGTCGATCTTTTAAGACGCTTAACTGCTTTTCTTTTGGAAAACGTCGGCAATCCGTTCTCCGCAAACGCGATCTGCAACAAGCTCAAAAGCGAAGGTGTAAAGACGACCGTAGCTACTTTGATGAACTATATCTCCGCAATAAAAAACGCAATGGTTGTCCTGACCGCTCCCCGCTATGATCTGAAAGGCAAAGCCCTGCTCTCAACAAACGAAAAATATTACGCTACCGATCTCGGCTTGCGGAACAATGTAAAAAGTTCTGACCTCGTAGATTACAACAAATTATACGAAAATATTATATTTATCGAAATGCTCTCCCGTGGATATGAGATCCATGTCGGTAAGATCGGAGATTATGAAGTTGATTTCATCTGCCTGAAAGGACGGGAGAAAATCTATATTCAAGTCGCGTACCTGCTTGCAGATCGGTCGGTCATAGAACGAGAGTTCCGTCCGCTTCTGAAAATTGAAGACAACTTCCCGAAATATGTCGTCAGCAGCGACAAACATGATTTCTCAAACAACGGCATTATCCATAAAAATATAATTGAGTTCCTACTTTCCCCTGCGTTTTAACCTATTTTGTTTCGGCGAGCGGTTTTTAATCGCTTGCCGTTTTTCTACCTTGCAGCCCCCTTTTCACGGAACGTACACCGCCTCGTTTGTTATGCACGATATTATCCGCTTCGATTTTGCTTCCCGATCGGGATACGCAGATCGCTTTCCTATCGTCTATCCCTTCAGCATAGCGGGATCGATCCTGCGGTCGCGAAAATAAAATTCCCGGTCCCGCTCCCCGACCGGCCGCACCACACAGCAGGGGTTTCCGAACGCCACCACGTTCTCGGGGATGTCCTTCGTCACAACGCTCCCCGCGCCGATGACGCTCCCCCGTCCGATCGTCACGCCGGGCAGCACGATGACCCCCGCTCCCAGCCAGCAGTCCTCCCCGATGCGGACGGGCGCGTTGTACTGATACCCCTTTTCGCGCAGCTCGGGAAGGACGGGATGCGCCGCCGTCGCGAGCACGACGTTGGGCGCCATCATCACATTGTCGCCCACATAGATGTGCGTGTCATCGACGAGCGTCAGATTGAAGTTGGCGTACACGTTCTTTCCGAAGTGGCAGTGCTTCCCGCCCCAGTTGGAATGCAGCGGCGGTTCGATGTAGCACCCCTCGCCGATCGAGGCAAACATCTCTTTGAGGAGCCGCGCCCGCTTCTCCCCTTCCGAAGGCCGCGTCGCGTTGTAGTCATACAGCTTTTCAAGGCACGCCGTCTGCTCCTTCATGATCTCCTCATCGCCGGGAAGATACAGCTCCCCCGTATGCAGTTTCTCGCGCTCTGTCATGACGCCCTCCTTTTTCTGTCATTTTACCGCAATCGCACGCACCTGTCAAGCGAAGATCTCCTTCAGCCAGACGGCAGCAACGGAGGCGAACCCGTGGCAGCAGGAGGCAGTCGGCTCGTTGTTCTCCCACAGAGTGCCCGTGCGGTCGGCTATATAGAGATAGCAGTCCTTGATCTCGGAGAGGAGCTGCTCTTTTCTTTCCTCACGCGCCAAAACGGAATGGCACAGGACGTTCCCGATGAAGGCATTGGATGGCCAAAGGAAGGGATATTGCTCCTGAAGAAGAGCGCGGCTACGGGGTGGTCGTCGTCGACAATCTTTCCAATTCGAATGAAGAATCGCTCCGCCGCGTCAAAACGATCACGGGCAAAGAGGTCGCATTCTACAATGCGGACATCCGCAACCGCACCGCAATGGAGCGCATCTTTTCGGAGAACACGTTTGACGCCGTCATCCACTTCGCGGGTCTCAAAGCGGTGGGCGAGAGCGTGCAAAAACCCATCGAATACTACGACAACAACCTCTACGGCACCCTCGTGCTCCTCGAAACGATGAAGGCGCATAACGTCAAAAAGCTCGTCTTCTCGTCTTCTGCGACCGTTTACGGCACGCCCGAACATCTCTCCCTCATCGAGGGCTGCAAGGAAGCGGGCGTGTACGTCTATAATCTCGGCACGGGCGTCGGCTACAGCGTGCTCGATATGATCCACGCCTTCGAAAAGGCGTGCGGGAAGACGCTCCCCTATGAGATCAAGCCCCGCCGCGCGGGCATATCGCCGTCTGCTATGCAGACGCCTCCAAGGCAAAGAGAGAGCTCGGTTGGGAGTCAAAAAACGGCATCGAGGAGATGTGCCGCGACCAGTGGAACTGGCAAAGCCATAACCCGAACGGCTACGAAGCAAATTAACGAAGCAAATCAACATGGTGCGCCCTGCGGCATAAACCGCAGGGCGCCTTTTTTGAAAGCCGCGGCGGCGGGGCAGTTTGCCCCGCCGCCGCGGCGATACAAATCATCACTTACTCTTTCACTCCGTTTCCCGCCGCCTTTTTATCAAGGCGCAGATTGCGGAAGTATAAGATGAGATCGAGCGACACAACGATAAGATTGAACGCAGCCCCTGCGCCATCTCAACGACGGGAAAGTACTCCATGAGCGAGGATCCCGTAAACAGTATCTGTCCCTTCTCGCAGAACGCGTTGAGACGGCGGTACTTTTCGTACTTCTGTTCTCTGTTGCGCCTGCCCGCCTCGATCATGTAGTCTCTGAATTGCTTGATCGCCTGTTCGTCCATCTTTCGCCTCCGGAGTTTTTCTCTATGATAGCACAAACCGCCCCTCCTCGTCTTGCAAAATTGTTTTATTTTGTATCAAATCGTTTTCTATTTTGCCGCAAAAAAACCCGCACTTCGCGGGCTTTTGTGCTTATAGCTGTTTCAGACAATTTTTCCAGCGAGCGCGGGAAGCTATGACGCGCGCATTTTCGCGGGGCGTAAAACGGCGCACCTCGCCTTGGAGGACGTCCTCTTGGTACACCCCCGCCGCAATGCCCGCAAGCACGCCCGCCCCGAGCGGGGAAAGCTCACGCTCACAGGAAGCAAGCACGCTTGCCCCTGAAACGTCCGCCTGCAGCTGCATGAGGAACGCATCCCCCGCGGCGCCGCCGTCCGCCCGCACTTCGCGGGCTTCGAGCCCCGTATCGGCGCGGAGCGCATCCAGAATATCGGCGATCTGAAAGGCAATGCTCTCCTCCGCCGCACGGCAAAGCTCCTTTTTGCCCGTCGTGCGGCTCATGTTGAGGATGGCGGCCCTTGCCTCCGGCTTCCAATAGGGCGCAGAAAGCCCCGAAAAGGCGGGGATGAGCACCGTCTCGTCCTGCGCATTCGCTTCCGCCGCCAACACGCCCGCCTCCTTCGCGTCGTTCAGGAGCCCCAGATCGTCTTTCAGCCAGGTGATGACGGCACAGGAATAATTGATATTCCCTTCGAGCACATAACTGACTTTCCCCTTCCGCTTCCATGCGAGCGAAGAAGCGAGCCCGCAGCGACTCTCAACGAATTTCTCCCCCACGTTCATCATCACGGAGCTTCCCGTGCCGTAAGTGACTTTGAGCTGCCCCGCGGCAAGGCATCCCTCGGCGAAGAGGGCGGCGTGCGAATCGCCCAGAACGCCGCACACGGGCACCTTTTCGGGGAACAGCCCACCCAGGTCGGTATAGCCGAACACGCCGTCGCTGTCTTTGACCTCGGGCAGCGCTTCGACGGGCACGCCGAAGAGGCGGCACAGCTCCTCATCCCATTGCAGCGTATGGAGATCAAAGAGCTGCGTGCGCGAAGCATTGGAATAGTCTGTATAAAAGCTGCCCGTCAGCTTCCAGACCAAATAACTGTCCACCGTGCCGAGGTGCACCCTTCCTTTCGCCTTTGTATGACGCAGGAGCCACGCATATTTGGCAGCGGGGAAATAGGGCGAGAGAGGAAGCCCCGTCTTTTGGCGGATGGTCTCAGAATAGGGGGCGAGCGCGTCGGAAATATCCTTTGCCCGCGCACATTGCCACACGACGACATCTGCAAGCGGGCCCTCATCGTTCCACATACAGCTCGTCTCCCGTTGGTTGGAGATGCCGACCGCTTTCACGCTCGCGGCATTCTCCCCCACGCACTCGCGGGCGACAAGAAGCACATTCTGCCAGATCTCATTGAGGTCATGGGAGATATATCCCCGCCCGTCGACGATCTGCCTGTGCGGCCTTGCGGCGCGCGCGATCACCCGCCCCTCTTCATCGAGAAGGAGCGCCTTTGTGCCCTGCGTGCTCTGGTCGATACAAAGTACCGTCTTCATGCGAGCTCCTTTTTCACGCGCCTTGCGATGCCTTCTGCGGTCAGCCCGTAGTACTGAAAGGCCTCCGATTGCGTCCCCGTGACGATATGCCCGTCGGGCAGGGTGAGCCCCACGACTTTCTTCGGGCACTTCGAAGAGAACAGCTGCGCCGTCATCGAAAACAGCCCGCCGTAGGGCGAATGTTCCTCCGCCGCCGCCACAAGGCGCACCCCTTCCGCCGCCTTCAAAATAAGTTCCTCATTGAGCGGCTTGACGCGGTAGGCATCGACAACGCCCGCCGAAACGCCCTCCTTTTCGAGCAGCTCCGCCGCATGCAGGCAGGGCGCAACGAGTTCGCCGCAGGCAACGAACAGCACGTCCTTCCCCTCTTTCAGCACCTTTGCGCCGCCCGAGAAAACGGTGTCTTCGGAATAGAGATCTTCGCTCGCACTGCGCGAAACGCGGATGTAGGCAGGCTTTTCGTCCTGGAGCAATTCCTCGACGACGGCTTTCGTTTGGAAGCGGTCGGAAGGAAGATACACGCGCATCCCGGGCAGAGCCGACATTGCCGCAATATCTTGCAGCGAGTGGTGCGTCATGCCGAGCGCCCCGTAGGAAATGCCCCCCGAAATGCCGACGAGCGTGACGTTGGTCTCCGCATAAGCGACGTCCACCTTCGCCTGTTCATAGGAGCGGGTGGAGAGGAAGCAGGCGGGCGACACGGCGAACACCTTCTTCCCGCACGCCGCAAGCCCCGCCGAAATGGAGACGAGATCCTGCTCCGCAATGCCCACTTCCACGCTTTGGGCAGGGAACTGCTCAAAAAAGGCGGTCATGGAGCCCGACCCGCGCGAATCGGAGCAGGCGACGATGATATTCCGATCTTCCTTTGCCGCCGCAAGCAGCGTATCGCAGATGACCTGGCGGTTGGTCACTTTATTCATACATCGCCTCCAATTCGCGCACCGCGCGCTCGTACTGTTCGGCGCTCATCACGCCGTGATGCCACTTCGCGTTGTTCTCCATGAAGGAGACTCCCTTGCCCTTCACCGTGTGCGCGATGACGGCAGTAGGCATCCCCTTGCAGTTCTTTGCCGCCTCATAGGCCGCAATCAACTGTTCGCAGTCGTTTCCGTCCGCAACTTCCACCACGTTCCAGCCGAATGCTTTGAACTTTTCCGCCAAAGGCGCGCTGTTCATGACTTCCTTCGTCGTGCCAGAGATCTGCAGCCCGTTGAGATCGACGGTCGCACAGAGATTATCCAAACCGTACTGCGCCGCCGCCATCATGGCCTCGTAGTTGCTGCCCTCCGCCATCTCCCCATCGCCGAGGACGACATAAGTGCGGTAAGCCCTCTTATCCATCTTCGCCGCGAGCGCCATGCCGACGCCCACCGCAAGGCCGTGCCCCAAAGAGCCGCCGTTCATCTCCACGCCGGGGATATCCGTATTCGTGTGGCCGATAAAGCGGCTTTGAAAACGCTCGAAGGTGTTAAGGTATTCCTCAAGGTCAAAATACCCCCTGTCGCCGAGCACCGCATACAAGCAGTCCGCGCAGTGCGCCTTGCTCAGAACAAAGCGGTCACGGTCGGGATCGTGCACTTTCTCGGGCGAAACGTTCATGATCTTATTATACAGCACATTGAGAATATCGACGACGGAGAGATCGCCCCCGATGTGTCCCGACGAGGAGCGATACACCGCCTCGAGGACGATGCGCCGCAGCCGATACGATTTTTTTGTGAGTTCGTCCATCTCATTCCCCCCGGATATATGCCTTCACATCTTCCTCTATATCGTCATAGAGATCGGCCTTGATGCCCAGATACTTGCACGCCTCATAGAGGACGGGCACGACGTCCTGATGGATACCCACGCAGTGATGGATGTACGGCCCTTCGACGATCTTCGCCTCCAGCCGCTTCCAGTTCCTGACTTCCACCCACACATAGGTGCCCTTGGTGTACGGCCCGTCGATGCCCTTCGCGTTGCCGAGGAGCAGCGAATATTCGCCGTTGTCGCCGTCAAAGCGGGCGAGCGTCATCGTGCCGTGCTTGGCTTCGCCCGCCACCGCGCCGGGATAGTCGAAAGCCAAAGGATAGCAGATCTCGGGCTTGCAATTCAAGCAGGAAGACGGCCACGGTCCGCAGTGCTGCAGGAGCTCCCCGTTCTCGTTGTCGGGATGGCGCACCGTCCAGTCGGCGAAGAAGGAGCGCTTCACGCCCATGCCCGCGGCTTCCACCAGCACCGAAGTGATCGCCCCGTGGATGTCCGTCTCGCAGGCGACGGGGAAGCCCTCCTCATTGAGAAGGCTGTTCGCGGCGCACGGCATGATGCCGATCTCATCCTGCAAAGCATTCCAGCATTGGATGCACCCTGCATTGCAGCCGTACTTTTCCGCCAGGTTGCGCATGGCGCCCTTGAGCGCCGCAACGTTTTCGAGTTGTTCGTCGGAGACGGAGATCTTGAACTGTTCGCGGCAGAAGGCGACGATCTTTGCAAGTTGTTCCTTGTCCGCCTTCACCTTCTTCATCTCGGCGGTGAGCTCGGGAAGCGGCACGGGCGCAAGCTGGATGTTGAACTTTTCAAGGAGCTCCCCTTCGTTGCACATCGTCGACCAGAAGTCGAAGGGGCGCGGGCCGATCTGCAAAATGCGCGTCTTGCGGAATGCCTTCACCGTGTTGCAGACGGCAAGGAACAGCTTCACGCCCCGCTCAAACGCCTCGTCTTCCAAATTGCAGTTGCAAAGATAGGTGAAGGGTACCTGAAATCTGCGCAGCACCTTGCCCGTTGCAAAGAGCCCGCACTGGCTGTCGCGCAGGCGCACGCCGTTCTCATCGGGGCGCTCATCGCGCGGGCCCCACAAAAGGACGGGCAGCCCCATCTCCTTTGCGAGGCGGGCGACTTCATACTCCGTGCCGAAGTTGGTGTGCGGGAAGAAGAGTCCGTCCACCCCCGCCGCCTTGAATTTTTGGGCGATCTTCACGCGGTCGTTATCGTCGTGCAGCAGCCCGTCCGAAGAAATATCGTCGATATCGACGAACTCCACGCCCATTGCGCGCAGCTTCTCGCGCGTGTAGTTTGCATACTCCACCGCCGCAGGCGCGGAGAAAATGCTCCGCCTCGTCGGCGCAAATCCCAAAACGATCTTATCCATATCTATCCTCCGAATTTTATAAATTTTCTCCGCTTAAACGCGTGACAAGGAGCGCCATGCCCTCTTTGGCGGGCAGTTCCACGCGTACCTTGCCGCAGGCAGCCTCATATGCCGTTCTCCGCGTCATCTCCCAACTATCGATGACTTCCACGCGGTATTCGCCCTTTTCGGGAAGCGCGAGCTCCAGATACCGCGCGCACTGACGGCCGAGATACAGAATACGGTGTCCCTCGTTGCGGCCGTAAAACTCGGCAAAACAGAGCTCCATCTGCCACTGTTCGCGGACAGGAAACCCTTCTACAAGCTTCCTCACCCAATCGTTCCCGTCGTTGCCGTTGGGGTCTTGCGGCAGCGCCGAAACGGGCTCCAACGCCCCGACTTCTTCGATCACGCTCTTAAGATAAGCAAACCGTTCGGGCGCCTTGCCGTAAAGTTTGCCGCCCTTCGCCCACCACAAGACTTCGTCCTCGCGGTGGAAGGTCTCGCCGTGCGTCGCATATCCGCCGACCGCCGCAATGCTCCATGCGCGGTTTATAAATTCAAAGGCGGATAAATTCCCCCATCCGAACGGAAGATCGCCTTCATAGCCGAATTCATCGATGATGACGGGGATGCCATACTCCTTCTTCCAGGCAGCGACCCTTCTCACCTCGCCGCTCTGGATGGAGGCATGCGTCAGCCATTTCTTCTTGGGGAAGGGGCAGACCCAATCATGCACGCCGATGAGATGATGATAAGCGTCCTTTTCCGCGATAAAGCGCCCGATCGTATCCCAATCGTCCAAGGAGAGCGCCGTCACCATTTCGTACTCGTTGGCAAGGCTCCACCACACATTGCGGTAAGCGGAAAGGCGGGCGACGGCATACCTCAGATACTGCAAGTTTTTCTCCATCCCGAGCCTCGAAAAGCCCCAGCGGTCATAGGGGTGAAAGAGGATGATGTCCGCCTCGATGTTCATCTCACGCAATGCCGAAAGGCAGCGGTCGAGCCGATCCCAATAGCGGAAGTCGGGCTTTTCCATATCCCACTCCCCCTTCTCGTCCTTTTCGAAGGGGAAGTAGGGCGGCTCGTTGTGGTTATAGGGCATATGCTTGGGGAAGATGCACATGCGGATCTTGTTGAAGGGCGCCGTCTTCAGCGTGAAAATCGTCTCTTCCACGAGCGCGTCCTCCTGGCTCGTCCAGGCATAGCAAGTCGTGCCGAAGGGATAGAAGGGCGTGCCGTCCTCATAGCAAAAATGCGTTCCCTTCTCCTGCACGCGCCCGTGCACACCCTCATCTGGGACGCATCCGAAGCTCCCCTCTTTTTCCCCGATGCGGTAGCGCCACTCGCCCAAAGCATCGGGCATGAAGCGCACGGCGTAATCGCCCTTTGCCTTCAAAAAGCTCTCCGCCCGCACGCGCTCCTCGCCCTGCCAGAACTCGGCGACGGACGGCGCATCCTCAACGGAAAATTCCACCATGTCATACTGCTTTACGTTCATAAAAGCCCCCTTGCTTTTTCCTTAATTTTAAACTGAACTTCGTCCCTCTTCAACAGAAATTAAGTCAAACTCTTGACTTAATTTGCTTAATTTGCTAAAATCAAGACAAGAACCCGCAGCAGGAGGCAAACATGATCACCGCCAAAGAACTTGCAGCAATGCTCGGCCTTTCGGAAGCAGCCGTCTCGATGGCGCTCAACGGCAGAGCGGGCGTCAGCGAACGCACGCGCGAGCGCGTCTTAAAGGCCGCCGAGGAATACGGCTACGACTTTTCGCGCATCAGGGAAAGGCAATTCGAGCACGACCACCCCGAGGGCAACCTTCTCTTCCTCATCTATAAAAAGCACGGCGCCGTGGTCACCGACACCCCCTTCTTTGCCGAACTCACGCAGGGCATCGAAGCGGAATCGCGGAGAAGCGGCTACCGCCTTGTCGTGCGCTATGTCTATGAGGAGGACAGCCGCACGCAATTTTCCCTTGCCACAAAAGAGGGCTTCGGCGGGGCGATCATCCTCGGCACCGAGATGGACGAGGGCGATCTTCCCCTCCTTGCCGCTCTCCCCTTTCCCTTCGTGCTCCTCGACACCTACTTCGAGGGCGCCCCTTACGACAGCGTGCTCATCAACAACGTGCAGGGGGCGTATCTTGCGACGAGCTATCTCATCACCAAATACCGCACGCAGGCGGGGTATCTCAACTCCTCCTACCCCATCAACAACTTCTCGGAGCGCGCCGACGGCTTCTATAAGGCCATCCGAAAGAGCGGCCACTCCCCGTCCCGCAGCATCGTGCACCGTTTGACGCCCTCTGCCGAAGGCGCCTATTCGGATATGCTCGAGCTTTTGGACCGCGGCGAAGAGCTTGCCCGCTGCTATTTTGCCGACAACGACCTCATCGCGGCGGGCGCGATGCGGGCACTCACGGAGCGGGGAAAACGCATCCCGCAGGATGTTGCCGTCGTCGGCTTTGACGATATGCCCCTGTGCAGCTACACCTCGCCCACGCTCACGACGGTGCGCGTTCCCAAACAGGAGATGGGAAAGGCCGCCGCAAAGCGGATCCTCGAAAAAATAAAAGACGGACGCCTTCCGCCCGTCAAGATCGAGATCGGCACATCGCTCATCCGCCGCACCTCGGCATGAGAAAAGGCGCAGCTCCAAGCTGCGCCTTTTTCCTTTCTCGTATTTTGTTTTTGTGCGCTCACTCCTTGACGCCGCCGATGATGATGCCCGTCTCGAAGTACTTCTGCACGAAGGGATAGAGGATGATGAGCGGCAACGAGCCGACCACCACCATCACCACCCGCAGGGAAGCGAGGTAGAAGGAGATGGGATATCCCGACGGGGAGAGCACGCCCTCTGCGCTGTTGTTGATGAGGATATCGCGCATGATGAGCTGCAGCGGATAGAGATCCTTGTGCGAGCGACTCAGAAACATCGAGGCGTTCACCCAGGAATTCCAGTGTCCGATGGCGTTGAAGAGCACCACCGTGGCGATGAAGGAAGTCGTGAGCGGGAGCATGATCTGCACGAGGATGCGTACATGGCCCGCGCCGTCGATCTGCGCCGCTTCGCAGATGGAATCGTTCACCGACTCCATGCCGTTCTTGAGCATGATGATGCTCATCGCGTTGCAGCAGGCGGGGATGATCATCGAGCCCATCGTGTTGGTGAGCCCGAGCGCCCGCACGACGATATACAGCGGGATGATACCGCCGCTGAAGAGCATCGTGATGATGATGAACACCATCAGCGGGCGGTTGAAGAGCACCTTCTTGCGGGAGAGCACATACGCCGCGAGAAGATCGAGCACGAGCCCCAGCCCCGTCGCGCCCGCCGTGTAGATGACGGTGTTGAGGTAGCTCCGCCACAGGCCGTCGTAGGAAAAGAGCAGCTCATAGCCCTCGACGGAGAACGTGAGCGGGCTGAAGAGGAACCCTTCATAGAGCGAAAGGCGGATGGGGTCGGAAAAACTCGCCATGATGACGTGCCACATGGGCAGCACGCACAGGACGGCAAAGAGAGCGGTAAAGAAGTACGTCGCGATCCGGACGATGACGTCGGACGGCTTTTTCGATCTGACTGCCATACTTTGCCTCCTTAAAAGAGATTGTTCCCGCCGAACTTCTTCGAGAACCAGTTGGAAATGAGGAGCAGCACGAACCCGACGACGGAATTGAAGAAGCTGATGGCGGTCGTGTAACTGATGCGCCCCTGCTCGATGCCGATGCGGTAGATATACGTCGAGAGGATATCCCCCACTTCATAGGTCGGGATGGAGTAGAGAAGGTGGATCTTCTCGAAGTTGTAGTTGAGGATCGCCGCGATCTTCAGGAGCAGGAAGATCATGATGGTGGGCATGATGGAGGGGATGGTGATGCGGAAGAGCTTCGCCATGCGCCCCGCGCCGTCGATATCCGCCGCCTCGTAGAGCGTCGTGTCGATGGAACACAGCGCCGCGATATAGATGATGCTCCCGTACCCCGTCGCCTGCCAGATATTGGAAATGATGACGATCCAGCGGAAGAAGCGGGTATCGCCCAGGATGGCAGTCTCATCGGCGACGATGCCGAGGCGCTGCGCGATGACGCTGAAGATACCGCTCACCGACGTGAAGTCTCTGACGATACCGCAGACGACGACCATCGAGATGAAGTACGGCATATACATCATCGTGGAAGTCGCACGCCGGTAGGGCTTGTTCTGGATGGAGTGCATGAGGAGCGCCACCACGATGGGCGCCGGGAACACGAACACGATGTCCATCAGGCTGAAGATGAGCGTGTTCCTTATGAGCCGCCCGAAGTAGGGATCGGAGAAGAACGTCTTGAAGTGGAAGAAGATGTCCGTGTTCCCCGCAAGATCGGTCGCCCAGGGGCTGCCGAAGATGCCCTGCACCGTGCTGTAATCTTTGAAGGAGACCAGAAGTCCCAGCATCGGAAAGTAGGAAAAGACGAGGAAGAACACGACGACAGGCAGGATCATCAGATACAGCGGCCAGTTGCGCCTCACATCTCTCTTCACCCGGTTCCATTTGGACGGTCCGCGGGCGGCGGAAGGCACTCCCTCCGCGCGCTCACAAACCGCCTCTAACGCCGTATCTTTCATCTCGTCTTACCCCCTTTCCAAAATTTTCTTGCGATTATCGCTTCAGATATCTTGCATAAGCGTCGGCATATACCTTGACGAGATCGTCCATGTGATAGGTCGACTTCATCGTTGCCACAAATTCATCGAAGCTCTGCGTATTCTTGCCGATGATGTAGTTGACGGTAAACTCATCCTTGAACTTGGTCAGGTTGAGCTCGTACAGTTCGGAGACCTTTCCTTCCTGCTCGGTGAGCGTGACGGTGGGCAGCACATAGGAGTTGTCGCAGTTCCACACTTCCGTCATGGCGCTCTTCTCTTCATCGTTGACGACCTGCAATTCGCGCTCCCACTCATAGCGGA
This sequence comes from Bacillota bacterium, assembly GCA_003343805.1. Lineage (GTDB taxonomy): Bacteria > Bacillota > Clostridia > Christensenellales > Borkfalkiaceae > Gallimonas > Gallimonas intestinavium. Next base: position 33,243 of record QAKM01000085.1, on the reverse strand, counting down.
AGATGAAGTTGAGCGAGCAGTACTTGTTGATGGCATCCGAGAAGCTGAGCGGCGGCTCCTCGCTGTTGGCGGTGATCTTCTCCGTGAACATGGGCTCGCCGTTCACATACTCGAAGGTATCGCCCTCGATACCGTAGTTCATGAGAAGGCTTCCCTCATCCGTGAAGAGATAGTTGAACCATTCGAGGATGGCGCGCACCTTCTCCTCCGTCTTGACGCGGTTGGTGATGACGGCATAAGCGGAAGATTTCTCCGTATAACGGATGTGCAGCTCGTCGTCGGCATCCTGCTTGGGCGCCGACACGGGACGAAGGTCGTAAACGTCCTTGCCCGTCGCCTCGTAGAGAGGCGCATAGTTGGCCATCAGATCCTCATAGGTGTGGATGTAGGTGTAGATCATGGGGAAGGCCGCGTACTGCGCCGGCGTGTATTGATAGGTCGTAAGATCGAAGGAATCCATCGCGGGCATCTGCGGCTGCTGCGACTCGGTGCCCTCATTGTTGGTGAAGAAGTTGGCATCGATGAGGCCCTTTGCGTACCAATCGCGCATCTTGTCGAGATACTGCTGATATTCGGGCTCGGCAGCGCCATAGGCGACGGTATTGCCGTTCTTGAGATACAGCCCGCTCGAGACCTGGAAGCCCGCATTCAGCGTGCCGACCATATCCGTCCCCGTGTAGTAGAGGAAGAGCGGAGCCTTGCCGCCGTTCAGATTCTCCTTGACATAGGTGAGGAAGGCCTCCCAATCGTCATAGGTGACGGGATCGACGACTTCCGCCCCCTCTTCGATGATGCCCTCCGCCTCCTGCCATGCACGCAGCCAATCCTCGCGCATGACGAAGCCGTACCAGGGGCCCTGTTCCTCCATGGGAACGCTGTAGATGCCCGCATACTTGCCGCTGTCCGTCTTGGTGAACTTCTGCACGGACGCATAGCTTCCTTCGATGGCCTTGAGGTAGTCGGGCGCACTCTCCTCCATATAGGGGGTGAGATCCCAGATGACGCCGTCCGAGATCCCCTTCTCGATGCCGCCGGGATAGCCCGCACCCACCTGCACATCGCTGATGATCATGACGTCGTAGTTCTCGTAGTCGCCCGTCCACATCTGCTGGATGTCGTTGTACACGCCGTGGGTGTACTCCACCTTCACGCCCGTGCGCTTTTCGAGCTCCTGATAGACGGGGAGCTGACTGTAACTCGTATAACCGTTCACGACCTCGAAAGGCAGAAAGATCTTGATGGTGTCAAGGTCCTCTTCCACCTCTTTACAGCCTGCTGCCGCGCCGACCACGCCGATCGCGACGACCGCGCTCAATGCGATACAAAGTACCTTGTGTTTCATCGTTTCCTCCTTATTCCGGCGGTTGCGCAGTTACGCTCCCCGCCCCTGTTTCTGCCATCATTGTAAGACAAGGAGGCCCTTTTTTATATTAAAAATTCCACGAGTTGTAGCAAAATATCAACTCAATTCTGTCACTTGTTCACATTTTTCTTGTCATCGGAACATCCCGTCCCCTCTTTCCCGCAAGAAGGAAGCAGAACGAGCTTTCCGTCGCGGATGCCGAAGCGGACGGGCTCGAACACCTGTTTCAGAAAGGCGACACTCTCTTTCAGCCACCCCGAAAAGCGGCGGGCGATCGCCCCCACGGCATGGCGCACGTCCTCGTCCTGCGCAGCAAGCAGCGGCGAGGAGACGGCCCCGTTTGCAAGGCTCATGCCGTGCGGGCCCTCCTTGTAGATGTGCAGCTCGTAAGCGACATTCGCCCTTGCGAGCGCGGTGCAGAAGAGGAGAGAATTGATCGCGGGAACGCAGGTATCGTCCGAGGTATGGCACACGAACGCGGGCGGCGTATCCCCGTCCACGTGCGTTTCAAGGCTCAGGAGCTCCGGAAAGGCCGTTCCCTTCCCGTGGACCGTGTTGATGCCGGGATAGGCGTATTCCCCCGCCGTGATGCAGGGATAGCCCAAGACGAGCGCATCGGGGCGGCAGGCCCGTTTGTCCGCTTCCGGGTTGACGCGCCCGTCCTTCCAATAGACGCCGCAGCTCGCCGCAAGGTGTCCGCCCGCCGAAAAACCAGCGACGGCGATCTTCCCTTCATCGACGCCCCACTCCCGCGCGTGTCTCCGGACGAGGGCGATGGCGGCAAACGCCTCCCGCTGCGGAATGGGAAAGACGCCCTTTTCTCCCACCGAATAGGTAAGGACGAAACTTTGGAACCCCTCCGCCGCATACGCGAGCGCCACGGGCTCCCCTTCGGGGTCGGAGACGAACTCATATCCCCCGCCCGGGAAGATGACGACGGCAGGCCGCCGCTCCGAACCATAGATGGCGGGCGAACTGTCCTGCAGATAGCAGGTAAGCTTCGCCCCGTTTTCTCCGATCTCAAACTGCAATACTTTCATGATAATACCTCCGTATGTTCTTCCGTTTGGCCGCAGCGCACGAGAGAAGGCACGAGCGCTTCCGCAAGCGCGGCATAGCCCTCCACGGTGAGATGCAGCCCGTCGCAGGAATACGCCTCCCTGAGCTCTCCCCTTTCGTCCTTCAGCCGCGCCACGAGGTCCAAAAACCCGATCTCCCGCTCCGCGGCAGCCGCCGAAAGCAGCGCGTTGCACCGGGCGATCTTCTCAAGCGCCTCCGGCTTCCGAAGCGCACGAGGGCGAATGAGCGCAAATTTTTCTGCCGTCACATTGACGGGATAGAGCGCCAGAAGATGCAGCTTCGCCGCAGGACAGAGCGCACGGACAGCATCGAGCGCCTCCGCGGCAGCCGCGGTCGTCTCCTCGGGCGAGCTCCCCCGCTGCAGATCGTTGATGCCGACTTGCAGAAAGACTGCCCGCGGCGCATAGGGCGCGCAGGTATAGGAGAGCCGCTCCTTCAGCATTCCCGCCGTATCGCCGCTGTATCCCCGCCCGACGATATCAAACTCGGGCAGAAGATCGGCGAAGGGGAACTCCTCGGTGAGGGAATCGCCGAGAAAGAGGATGCCGCCCCTTCGCGGATAACGGGCAAGCGCCTTGATCCGCGCAAGCTTTTTTTGTTCCAAAAATCTGATGTACGCCCGCACTTGGGCGCGGAAGCCAAAAGGCCGTTTCATTCTGTCTCCTTCCAAATGCCGAGGGCGGAACCCATATGCCCGCCCCTGAGAAGATGTTCCTTGAGCCGCCGCTGCAAAGTCGTATTTTCGGGATAATCTGCAATGTCCCCGTCCGTGCGGCGGAACACAAAGGCGCGGTACGAAATATCGTCCTCGTCCACGCGCACGATGTCAAAGAGCGACTGAAAGCGCACGATATTGCTTTCCTCTCCCAGCAGCTCTTTGAGGGCGGGATGCAGCAGCCACGAGCTGCACACAACGGGCGCCCGCGCATAGGCGGGGAAATACGCCGCAAAGAATGTCCGCGCCGCCTCATGCGAGGAGCGGCACGCTTTCAGATCAAGGCTCGCATCGGAAGGGATATGCAGCGACAGCGCGCGCTTTTCCCCCGAAAGAAGCTCATATTCGAGCGTACCGATGCGGAAGATCCGCAGGCAAGTCGCCCGCCATGCCCACCGGCCGCGGTCAAAGCCCCATTCGCCCGTGAGCGCGCGGTGCTCCTTCACAAAGCGCACAAAACAGCCCATCGTATCTACATAGACCTTTTCGGGGATGCCGAGGCGCACATACTCCCCATGCGCACTTGCGGCGGCAAGGAGCAGGCAGGCAAGCACGCCCCACTTCTCCCCCCGCAGCCGCTCTTCCAATTCGCGTTCGGCGCGTTCGGCATGCAGGGGGTCCGTGAGAGCGGCAACAAGCGGCTCTGCCCCTTCCAAGCCGCGCTCCGCAAACGCGAAAACGCCCTCCGCCGCCTCTTCGGGCAGCCCGATGAGGCGCAGCAACTCCACAAGCGTCATCATTCGAACGCTCCGTTGAGGGCGTTCAAAAGCCCTTCGTACTGTTCCTTCGTCATGTTGAGGGCAAGCCGCACCGTTCTGAGGGGCGCCTGCAAGTAAGCGGCGCGCATCATCTCGCGGTCGGTATCGCCCATCTTGTCGTCCGGGCTCCCCGGGCGGAACTTCTTCAGAAGCCCCTGCATGACGGCGCGCGTCGCGGGGTGGGCAAAGAGCTGCTCCACGGTCGTATCACCGTCCACACGGAAGGCAGCCGCCCTTCCGTGCACCATAACTTCCGCAACGAGGCGGAGATCGCGCGACGAAGCGCCGGCTTCAACCACAAATTTTCCGTCCGGCACGCGCCAGCCGTGCGTTTTTTCGTCAAAGAAGGCAAAGGCGCGTTCCCCGAGGGCAAAGCTCACTTCTCGGCTCTCGCCGGGGGCGAGCGCCACCTTTTCAAAGCCCTTGAGCTCATGCACGGGACGCACGGCTTCGCCGCTTTGGTCGGAGACATACAGCTCGACCACCTCTTTCCCCGCCCGCGTTCCCGTATTGGTGACGGTGAGCGTCACTTCAAGGCGCTCCCCCTCATGCCATTCATCGGAAGAAAGCAGGAGATCGGAATAGGCAAACGTCGTATAGGAGAGCCCGTGCCCGAAGGGGAAGAGCACTTCCTCCTTTTTGCTGTCATAATATCGGTAACCGACGAAGATATCCTCGGCATACTTTACGCGCTCCCTGTCGCCCGGGAAGTTGAGGTAGGAGGGCGTATCCACGAGGCGAAGCGGGAAGCTTTCTGCAAGCTTGCCCGAAGGGTTGACTTCACCCGTCAGAAGGCGCACCGCAGCCTCCCCCGCGCCCTCGCCCGCAAGGTACATCTCGAGCACGGCATTCACCTTCCCGATCCACGGCATCTCGACGGGAGAGCCGTTGTGGAGCACCACGACGACCTTATGCCCCGCCTCGCACAGCGCGTCGATAAGCGCATTCTCCGCCTCGGGCAGCTTTATATGCGTGCGGTCGTAGCCCTCCGACTCATAGCGATCGGGAAGCCCCGCAAAGACGACGACGGTCTTTGCCTCCTTCGCGGCGGCAAGCGCCTCCGAACATTCTTCTTGCGTTCCCTCGCCGTCCACGCCGAACCCGCGCACATAGCGCACGCTGTCCGCAAACGCGAGGGCTCCCTCCGCCTTCCAGGCATTGATGTGGGAACTCCCGCCGCCCTGGAAGCGCGGTCTTTTTGCAAATTCGCCCACAAAGAGCACATCCTTCCCGAGCGCAAGCGGCAGTGCGCCCTCATTTTTCAGCAGCACGGCGCTCTCCTCTGCGATCGAAACCGCCTTTGCATGGTCTTTTTCGCGGTCAAAGGGCGCCGTCCGCTCCGTATGGAGGGGCAGGATGACGCGCAGAATGCGCTCCACCGCCTCATCGAGCACCTCTTCGGGAAGTTCGCCGCTTCTCACCGCCGCCACGATCTTTTTGTCGTTCTCCTCGTCGCCGCCCGGCATCTCGAGGTCGAGCCCCGCTTTCAGGCCCTTCACGCGGTCGGAGACGGCGTACCAGTCGCTCACGACAAAGCCGTCAAACCCCCACTCTTTGCGGAGGACGTCCGTCAGCAGCCACTCATTCTCCGAGGCATACACCCCGTTGATCTTGTTGTAAGAGCACATCACGGTCGCGGGCTTTGCATCCTTTACGACCTTCTCAAAGGCGGGAAAATAGATCTCCCGCAGCGCCCGCTCGCTCACTTCGGAGGAGACGGACATCCGCCTCGTCTCCTGGTTGTTGGCGGCAAAGTGCTTGACGCTCACCCCCGCCCCCTCACCCTGCACGCCCTGAACAAAGGCACAGGCAAGCTCGCCCGCAAGAAAAGGATCTTCGGAAAAATACTCAAAGTTGCGCCCGCATAAGGGAGAACGCTTGATGTTGACGGCAGGGCCCAACAGCACGGCGACGCCCTCCGCGCGGCACTCCTTCCCGAGCGCGCTCCCCATTTCGTAAAGGAGCGCACGGTCGAAGGAACACGCCGTCGCGCAGGCAGCAGGGAAACACACCGCCTGGATGCTGTCGTGGATGCCGAGGTGATCCGCCCCCTCCTCCTGCTTCCTCAGACCGTGGGGGCCGTCGCTCACCATGACGGCGGGAACGGCGAGCCGCTCCACCGCCTTCGTGTGCCAGAAATCGCTCCCCGAGCACAGCCCCGCCTTCTCTTCCAGGGTCATCTTTTTGATCAAAACTTTGATGTCGTCCATACATTTTCCTCCTTTTTGCCCCATTATATCGCCCCTTCCCCCGCTTTTCTATTACAATTCGGCACAAAAATAGTAATTTTTCCACCAAAAAGCCCGCCATCCGACGGAAATCATTCTTATTTCGCAAATTTTGCATTTGACAAAAAATGCGAAATGAGTTATACTATTGCCGAGGTGAAATCATGAAACTCATCGAAAGGACATCCTATCTGAAACAGCTTCAAAACGTTATTGGAACGCCCGACATCAAAGTCATCACAGGCGTGCGGCGCTCGGGAAAATCAAAGCTGATGGACGCTTTTATTTCTCTTTTAGAAAAAGACGGAGCGCCCAAGAACATCGTCCGTATCAAGCTCAATCTCAAACAGTTTGAGGCTCTGAAAGCGGGGGACGCGCTCTACCGCTATATCGACGAACGCTACCGGGAAGGCGTTACAAATTACCTCTTCATCGATGAAGTGCAGCTTTGCGACGGGTTTGAGACCGTCATCAACAGCCTGTACGAGGAAGAATGCTTCGATATCTATCTGACCGGCTCCAATGCCTTTCTCCTTTCCAGCGACCTCGCCACCCTGTTCGGCGGCCGCGTCTTTGAGATCGCATTGTTCCCCTTCTCCTTCCGCGAATATCTCCTGTATTATCCCGAGAGCGATATCCAGGCGGCGTTCGACCGCTATGTGATCGAAGGCGGGATGTCGGGCTCGTATCTCTACAAAGATCAAAGAGACGCAAGGAAATACCTTGCGGGCATCGTCCGCACGACCATCACGAAAGACATCGTCACCAAGTTCAGAATCGAAAACGAAGATCTGCTGAACATGATCGCCGATTTTTTGATGGACAATATCGGCAGCAAGACGTCTATCCGCAAGATCGCAAACACGCTCACCTCCAACACCTATAAGACGAACGATAAGACGTGCGGCGCTTATGTAGAATATCTCTGCCGCAGCTTCCTGTTCTACCCCTTCAAGCGGTACGACGTCAAGGGCAAGCGCTATCTGGAATCGGATAAAAAATACTACCTTGCAGACCTCTCTTTCCGCTACGCCACGATCGGCACGAAAAACGCCGATTACGGGCATCTCTATGAAAATCTCGTCGCCATCGAACTGCTGCGCCGCGGATACGAAGTCTACGTCGGGCAGCTCGGCGAAAAAGAAGTCGATTTCGTCGCCGTCAAAGAAGGCGTAAAGACCTATATCCAGGTATGTGACGATATTTCCCGCCCCGAAACGCTGCAGCGGGAAGTCGCCCCCTTGCTCTCCATCAAGGACGCCTATCCGAAAATGATCGTCGCCCGCACGAAGCACCCCGAGAGTCAGGTGGAAGGCATCCGTATCATCGACATCGCCGAATGGCTCCACACTTCGCAAATTTAGAAAAATATAAAATTTGCGAAATGAAGGTTTCCGCCGCTCAGATATATAATTCCACCGCAAGTTTTGCTTTATACCCCATCTCCCGATATGCAGGGTCGTTGGTCGTATATTCCCATTCTCCCGTATATATGAGAAAAGCCTGATGCTCGAAGTCATCAGGCTTTTTCGTATCCGTGAAGTTGTAATAGATCTCGATCTTGTCGTCGTATCCCCGGCGTTACGGAGGGAAGCCATAGTTGGCAGCAGGTTTTCAAATCGGGATTTACGAAAACTCTGCAAAAAGGGTATAGAATGTCTGCTAAAACCTTGGCGAAAGGTGCCGGATATTTGTTCGTTTCAAGTCTTTCAACCGGATTCCTGGTTGAAAACACGATGCAGTCCGTGATGGAAGAAGTTATCTGATAAAGGGAATATGAAGCTTTTTTGCATTTAGGAGTGTGTATGAAAATCGCACGGGACGAACTCATCGGGGCGGTTCGGAACGGCATGGCAATCTTTAACGCAATCCTCGAATACGCGAATGTACGCCTTGCCGCTCTTGCCGTTGCAGGCGATGATGAGGTCGCTCTCGGTGACGAACCCGAGGCCGGTCATCTTGGTGCTTCCATAACGATTTGTTCTCGAAACGGAATAAACTACTTTCTTCATTTGGAACTACCTCCGAATTTTCTTTTTGCCTTTCGGCAGGGGAGGGCAAAGCACGGCGGACGTCGGGACATAGCTAATTGATATTTCGTCGCCAAAAGGTCAGCGAAAAAGGGGGAAAATATTTGCCCGAAGCAGACTGTTGGAGCAAAAAAAATACCGGGCAAGTTATTTGGAAACCTGCTCGGAAAAAGGCTCATGAGGGTTTATGTTCGCAAAAATTTTCCACCGACAGGGCAAAAAATAATTGCTTGCGGGCAGCATATTTGCCCCAAAGAAAAAACCGGGCAAGCCCTTTTATGGCTTACTCGGTGAGGATACAGATTATGAGCTCCCTGCGGGGCAATTATTTTTTCCCGCGGTGACGTTTTGCGGACGCTGTGCTATACTTCCCAAACGAAACGGCAAAAATTTCAGGAGGAAAAAACTAAATTATTGTATAAGAACCAGACAAATCCGAACAAAAAATAGACTCGGTTGTAAACCTCTTTATGGTTCAACTGAGTCTATAATGGCTGTGAATTCTTCATCCGCTACCGCGTGCATTTTGCGGGGAGCCGCAAAAACACAAAGGCGGATGCGGCGCCCCTTCCTCCCCGAGGCGGAAGGCGAAGCGCAGGACGCGCAGGAGACGGCGCCGCTCCCCGAAGGGACGGGCGCAAAGGAGGCAAACTGAATGCTCACCTTTCTGACAAGCGCCATCGAATTCGGCGTCATCTTCCTCTTCGGCTGCGTGGGTGAAATTTTGACGGAAAAGTCGGGTCACCTCAACCTCGGCATCCCCGGCATCATGTGCATGGGCGCGGCGGGCGGATGCCTCGGCGTCAAGCTGTGCTATCTCGCCTCCCCCGCCCCGAACGCCTTCCTCGTCGTGCTCGCGGGCATCCTGTTCGCGATGCTGTTTGCGGCAGCCCTCGGCGCCGTCTACGGCTTTTTGACGGTATCCCTCCGCTCCAATCAGAACGTGACGGGCCTTGCCTGCACCATCTTCGGCGTGGGATTCACCTCCTTCTTCCTCAACAACGCCGTGCTCACCGAGGGCGTGAGCGCCAACCTCTCGCAGGCAGGACTCAACTTCTTCAACGCACCCCTGCCGGGCGCGGAGACGACGGGCTGGTTCGGCACCCTCTTTTTGGACCACGGCATCCTTGTGTATCTTGCCATCGTCATCGCCGTGATCGCGGCCGTCGTTTTACGCTACACAAAGGCGGGCCTCAGCCTGCGGGCGGTGGGCGAAAGCCCCGCAACGGCGGATGCCGTGGGCATCAACGTGACGGGCTACAAGTACACCGCCATCGTCCTCGGCGCAGCGATCGCGGGCATCGGCGGGCTGTGCTACGTCATGGACTACATGAACGGTATCGTCGGCTCCACTGTCGACCAGACCATCCAGAGCATCGGCTGGCTGAGCATCGCGCTCGTCATCTTCACGATGTGGAAGCCTGCCCTCGCCATCCTCGGCTCCATCCTCTTCGGCGCGCTGTACATCCTCGCCTCCTACATCGAGGGGATCTCCTTCGTGCAGATCCAATTGCTCAACATCGTCCCCTTCGCCGTGACCATCCTCGTGCTCATCACCACGAGCATCATCGGCTACCGCGAGATGCAGCCCCCTGCAAGCCTGGGCCTCTCCTACTTCCGCGAGGACAGATGACCATTCCAAACAAATATAAAACGGGCGTCCGCACGGACGCCTGTTTTTTATGCAGAAAAAATAAGCGGAGCCCGAAGGCTCCGCCGCATATAGGGAAAGAACAGATATTGGGGGAAAGAGTGCTGTTCTTTGCCGACTGCGGGATCAAACGACAATGTCGTACTTTTTGATATCCGCAAGGACCGCCTCGCCGCCCTCCGCGAAGAAGGAGATGCCGCTGCCCTCCGAATAGACGTTGCCCGTCATCGTGCGTTCGCCGCCGTTCAGGAACACCTCGCAGCTGGATACATCGAGGAAGATGCGCATTGAGATGCGTCCGTTCCCGTGGTCCACTCTGACGCTGCGGATGCTTGCGTCGCGCTCCTTGACGTCGCAGGCGATGTCGATTCCCATGCGGGAACGGTCGAACACCACCTTGTCGCTCGCGCGGTCGTAGTAGATGCGGGCGTCATGCGTGCCGTCGCTGAAGACTTTGACGCCGGCGCGCTCCGCCGTGCCCGGTTCGAGCGTGAACGAAAGCTCGACGCAGATCCCCTTGACATCCGCAAGCGTGACCTCTCCCGAAAGGGGAACGCGGTCAACGTACACCTCGTTCCAACGGTAGCGTTCGATCTCTCGGACGGGCGCCTGATAGAGCTTTCCGTCCTTCAGCGTGAGCTCGCGCGGCAGCGTCATGCTGCCCACCCAGCCGTGCTGTGCGGTGGGCGTGGTGCGCGACCACATCTGCATCCAGGCGATCATTATGGTGCGTCCGTCGGGCGCCGAGAGTGTCTGCGGGGCATAGAAGTCCATGCCGCAGTCGATCTCGTCCTCGTCGTCGATGTGGAAGCTCCCCTTCTCGGTGTTGAGCTCCCCCACCATATAGATGGAGGAATGGAGGTTTTCGTACCGCCAGTCCTGCGTCTCGTACCCCTGCGGGCTCGCGATGAGGACATCCTTGCCGCCGAGAGAGAAGAGGTCGGGGCACTCGTAAATGCCGCGCGTCGTGAGCATATCCCTCCGCAGCGTGCCGACATACTCCCATTTGAAAAGGTCGGGCGAGCGGTATAAGAGGATCTGCCCCTCCTGCTGCGTCGAGAGCGAGCCGAGCACGGCGTAATACAGTTCCCCGCGCTTGAACACCTTGGGGTCGCGGAAGTCAGAGCGGGCGCAGCTCTTGGGGAGCTGGTCGCTCTTGATGACCTCGCCGAGCTTTTCAAAGTGGACACCGTCCGAAGAGACGGCGAGCGACTGCGTCTGGCGGCTGCCGAGGACGGAGGTGTAAATGAGGTAGAGCTTACCGTCCTTGACGATCGCCGAGCCCGAATAGCAGCCGTCGCGGTCCGCCGTGCCGCTCGGGGCGAGCGCGGTGGGCTGGAGCTGCCACTTCACGAAGTCCTCCGTGGTATAGTGGCCCCAGTGCATGGAGTTCCATGCCGCGCCGTAAGGGTAGAACTGGAAGAAGAGCTGATACTTGCCGAACGCATAGCAGAAGCCGTTCGGGTCGTTCATCCAGCCGACGGGCGGCATGACGTGATAGGTATGGCGGTATCCTTTTTTGACGGATGCGAGACTGTGTACGATGTACGAATCCGCGACGTTCGTCGCGTTGACATTGCCTGTCTGCTGTTTGGGTTTCATGTTGGCTCCCTGTCGCTCAGTAAGAATAGGTGAATTGTTTGAGATCGGAAAAGGTGACGTTCCCGTCCTCCGAGTACAGCTTGACGGCTCTCCCGCTCACGCCGTAGACGCGCACGGTGAGCGCGGCCTGTCCGTCGAGGTAGAGGATGCCCACCGATCCCTCCTGCACATAGGTGAAGGGATAGGATCTTCCCGCTTCAAGCGAGACGGGCACCGAGGTGATGGGCGTCGTGCCGAGGTTGAAAGAAAGTGTCATCGCCTGCTGCTCGGGCGAGAAGGAGACGAGCTTATAGCGGTCCTTCCTGCCGTTGTAGTCGAAGGCGAAGCCGAAGTCGCCCGTGCCCTCGAAGGTGAAGCTGCCCGTCACGATATAGCGCTCCTGACAGGTGAAGCTGTCCACATACTCGCCTGCGGCGGGAGAGACCTCGCTCTCGGAGAGCAGCGTGCGCTGAATGTCCGCCGCGAGGTAAGCGTCGAGAGGCGCAAGGACGATGCCGTCCTCCGTCTCGACCACCTTCTGTGCGACAAGGTTGCCCGCCCATGCCCTGACGTCCTGCGTCGAGGAAGGAGACTCCGAGCGGCGCGCCCAGCCCACCATGTAGGTGTCCTCGCCGTCCGTCACCGACTTGGCTGCGTAGAAGAGGTGCCCGTCGAGGGGCTTGGGCTCGGCCTCATACACGCCGTAGCGCGTATCTGCCGAGGTGTACCAGAGGACGCCGTCCTGCGCGGAGAAGGTGAGATACCACTTGTCGCCGATCCGGAAGGTGTCCGAGCACTCGAGATTCCACACGTCGCCCACGATCTCCTCGGGATTGGTGAAGATGACGCCGCCGTACTGCGGGTCGCTCAGATCGCCGTTCAGAGTGTATTTGACCACCCTGCCGATGTCGTTCTGCGCCGCCGTGATGGTGAGCGTGATGGTATCCGTCGTCTCGTCGTAATAGGCCTGAGGATCGCGGAAGTCGTTCTTCTGCCCGAGCTCCGCGGGAGGCGCGATCTCCCACCCCTCCTTCTTCTCAAAGGACGTGGGGCTCGTGCCTTCGGCGACCATGATGGTCTCGTGGATGTCGCGGCCGTCGTTGTGGCCGGTATAGAAGAGGTAGTATTTCTCCCCCACCTTAACGACGGAACCCGTGCCCACCCACGCGTCCTGTTCGGATCCGCGCGAGGCCTCGAGAATGGGCTCCTGCACTTCCTCGTAGGTGACGAAGTCCTCTGTGGTCGTGAGGTAGAGCGAGTGGTTGTAGGAATCGCCGCCCTCCTTCAGGTAGTAGATGTAGTAGACGCCGTCCTCATAGTAGGGCATGGGGTCGCCCACATAGGGCTGCTCGCCGCCGTCCTCCTCGGGGAGGAAGAAGTGGCTGTAGTCGTAGGCCTTCTCCATCGCCCCCGCCGTGCGGTAGGGAGAAAAGTCCTTGTCGTGCTCGTCGTGATCGACGGTCGGCTCCCCTCCCCCGCCGCAGCCCGCGGCTAGGCAAAGCGCGATCGCCGTGAGGACGGCCGCCGTGACGAGATGTCTCTTGCTCATGCCTTATTCTCCCCGAAAAGTTCCGCCCGCGTTGGCATGGCGGGGATGGCGCCCTCGCGCGAGACGACGATGGTGGCCGCACGGTTGGCGGTCCTGAGCATTTCCGAAAGGTCCTCGCGCGAGAGAGCGACGCCCTTTTCAAGGATGATCGAGAGGATGGTGCCGATGAAGCTGTCTCCCGCGCCCGTCGTATCGACGACGGGGGAGGTAAGGTCGGTCGGCTCCCACGCCTCCGTCTCCTTGGTGTAGGCGGCCGCGCCGCCCTTGCCCTTGGTGACGAAGACGAGCTTGACTTCGCCCTTAAAGAGGCTCTCGACCGCCTTTCTCTCGTCCTCGATGCCCGTGATGTCCAAGAGCTCCTCATCGCTCACCTTGACGATGTCGGCAAGGGGCAAAAATTCGCGCACGACGCGCAGGAGTTCCTCGGCGCTCTCCCAGAGGTTGTATCGGAGGTTGGGGTCGAAACTGACGAGCGCTCCCGCCGCCCGCGCCCGCTCGATGGCGACGACGTGGGCCATCCGCACGGGGGCGTCGCACAGGTCGACGCTGCAGAAGTGCAGGATGTCTCCCTCCTTAAAGGGAATAGTGCGCACCTCCTCCTCTTCGAGCAGCATATCCGCCGAGGGATTGCGGTAGAAGGAGAAGCTTCGCTCGCCGCGCTCGTCGCGGGCGACGAAGGCAAGCGCCGTGTTCGCCTTGCCCGTGCGGAAGACGTACTGCGTGCCGACGTTCTCGCTCGCAAGGGTGTTTGCAAGGAAGTTGCCGAAGGGATCCTTTCCCAGCTTGGTGATGACGCTCGCAGGGCAGCCCAGCCGTGCCGCGCACACCGCGACGTTGGCGGGCGCGCCGCCCGCGTTCTTGCGGAAGGTCGAAGCGAGCTCCAAGACGCCCGGCTCCTGAGCCGTAAAGTCGATGAGCATTTCCCCGATGGCATAAAGGGTGTTCATGATATCCTCCTTATTCCCCGCCCGCACGGGCGGGGAAGGTCATTTTCAGATGAGTTCGCTCTGCAGGACGGTGATCTCGGAGACTTCGATGACGACGTCGCCGACGGCCGCAAGGGCAGCCGAACCGAACTGGAAGAGCATTTCGTAGCCGCTCTCGCCGATGGGCGCGTTGGTGGTCGTATATTCGAGGGTGACTTCCTCGGTGCCGATGGAGACGCCGTTCTCACGCACGAGAAGGCCGCTGTCCCAATCGATGGCGTTGAGGTCGTGCACATAGAAGTTGAACGTGACGGGCGCGCTCGCCTTGATCTTGATGATGAAGGTGTAATAGGAGTTGCCGGGAAGGACGAGCGGGTTGGCCTTGTAGCCCAGGACGAGCTTATTGTGCCAGTCCGCCTCGCCCGCCTCTTCGATGTGATAGACGAGCTTACCGTCTTCGACGTACATGGTGCCGATGCCCCGCTGCGACGCTCTGTCGTCCGAGCCGTTGAACACTTCGTAGGGCTTCTCTTCGTTGAATTCGTTGGAGGAACCTGCGCCGAAGAGCAGGAACCTGTCGAGGAGCATCCTGTCGGTGCGCTTGTCGCCGTCGAGGCGGTAGAACACGAGATCGTCCAGCGTGAGCACGTTGGAAGAGACGCCCGCCTCGGGATTGCCGATCTGGAAGCGCAGCACGGGATCGGAGGCGATGCCCGCCTCTGACGTGAAGACACCCGACACCGTCTTGGTCTCGCCCGCCGCAACGGAGAAGGCGTTGAAGTTGGCGCGCACGCCCGCGTCCCTGCTCTCGACGAGCAGTTCGCCCGCCTGCGCACTCTCTGCGCCGACGCTGATCGAATAGCCGTACTTGACGCCCTCTTCGATGGTGACGTTCGCAAGAGAGAGGTCGACTTTGAGGCTCCAGACGCCGCCCGCGCCCTCGTCGTGGTAGGAGGCGATGTCCACTTTTGCAGCGCCTCCCTCTGCGGTGACCGTCGCCGCCGCGCCGTCGCCCGCCTGCGTCGTGACCGAGGAAGCGTCCTCGGCAAAGTCCTGAGAATACAGGTCGACGCGCGTCTCGGTGCCCGTCGTGCAGTAGAGGGCGATCTTCTCGATGAAGAGCGTGAAGGCGTCTGCCGAGGTATCAGCGGGGTTCTCGGGGTTGGGGGTGATCCTGCCCATGTGGATGCGGAGGTCGACGGCGTCCGTCATGTTGTCCTCGCCGAGGGTGAACCTGGCGGAGAGCGCCTGCGTCGTCTCCCCTACCTTGAGATTATACCCGCCACCGATACCCTTCCAATCATCCGTGGAGGCATCTTCTGCGATGACGTGCATATAAGTGGGAACGGTGGACTTCGCGTAGACGAAGATCTCGTAGTCGCCCGCGACGGGGTTCTCGAGCACCTTGTTGAGCGTCACGCTGCCGTCGCCCGCCGTCCCGAGGGAGGCGATGTCGAAGACATACGCGCCCTGCCTGAGCTCGGCGGTTCCGTCGACGCTCTCGTCGATGCCGGCCGTCCAGCCGCGCTTGTCGCTCTCCGCGGGAGTGACGTCGGAGAAGTCGAAGGAGTAAAGCTCCTTGGCCTCCGAGGCTGCCCGCGTGACGGTGAGGGTGCAGTATGCGTTGCCCTCCGCGCCGTCCGAGTCGACGACGGAATAGATGAGTTCATAGCTGCCCGGCATGGAAGGCGTCGCGACGCCGTCAGTGAAGGTGAGGTCGGGAATGGACTCCACCGTGATGCTTTCCGTGAGATCGCCGTCCTCCGCGTCGGAGGCGGTAACGCCCTGAAGGGCATCGAACGCTTCTCCTGCGACGGTGGTCGCCGTGTTTGCAACGCCCGAGATGACGGGTGCAACGTTGTCCTCATCGGACCCTGCAGGGGTGCAGCCCGCGAGCGCTCCCAGCGAGAGCGCAGAAGCAAGAAGCAATGCAAATGTCTTTTTCATGAATGTCTCCTCAGTTTTCGGCGACATACCTGTCGTAGGCCGCCTGATATACCTTCCGGACTTCGTTCAGGCCGACGCGCGTGCTCAAAAGCTCGGTCTTGAAGGCCTCCCAGTCGGCGTCCGTAAGCCCGTTCCTCAGCCAGGTGATGAGGTGCTGGTTGATGTAGTTGACGATATTGGTCTCATAGAGGGTGAGCGTGTTGAGCTCCTCCTGCGTAAACTGAAGGTTGGGAACGGGCTGCACGCCTGCGGGAACGTAGGGCGTTGCGTACGCTTCGAGGCGCTCGAGGCGCAGCCGGGCGCGGGGCTCCATGTGCACGACGTTCTCCCATGCGTAGTCGCTCAAATAGCAGATGCCGAGGGGCGCGTTCTCAAGGCGAAGCTCGTCCGCCGTCTTGTCTTCGGGCAATTCCTTCTGCACGAGCATACCGTTCTCATCAAGCTCCTCTTCGTAGACGATGCCGATGGGGCCGTAGTTGATCTGTGCGGAGATCATGGGATCGTAGTAGCGGTCGAAGTAGGTGAGCAGCACCTCGACGTTGGGCGTGCCCGCAAAGACGACGAGTTCGCCCGTGCCCACTTCGGGGTTGTTGGAGACGCAGATGGTCTGATCGCCGTTAGGGCCGACGAGGGGCTGGCAGACGACGTAGTTCTCGGGATCGGAGACGACCGTCTCACTCTCCCACCAATAGAAGGCGCCGTAGAGCTCGGTGCCCTTGCCGTTTGCAAGGAAGTTATCCTGCGTCTGCTCGAAGGAGACCTCGTCGATGAGGCCCTTCTCCACCCAGCCGTTGATGAACTGCGTGGCTTCCTTGAAGCGGTCGTCGAGCACCGTGTAAGTGACTTTGCCGTCGACGATGACGCGGTGGTCGGTGTTGTCGTTGAGGCCGAACATGCCGTAGAGGTCGCACTGATTGCCCTGCCAGTTGTTGTAGACGAAGGTCATCGGGCGCTCATCGTTCTGCCCGTTGCCGTTCATGTCGTTGTTGAGGAAGTAGGTGAGAAGGCTCTCCATCTGCGCCGCGGTGAGGCGGATACCGTCCTTGACGTCCTCTGCGGTGAGGCCCGAAACAGCGCCCGCTTCGATGGCCTCGAGCGTCCAGTTCTTGTTGAGGAACAAAAGGTTGGGATTCTGTAAAAGCCCCATCTCCTCGACGCGGGGCAGGGAGTAGATCTTGCCGTCCTCGACGTTGGTGATCTGCTTGCGGATGTCGGGACGCTCCTCAAGGATGCGGCTGAAGTTGGGCATATATTCGAGATAGTCGCTGATGGGCAGCAGCACCTTTCTCGACGCATAGCGGATGATCTCGCTCGCGCTCATACCGGCGTGGTAGATGGCGTCGGGGCGGTTGTTGGTGTTGCTGAAGATGAGGTTCTTCTGCTCCGCGTAGATGGACTCGGAGACGTTCTCCCACTCGACGAAGACGTTGGTGTCCTCATAGAGCGTCTGCATGATGTCCATGTCGTTGTAGTCCTTCGCGGACGCATTCTTGGACGAGTAGATGCGGAAGGAGATCTCCTGCGCGCCCTTTTCACTGAGAATGGGTGCGGAAGTGTCCTCCCACTGGTAGCCGTAATTTTCGACGAGGGCATCGACAGAATTGCTCTCGCGGTCGTCTCCGCCGCCGCAGGCGGTGAGGGCGGTGAGGGCGAACATGGCCGCGCAGCCGAGCGCGATCGCCGCAATCGTTTTCTTCATCATAATTCTCCTTATCAAAAAATTTTTTTAGTCCTTGAGCGAGCCGACCATGACGCCCTGTGCGAAGAACTTCTGCACGAAGGGATAGAGGCAGAACACGGGAAGGCTCGAAATGATGACCGTGACGTACTTGAGCTGGTTGGCGAGGCGGAACTGTTCGAGAATGGTCTCGCCCGAACCGCCCGTCGTCGACTCGGAAGCCGTCAGGATCTCCTTCAGGACGAGCTGCAGGGGGAAGAGATCGGCGTCCTGAAGGAAGATCATGGCGTTGAAGTAGCTGTTCCACTGCCCCACCGCGTAATAGAGCGCGAGCACCGCCACGATGGGCTTTGAAAGAGGCAGGATGACGGAGACGAAGAGGCGCAGCCTGTTCGCGCCGTCGAGTTCGGCGGCCTCGATGATGCTGTCCGAGACGCCCGTCTGGAAGAAGGTCTTGGCCATGAACAAGTTCCATGCCGAGACCGTCCCGGGAAGGATGATGGACAGCGGGTTGTCGAGCATCCCCAAATCGCTGACCACCTTGTAGAAGGGAATGAGGCCGCCGCCGAAGAACATGGTGATCGTGAAGAAGATCATAAAGAACTTGCGGAAGGGCAGCGTCTTGCGGGAGAGCGCCCATGCGGCCGTCACCGTAAAGACGACAGAGAGGATGGTGTAGGCAAGCGTGTACCAGATGGTGTTGCCGTAACCGATCCAGATGTCTGTCCGCTCGAGACAGCGGATATAGCCCGTGAAATCAATATCGACGGGAAAGAGATACACTTTGCCCGCGAGCACGGCGTCCGCACTCGAGAAGGAGGCAATGACGACGAAGTAGAGCGGGTAGACGACGATGAGCGCAAGAAGGAGAAGCACGAAGTAGACGATCGCGTAGTAGACGCGGTCTCCGCGGCTCTCCCTGACGCGGTGTTTCTTAGGCTTTTCGTGCTTTTGCACACTGCCAGAGATGTTTTCGGTTGCCGTATTCTGCATATTCCTACCTCCTCAGAAGAGCGAGTTCTCTGAGAACTTCCGCGAGCAAGTGTTCGCAATGACGAGCAGGACGAGGTTGATGACCGAGTTGAAGAGGCCGACCGCCGTCGCATAGCCCTGGCGGAGGTTCTTGATGCCCTGCTTGTAGACGTAGGTCGCGATGATCTCACTCGTCTCAAGGTTGCCGTCCGTCTGCATCAGGAGCACCTTCTCGTACCCGACGCCCATGAGCCCGCCGATGGACATGATGAGCATGACCGAGACGATGGGTGCGATGGCGGGGAAGTCGACGTGCAGCACGCGCTGGAAGCGGGAAGCGCCGTCGATGGTGGCCGCCTCATGCTGCGCCGTGTCGACGCCCGAGAGCGCCGCAAGGTACACGATGGAGCTCCACCCGAAGTCCTGCCAGTTGCTCGAAAGGATGTACATGGGACGGAACGCACCTGACTCCAGGAAGAAGGAGTACCGCTCCCCGCCCACACTCTCGATGATGTTGTTCACAAGCCCGTAACGCCCGAAGAACAGATAGAGCATACCGACAAGCACGACGAGCGAGATGAAGTGCGGCCCGTTGAAGAGCGTCTGCAGCACCTTGCTCAGCTTCTTGTTCTTCGTGGAGTTGAGCATGAGCGCCACGATGATCGGGAGCGGGAACCCGATGATAAATCCCAGAATACACAAAAGAAACGTATTCCCCATCAGATCCCAGAAAACATAGTTCCCGAAAAACTCTTCGAAGTTCTGAAATCCGATCCAATACCCGTGCAGGATGGAGTCGCCCGGCATATAGTCCTGAAATGCGATCAGAAGACCGTAGATCGGGATATATGCAAAGATGAAGGTGACGACCACCGCCGGGATCAAAAAGAGCAGATACGTCCAGTTCCGCTTGAAGTTGCGCGCAAAGTCAGTCTTTTTGAACTTTGTCCACAAGCCATCCTTTGCGTCCTGTCCGACTTCCGCGACCGCTTCGGCCGCCGCGCCTGTCCCGGAGATCTCCTCCGCAGGCAGATCGGCAGCTTCGGCATCACGGAAAAGCCTCTTCGCCATACGCTTACCTCCCTTATCTTTGTTTTGAAACACCCGCTGTGTTTCTTGTATTCCCATTATACCGTTATGTGAAAATTTGTCAATATTTGTGAAAAAATCTCTTAGAATTTTTTACATTTGCCCAAATTCTGTGCGGGAATTTTGACAAAAAGCAAAATAAATCTTGACAAACCCATAAAGTGTGCTATAATCGAACCGAGGGGAAACCATTATGGGAAAAAAGGACCGCATCACGGTGCAGGACATCGCGGACGCACTCTCGCTTTCGCGCAACACCGTCTCAAAAGCGCTCAACAATCAGTATGTCCCGCCGCGCACGCGCGAGCGGGTGCTGTCTGCCGCCATCGAGATGGGCTACAAGAGCTACGGCACCGTCGCCTCGACGGATCTGGACAAAAAGCACCTGCGCATCGTGCTCATCACGTCCAAGCATCTCATGACGATGACCTTCTTCATCCAGCTCGTGCGCGCCATCGAACTGAGGCTGGACGAGATGGACAACGTCGAACTTTTGCAGTTCACCGTCTCCAAGGCGTTCTTCTTCGACCGCCTCGTCGACTATCTGCATGAAAACGCGGTGGACGGCATCATCTGCATCGAGCTGTTCGGCGCGGACTATGTGCCCCGCCTCATCTCGCTGGGCTTCCCCACCGTGTTTTTCGACTTCCCCATCTACCTCTCCGTCTCGGGCAATTACGACGTCGTCCTGCCCGAGAGCTTCACTTCCGTCAAGAACTTCTGCCTGACGCTCATCCGCGAGCGGGGCATCCGCTCCCTCGGGTTCGTGGGTGACTACACCCACTGCACCTCCTTTTACGAGCGCTTCCTCGCCATGCGCGAGGCACTCTTCCTTGCGGGTATGGAGTACGACGCCGACTGCTCCTTCATCGAGAAGGACTCCTTCCCCTACGGCGACCCCGAGGCGCTGGCGCGCGCCCTCGCCCGCACCCAAATCCCCGAGTGCTATATCTGCGCCAACGATACCATCGCCGTCAGCGTCATCCGCGCCCTGAAACTGCTGAGAAAGCGTGTTCCGCGCGACGTCATGGTGGCGGGGTTCGACAACCTGCCCGAGGCAAAGAACTGCGACCCCGCGCTCACCACCTTCAATGTGGACAAGACGGGGCTGGGGCGAAAGCTTCTCGATGTGCTGCTCGCCCGCATCGGCCGCCCGCGCGAAAAATCGCAGGTCATCTACCTGCAATCCAAGCAAATTCTGCGTCAGACGACGTGAATACAGCAAAAGAGCCGAGGGACTCTCTCGGCTCTTTTGCTGCGCTCCCGTCCCCATAAAAATCGACACCCGTGAGACCTCACAGGTGCCGTTCAAGCTGCCCCGAAAGACTCGAAGGAGCAAGCAGGCCGTGTTGCTTTTTTTCTTTTCCGAGCGAAAGCGTCCGGGTCATACGCCCGTCCGGAAACATCCGTATAGTTCATGATCGATCCTTTTATCAAGACCGGTCAAATGATAGTTAATTATCCGATCGCTTCCCCGCATCATATAACGGGCTTCCCTTCCGATCGACTTCCGATCGCTGCGATGTCCCCTTTACTTTTTCGGGTTCTCTCCCGATATATTGTCGACGATAGATTTCTTGAAAAATCTCTTTAACGGCACAAGTGCGCTCAACAACGGCACCGCAAACGATAGAACAGCCAAAATGAGTACATTCCAGCCGTTGAACACGAAAGGGCTGACGCCGAATGACGAAAACTCCCACATTTCCTGCCAGAAGCCATAAAACACGGCTACGGTGAATACCAGCGAAAGCAGGAAGATGCACACCCCAAGCACCGCCGTACCCGTCAGATAGATCACCCGCACCCTTCGTTCGCTCCCGCCGAGCGCGCGGAGCACGCCGATCTGTTTACGCTTCATCTCCATGATCGCCGTTATGAGATGCGCATTCAGGAGCACGGCGAAGACCAAGAACACAACGCCGACGTCGCAGACGATCAAGATCAAGATATATAAATTGGAATCTACGATGTGATCGGCAAGAGAGCTGACAGTATAAGCCCCGACGTTGAGGTCGACATACGGCGTAAGCCCCTCAAAGCGGGGCCTTGCCAATTCCGAAAGTTCGAGCGTGAGAGAGACGGCGTCCCGCACGACCTGCTCGCTGTTGTTAAAGTTGCGTGCGACCAGCGCCTCGGCATACAGCTTATCCGCCGCGATCTGCTCCTGCCGCCATGCCTCAGACCGCAGGATCCCGCTAAAATATGGCGGTGAATATCTGCGCGGCCAGGCGGGGCGATTTTCCATCTCCACGATCCCCACGATGACGACCTCGTCCGGCATCGTTTCGTGTCGTTCGTTGGAGTTTTCCTCCTGTAATTCGTAATTCGCAAGCGTCTTGCCCAAAAGATCGTCGTAGGATTTGATCGCCTCCCTCGCCTCCTCGGGCGGAATCACGGTATCATCCCACGCATACGCCTCGTATTTTTCAAAGACGAAGGTAAACTCTTGCAGGGTATAGCAGCCCTCCGCAATCGCATCGACATATCCGCCCCAGGCAAACATTTCGTAAATTTCTTCCGAGACGGCGATCTCGTTCACTGCCTCGGGATACCGCCCCGCCAGCAGCCGATAGTTCAAGTCGTCATAAGTAGCCTCGGAGCCGACCGTTACATCACTCACCGAATATGCAAGAGACCTTCCTTCGACCTCTTTCAGATATGCCTTATACTCATCGGTATAGTCCTCGATCTCCTCGTTTTCGTCATATTTGTACTTTTCGCCGCGAAAATAGCTCTTGTCGAAGAAATACCCCACATCGATCTGATTCCTGCAGGAAGTGACAAAATTCAAGTCCACTCCGCTTTCAATAGAAACGACTTCCTCTTCCGTCAACAGCAGCTCGGGATCCCCGGGGGCATAACCGGTACCACTGGTAGTATTTGAGAACAGATAATAGTCCTTATCCGACATATAGTATTGATATCCTCTGACCTGAAAATCAAATACGTCGAATGTAAAGGCAGTGGAAGCAATGGCAAACAGCATCAATGCCGCCGCCGAAAGCAGCACGGTGAAGCACTTCGTCACCCATCTTCCATGCAGGCTGAGCCGCAAGCTCATCCAAAACGGCAGGTTTGTTTTCATGATTCCCTCCTCCGGATCCTGTACTGATTATGTATCTTTATTGTACTATAAAAAGGCTTGTGTGTCAAGAGCAAATTTAAAATTTCTTTACGTCATTTTTGGTGCATTTGTGTGCCGCGCCCGATATATTTCAGGCGAATGGAAAAATGCGGTGCGGACGGCGCCCTTCGTTCTGCCGCCGCATCTCGCGTGGACGGCGGGAGGAAGGGGCTTCCCCCTTTGGGGGAAACGCTTGATATTTGCGTAAAATTATGCTATAATCTGCAGCATGAAGGTGTTTGCGATCAGCGATCTGCATCTTTCCGGCAAGTGCAATAAGCCGATGAACGTGTTTGGCGCCGACTGGGAGGGGCATTTCGAGAAAATCAAGGCGGACTGGGAGCAGAAGGTCACGGAGGAGGACGTCGTCCTCATCGGCGGCGATACCTCGTGGGGGATGTATCTCGACGAGGGGATGTTCGACGTCGCATCCCTTGCCCCCCTCAAGGGCCGCAAGGTGTTCATCCGCGGCAACCACGACTATTGGTGGAACGGCATCACACGGGTGCGCGCCGCCGCGCCCGACGACAGCTTTGTCTTTCTGCAGAATGACTGCGTGCGCATCGGCAATGTCGTCATCGCCGGCTCGCGCGGGTGGAACTGCCCGGGCAGCGCCGACTATACCGAGCACGACGAGGCACTCTACCGCCGCGAGGGGGAGCGCTTCCGCCTCGCCTTTGCGGAAGTGAAGAAGGTGAGGAAGGAGGGGGATACCCTCATAGCCCTCATCCACTATCCGCCCTTCGGCATCCGCAGGGAGGATACCCTGTTTACCGAACTCTTTGAGGAGAACGGGGTGGATAAAGTCGTATTCGGGCATCTGCACGGGAGCGCATACTTCCCTTTGAAGTGCGAGAAGAACGGCATCGAATACTTTCTGACCTCGTGCGACAAGGCGCGGTTTGCCCTCACGCAAATTGTTTGAAAGGGGTTGACTTTTTGCGGGCGGCGTGGTATCATATAGGTGTCGTTTTTAAGAGCGGTACCGTGATGCCGACAAGACGCCATACGCATGAAAGCGAAGGGCAGCGCGCCCGTTTTTTCAGGGAGAGCACAGTCTTGCGGATCACGCCGCAGGGCTGTTTTTTTGTGCCTGCACAGGGCGGGCGGGAAAGTTCAGTCGTCTGAACGAATTTTGCGGATACCGCAGGGAGGGACCATGCCGGTCATTTTGGATGAAAAAGGATTGAAGCGCACGCTCATCCGCCTCTCGCACGAGATCGAGGAAAGGAACGAGGGCTTCGACGGCGTCGTGCTCGTCGGCGTCAAGCGGGGCGGCGAGGTCGTCGCGGAACGGCTGAAGGAGGAGATCGCGGCGGCTGCGGGGATAACGCTTCCCTGCGCGGGCCTCGACATCGGCATGACGAGGGACGACCTCGTCTCCGCCTTCTTCGTGCCCGATGCGGGCGTGAACGAGCTGGGCTTTGACATCACGGGCAAGCGCGTCGTGCTGTGCGACGACGTCCTGCACACGGGCAGAAGCGCCGTGGCGGGCATCGAAGCGCTCTTCCGCCTCGGGCGGCCGGAGCGCATCGAACTTCTCGTGCTCGTCGACCGCGGAGGAAGGGAACTTCCCGTGCGTGCCGACTTCGTGGGCAAGAACGTGCCCACGTCGCGCTCGGAATATGTGAGCGTACACTTTAGAGAGCTCGGTGCGGAGTGCGACGAGCTCGCCATTGTCGGGAGGGACCATGCTGAAGAGTAAGGACATCTTAGGGCTTCGCGAAATGCCCGCAGAGGAGATCGACGAGATCCTCGATGTGGGCATGAGCATGAAGAAGCTCTTAAAGCAGAACATCAAGAAACTGCCGCACTTGCAGGGCAAGTCGGTGACGACGCTCTTTTACGAGAACTCGACGCGCACGCGCTGCAGCTTCGAGCTCGCTGCCAAATACATGGGCGCGCACGTCGTCAACATCTCGGCGGATTCCTCTTCCGTCAAGAAGGGGGAGACGCTCGTCGATACGGGCAAGACGCTGGATGCGATGAAGAACGATATCATCGTCATCCGCCATCCGATGGGCGGAGCGCCCGCCCTTCTGGGGAGGACGGTGAAGGCACACGTCGTCAACGCGGGCGACGGCATGAACGAGCATCCTTCGCAGGCGCTTCTGGATATGCTGACGATGCGCGAAAATTTCGGCTCCATCGAGGGGCTCAAGGTCGCCATTTTGGGCGACATCTCCCACTCGCGCGTTGCGAAGAGCAACCTCTTCGGCTTAAAGAAGCTGGGGGCGGAAGTCACCATGTATGCGCCGAAAACGCTCATCCCCACGGGCATCGAAAGGATGGGGGCGAAGATCTGCCGCTCCCGCGAGGAGGCGGTGGAGGGCGCCGACGTCGTGATGGGGCTGAGGATCCAGCTTGAGCGCCAGCACGCGGGCAACTTCCCTTCGCTCGGCGAATACAGCAAGTTCTACGGCGTCAGCGAGGCGCTCATGAAGTACGCAAAGCCGAATGCCCTCGTCATGCACCCCGGGCCCGTCAACCGCGGCGTGGAGCTGACGAGCGGGCTTATCGACGGCGAGACGAGCCGCATCGAAGAACAGGTGCTCTCGGGCATCGCGGTGAGAATGGCCATGCTCTTTTTGCTCACCAAGGAGGAGATATGATCTTCAGAAACGCAATTTGTATTTTGCCCGACGGCGTGCGCCGCGCCGACATCCGCGTCGAAGAAGGGCGCATCACGGAGATCGCCGAACACCTCGAAGGCGAGGGTGTCGATTGGAGCGGGCTCACCGTCTTCCCGGGGCTCATCGATATGCACGTCCATCTGCGCGAGCCCGGCTTTGAACGCAAAGAGGACATCGAAAGCGGTTCCAAAGCCGCCGTCAAGGGCGGGTTTACGCAGATCTGCTGTATGCCAAACACCAACCCCGTGACGGACAGCAAGGTGGTCGTCACCTATATCTTATCGCGCGCGAAGGACGTCGGCCTATGCAAAGTGCGGCCCATCGGAGCCATTACCAAAGGGCAGGAGGGCAAAGAACTCGCCTCGATCGGCGGCATGAAGGCGGCGGGCGCGGTGGCGCTCAGCGAGGACGGCAAGTCCGTCGTGAGCACCGGGCTCATGGCAAACGCCATGAAGTACGCCTCCGACTTCGGGCTCATCTGCCTCTGCCACTGCGAGGACAAGTCGCTCGTCGACGGCGGCGTCGTCAACGAGGGGTACTATTCGACGCTCACGGGGCTCAAGGGCAGCATCCGCGCGGCGGAGGACATCATCATCGCCCGCGAGATCTGCCTTTCGGAGAGCCTCGATATCCCCGTGCACATCTGCCACGTCTCGACCTACAGCGGCGTGCAGCTCATCCGCGAGGCCAAGGCGCGCGGCGTGAAGGTGACGGCGGAGACCTGCCCGCACTACTTTACGTTGACCGACGAAGTCATCGCCTCGTTTGATACGAACACCAAGGTCAACCCGCCCATCCGCGAGGAGAAAGACCGCCTCGCCGTCATCGAGGGCCTCAAAGACGGCACGCTCGACTGCATCGTCACCGACCACGCGCCCCATCATGCGGACGACAAGAACGTGGAGTACGATCAGGCGGCGTTCGGCATCAGCGGGCTCGAGACGAGCTTTGCGCTCTCCTATACCGCGCTCGTCAAAGGCGGCGCGCTCTCGCTCGAAGAGCTTGCAAAGAAGATGAGCTCCAACCCCGCCCGTATCCTGAACCTGGAGGGCGGCGCGCTGGAAGTGGGAGCACCCGCCGACTTCACCGCTGTCGACCTTGAGGAGAAGTGGACCATCGACCCGAAGGACTTCGTCTCCAAGGGCAAGAACACCCCCTTCACGGGCAGGGAAGTGTACGGCCGCGTGAAATATACCGTTGTGGACGGAAATATCAAATATTCGGAGGAACGCAAATGATCGTCGATACGCTCATTGAAAAAATCATCGAAAAGCAAAATCCCACCTGCGTGGGGCTGGATACCTCGTTCTCTTATCTGCCCGAAACGATGCGCGCGGGCGCAACCTCGTTGGAGGACGCGGCGCAGGCCATCCTCATGTTCAACCGCGGCATCATCGACGCCGTTTCCGACATCGTGCCCTCCGTCAAGGTGCAGATCGCCTATTACGAGCAGTACGGCACCGCGGGCCTTCGCGCCTTTTACGAGACGCTGCGCTATGCGAAGGAGCAGGGCCTCGTCGTCATCACGGACGCCAAGCGCAACGACATCGGCGCGACCGCCTCGCAGTACGCCGCCGCCTTCCTCGGCGAGACGAACGTGGGGGAGAACACCTTCTCCGCCTTCCCTTCCGATTTCCTGACCGTCAACGGGTACCTGGGCTCGGACGGCATCACGCCCTTCGTGGAGCAGTGCAAGAACCACGATAAGGGCATCTTCGTGCTCGTCAAGACGAGCAACCCCTCCTCGGGTGAATTGCAGAATCTGAAGCTCGAGGACGGCCGCACCGTCTATGAGTGCATGGGCGACATGGTGGAGCGCTGGGGCGAGGGCACCGTCGGCAAGTACGGCTACTCCTGCGTGGGCGCCGTCGTGGGCGCGACTTATCCCGAAGAGGCCAAGGTGCTGCGCGCAAGGCTTCCTCATACCTTCTTCCTTGTGCCCGGCTACGGCGCGCAGGGCGCGAATGCCGAGATGCTCAAAAACTGCTTTGACGCAAACGGCCTCGGCGGCGTCGTCAACAACTCGCGCGGGGTGCTGTGCGCCTATCAGAAGCGCGGCGGTACTTACGACGAAGCGGCGCGCGCTGCCTGCCTCGAGATGCGGGCGGACCTTCAGAACGTGTTGGGGGCAATATGCGCGAAGTAACGGCTACCATTTTAGAGAACGTGCGCATCGCCGAGAACATCTTTTCTCTGACGTTTGCGACGGAGGAGGAGATCAGCGTGCGCCCCGGGCAGTTCTGCATGGTGGGCGTGCAGAATTTCCCCCTGCGCCGTCCCATTGCCGTGTGCAAGGCGGAGGGCGAGCGCATCACCGTGTGCTATCAGGTCAAGGGTGCGGGGACGCATACCCTTGCCGAAAACTATAAGCAGGGCGAAACCCTCTCCGTCCTCCTTCCCTTGGGCAACGGCTTTTATGTGAAGGACGAGGAAAAGCGCGTCGCCCTCGTGGGCGGCGGCGTGGGCATCTTCCCGCTCATCTCCGCCATCCGTGCCTATGCGGGCAGGAAGGAAGTTTATTCTTACATGGGCTTTAAAAACCGCGCGGCGTACTGCCTTCCCTACGAACTCCAGCGGAGCGACCGCCTCGTCGTCGCGACGGACGACGGCAGTATGGGCTTCCGCGGCACCTCCGTGCAGGCGTTCATGGCGGAGATCGACGATGTAAAACCCGATGTCGTGCTCTCCTGCGGGCCCGTTCCCATGCTGCACGCGCTGAAGAAGGCGACGGCGGACAGGAACATCCCCGTCTTTGTCTCCCTGGAGGAGCGCATGGGCTGCGGCATCGGCGCCTGTCTCGTGTGCGTGTGCGAAAAGACGGACGGCGCGCACGCCCGCGTCTGCAAGGACGGTCCCGTCTTTGATATCAACGAGGTCACGTTATGACGGAGCGCGAAGTCATCGCCCGGCGCGCGGGCGCGCCCCGCTGGATCTATCTCTTTACCGCCCTCTTCGGGCTCGTGTTTGCGGGCGTGGCTGCCTGGCTGGGCTTCACGACGGGCGCGCCCATGGGCTTTCTTCTCATCGTGTTCGTGCTCGCGGGGTTCTTCTTTACGGGCATTTCCCTCTTCTACTTCATCAAGGGGATGAGGATGCCGCAGGAGATCGCCGTGCGCGAGGGGGATATGCTCACCTTTCTGGGGCAGACCTTCCCCTTAAAAGAGCTCGCGAACGTGCGCTACCGCCTTGCCCATTATCATCACGGCTGGGGCGGCATGGGCTGGTTCCTCGGCTGGGGCAGGCTCACCGTCGTCCGGAAGGACGGCAGGAGCTGTGTCGCTTACTTCGTCGCCGACGTCGAGGAAGCGCACGACCGCCTCATCGCGCTCATGCGCGAATATGCCGCAAAGGAGAGCGCGTGATGGAGGTCATCGCCGAGCGGGAGCGGAGCGCCGTATGGCTGGCCGCAGGCAAGCTCCTCTTCGGGGGCGTCCTGTTTGCGGCGGGGGTGTTCCTTGCTGCCTCGGGCGTGCTCTCCTCGTCGCTCCTCCGCGGGGGTGCAGAGTATCTGCTGTTCGCGCTCGGGAGCGCGTTCATCCTCTGGGGAGCGGTCGCCTATGCCCTGGCGCGCAGGACGCCTTCCGTCATCATCGTGCGGCGGGAGGAGCAGCTCGACGTGCTGGGGGAGAGTTATCCCCTGCGGGAGCTGAAGAAAGTGCGCTGCCACATCTCCTATCCCTTCCTTGCGGATCCCTACGGCACGCTCAGGCTCGTCTTTTCGGACGGGAGGAAGGTGCGCTGCCGCTGCGTCGCCGACGTGAAGGAGGTACGCGGTCGCCTCATCGCCCTCATGGAAGAGGGCGCGACGGAGGAGGAACCGTAACATATTCGGAGGAAAATTATGATCACAAGAGAAGTTGTTGCCGAACGTTCGGACGGGCCCATCCCGTTCAGCATCCCGTGGTTTATCGTTGCAGCGGTCCTCGCCGCCGCGGCGGTGGCGGTATGGCTCGGGCTTCCGCCCTCTGCGGGCAGGATCGCAGGCGTCGTCCTCCTCGCCGTCGCCGTTCTGGTCACGGCAGGGGTGGCCGTTTATTATCTCGTGCGGCGGGCAGGAACGCCCGAGGATGTCATCCTGCGGGAGGGAGATACCTTCTTCTTCCCCAAGGGGGAGTTCGCGGCCGAAGAGCTTTGGCGCGTGCGGCGGTACCGTCCGCCTCATCGCAGCATCTATGCTCCCACCTGGGGGAAGATCGTCGTGGAACTCAAGGACGGACGCCGTCTGACGGCTCACTGCGTTGCCGATGTGGATGGGGTCTATGCCTACTTTATCGGCGTCATTCAGAAGTTTTCTAAAGAGGATGCCGTCCGATGAAGCGCGGGAACGCACCCGTCCTGCGCCAAAACGCCCAAGCGGTGCGGCCCGGTCTTCCGCCGGTTTTCCGGCGGCTCGGCAAAAGCAATTTATGCAAGCTGTAAACGCAGCTTTCAACGTCAAAGGAGCCGGAAAGGCTTTGAAATAAGGAATCAACAATGGCTGATCTTTCGGTAAATGTGTGCGGGGTCACGCTCAAAAACCCCGTCATCCCCGCTTCCGGGACCTTCGGGTTCGGGCGGGAGTTCAATGAACTCTACGATATTTCCTGCCTGGGCGGCGTGGCGACCAAGGGCCTCACCTTAAAGCCCCGCCTCGGCAACCCCGTGCCGCGCATCGCGGAGGGGCGCAGCGTCATCCTCAACGCCGTGGGATTGCAGAATCCGGGCATCGACGCCTTTCTCGAGCACGATCTCGCGTGGCTGAAGAGCAAAACGCGCGTTCTTGCGAACGTCGCGGGCAGCACCATCGAGGACTATGCTCAGATCTGTGCGCGCCTTGACGGGCTCGTCGATTTCGTCGAGCTCAACATCTCCTGCCCCAATGTAAAGTGCGGGGGCATGGCGTTCGGCATCCGCCCTGAGACCATCGGGGAAGTGACGCGCGCCGCCAAAAAGAGCCTTCCCAATACCCCTCTCATCGTCAAGCTCTCGCCCAATGTGGAGAGCATTGCCGTCAATGCGAAGGCGGCGGAAAAGGGCGGGGCGGACTGCATCTCCCTCGTCAATACCTTCACGGGCATGGTCATCGACATCGAAAAAAGAAAGCCGCTGCTTGCCAACACGACGGGCGGCGTCTCGGGCGCGGGCATCAAGCCCATCGCCGTGCGCATGGTGTACGAGGCGAGCCATGCCGTGCACATCCCCGTCATCGGCATGGGCGGCATCTGCACCGCCGAGGACGCGGTGGAGTTCCTCATGGCGGGGGCTTCCGCCGTGCAGGTGGGCACGCACAACTTCACCGATACCTTCGCCTGCCCCAAGATCATCACGGGGCTCAACGACTGGTGCGACCGCCACGGCGTTTCGCACGTTTCCGAGCTCACCGGCGCATTACAGTAAACAACAAAAGGAGAAAACGATATGCTCAACTACAAACAGCGGTTCATCAAATTCATGGTGGAAAACGAAGTGCTGCTCTTTGGCGACTTCACCTTAAAGAGCGGCCGGAAGGCGCCCTACTTCATCAACGCGGGCAAGTACCGCACGGGTACGCAGATCGCCCAGCTCGGCGAGTACTATGCAGAGTGCTTCCTGGAGCACGGCGTCTCGGTCAAGACGCTTGTCGGCCCCGCCTACAAGGGCATCCCGCTCGCCGTTGCGACGGCCATCGCCCTTGCCAAAAATCACGGCGTGGACGTCGGCTTCTGCTTCGACCGGAAGGAAGTCAAGGACCACGGCGAGGGCGGCCTCTTCGTCGGCCAGAAGCTCGAAGACGGCGACAAGGTGTGCATCATCGAGGACGTGATGACCTCGGGCAAGGCGCTCCGCGAGATCCTGCCCAAGATCGAAGCGGAGGCGAAGGTGGACGTCGAGGCGATGATCATCTCCGTCGACCGTCAGGAGAAGGGCACGGGCGAAAAGTCTGCCGTTGAAGAAGCCTTTGACGAGTTCGGCATCAGGGTGTATTCCATCGTCACGATGGAGGACATCATCGCGGCCATCGAGGAGGGCGTCATCGAAGGAAGAGAGTATCTCGACGCCATGAAGGCATATCGTGCCCAATACGGCGCGTAAAAAGAGCGGATGCGGGAACGCGCGGCACATCGGCGGCGCGGAAGAGCATCGGACAGGGCGGATCCCCGGCGGTCCGCCTTTTTTTGTGTAAAAAAATCCCGCAAAGCGAGAAAAAAGTGGCAAAAAAGCGTTTAAGCGGGCGAAAATCACCTTATATTAGAAGTGAATGAAATCGAAAAGGCAAAGGGCGGTATGAGCAAAGAAGAGATCAAAGAAGAAGTCCCCGTCTCCGAAGCACAGGCAGACGCCGCGGAGGAGATGAAAGAGGCGGAAGCCGTCGAAGAAGTCGAAAACGCGGAGCTTGCTGCCGCGCTCAAGGCCTCGGAGGAAGCAAAGGCGGCCGCCGAAGAATACAAGCGCAAGTGGTATTCGGTGACGGCCGAATATGACAACTACCGGAAGCGCACCGCCTCCACCCGCGCATCGGCTTATGCCGAGGGCAGGGCGGACGTCGTGGGGAAGCTCTTCCCCGTGGCGGACAACCTCGAGCGCGCACTTGCGTCCTGTCAGGACGAAAAGACGCACAAGGGCATCGCGATGGTGATGCAGGCCTTCCTGAAGATCCTGGAGGAGGAGAAGATCACCCCCATCGATCCCGTCGGGCAGGCGTTCGACCCCGAGAAGTGCGAGGCGATCATGGCATCCGATCCCGAAGAAGGGGAGGAGAGCGGCATCGTCAAGCAGGTGTTCGTCAAGGGTTACGAACAGAACGGAAAAGTGCTGCGCTATGCGCAGGTGCTCGTCACAAAATAAACAACGCCGCGCGCGGCTTTAAGTCAAAGCGGGCGATCCCTAAAAATCAGAGAGAGAAAGGAGAAAACAGTTATGTCGAAAGTTATCGGTATCGATCTTGGTACGACCAATTCGTGTGTCGCGGTCATGGAGGGTGGTGAGCCTGTCGTGATCGCCAATGCAGAGGGCTCCCGCACGACGCCCTCCGTCGTCGCCTTCCAGAAGGACGGCACCCGTATCGTCGGGCAGGTGGCAAAGCGTCAGGCAGTCGCCAACCCCGACCGGACGGTCATCTCCATCAAGCGTGAGATGGGTTCCGACTACAAGGTGAAGATCGACGACAAGGCATATTCCCCGCAGGAAATTTCCGCGATGATCCTGAGCAAGCTCAAGGCGGATGCGGAGGCATATCTCGGCACCAAAGTGACGGACGCCGTCATCACCTGCCCCGCATACTTCACCGACTCCCAGCGTCAGGCGACCAAGGACGCGGGCAAGATCGCGGGCCTCAATGTGCTTCGTATCATCAACGAGCCCACGGCGGCAGCGCTTGCCTACGGCCTCGATAAGGAGAAGGAAAACAGCAAGGTCATGATCTACGACCTCGGCGGCGGTACCTTCGATGTCTCCATCCTCGAAATTTCCGACGGCGTCTTTGAAGTGCTGGCGACCAACGGCAACAACCGTCTGGGCGGCGACGACTTCGATAAGAGATTGATGGACTACATGGTCGACGAGTTCAAGAAGAGCCACGGCGTCGATCTTTCCAAGGACAAGATGGCGATGCAGCGCCTGAAGGAGGCTGCCGAGAAGGCGAAGATCGAGCTTTCCGGCATGACTTCGACCTCCGTCTCGCTGCCCTTCATCTCCATGACGGATGCGGGCCCCGCGCACCTCGAGATGGACATCACGCGCCAGAAGTTTGAAGCGCTCATTTCCGACCTTGTTGACAAGACCGCAGAACCCATGCGTCTTGCGATGAAGGATGCGGGTCTTTCCTACAACGATCTTGATAAGGTCATCCTGGTCGGCGGTTCCACCCGTGTGCCCGCCGTCGTCGAAAAGGTCAAGCAGATCTCGGGCAAGGAGCCCTTCAAGGGCATCAACCCCGACGAGTGCGTCGCCATCGGCGC
>QAKM01000023.1 GCA_003343805.1 Bacillota bacterium | reverse complement strand
CTTACTGTACATTCATCTTTGCAATGCTCACATACGGACCCCCGAAGCCGACGGGGAGCGGGAACTGCTCCATCTTGCCGCAGCCGCCCGTGACGAAGGAGAACATCTCCGCCTTGTCCGAAAGCCCGTCGATGAGGTTCAAGGTCTCAAACACATTGCCCGTGATGACGGCGATCTTGACGGGGTCGCCGATCTTCCCGTCCACGATCTCGTATGCAAGCGAGGGCGCGATCGTGAAGGTGCTCATGCCCGAGCCGTGCTTGAGCGTCTTGATATAATAGCCGTGTTTGATGCCCGCGAACAGCTCCTCTTTCGTCTTGTCGCCCGCATCGATGACGGTGTTGGTCATGCGGACGATGGGCTCATAGTCGCAGCTGATGGCGCGGGCATTGCCCGTGGGCGCCTCGTCAAGATCCGCCGCCGTCGAAACGGAGTGCAGCCGCCCCGAAAGTACGCCGTTTTTGATGAGATAGGTCTTGGTCGCCCTGGTGCCTTCGTCGTCGTAGGGCGTGTAGCCCGTTCCGAAGTCGATGCCGCTGTCGTAGATGGAGAGGATGTCCGCACCCACTTGGGTGCCGAGCGCCCACTCCTTCTTCATCGTCTCGTCGCCGAGCATGAAGTCTGCCTCCGACTTGTGGCCGAAGGACTCGTGCGCGAACACGCCCGCAACGACGGGCGCAAGGATGACGGGATAGACGCCCGCCTCCACCGGCTTTGCGTGCAGGAGGAAGTTCTCCGCCTCCAGGACGGCGTTTCTGAGCTCTTCTTCGGAAACGGAGAGTTCCTCGAAGCTGAACGCCGAGCGCTGAAACATTTCGGAGAAGTTATCCGTCTCATTCGCGAGCGCGAAGGAAAAGACGCAGCCGCAGGTCTGATAATCCCATTGGAGGGAAGCGCCCTTGGAAGAGTAAAATTCAAAGGCGCTGTAACGGTCGAGATAGAGCGCGATGCTCATGCGCACATAGTCCGAGGCCGCAAAGGCGGGGAAGCGCGCTTCAAGCAGCTTCTGCTTTTCGGCAAGCGGCACTTTTTTCACGCTCTTTCCCGCAAAGAGCATCTTTTCGTCCGTGTTCGCCTGGAAGCGTTTGACGACGGGGTGCGCCTCGATGTCCTTGTTCGGCGTCGCACTCTCATAGAGGCGATCGAGTTCGCCCTGCAGATCGTCCACTTTGTAAGTGGAAGCATAGTACCAGATGTTGCCGTCAAAGACGCGCAAAAACGCCTTTTTCTTGGTCGTCTCCTTGCACTCTTCGAGCGCGCCGTCGCGGTAACGGATGCTCGTCGTGAAGCGGTCCTCGACGCGCACGTCCGCATACAGATCGTTTCGGAAATGTAACATAGTCCTCCTTTGCGGCACGGGCCTTCCCCGCGCCGAACCTGATTTGCATTGTATCACAAAGCGCAAAAAAAGTCAATCAAGCAATGCTTGAAAGACTTTTTTCCGTTCAGTTGAGCCGTTCGCTCTTTTGGATGTTCTCCTCCCGGAATTGCTTCATGTAGAGGGCGAAATACGCTCCCCTGCGGCGGAGAAGTTCCTCGTGCGTGCCGCGCTCGACGATCTTTCCCCCGTCCACGACGAGGATGATGTCCGCCTGCGTGATGGTGGAAAGGCGGTGGGCAATGACAAAGCTCGTCCTCCCTTCCATCAGCTTCCGGATGGCATCCTGGATGAGCTTTTCGGTGAGCGTATCGATGGAGCTCGTCGCCTCGTCCAGAATGAAGATGGCGGGGTCGGCCAGGATGGCGCGCGCAAAGGAGAGGAGCTGCTTTTCCCCCGTCGAGAGCGAATTTCCG
The DNA here is from genome assembly GCA_003343805.1 of Bacillota bacterium. Classification (GTDB taxonomy): domain Bacteria; phylum Bacillota; class Clostridia; order Christensenellales; family Borkfalkiaceae; genus Gallimonas; species Gallimonas intestinavium. The sequence continues at coordinate 33,718 of QAKM01000023.1, read as the reverse complement.
CCCTCGCCGATGCGCGTATCGAGGCCGTGCTCGAGGCGCAATATGACCCCGTCCCCCTTGACGGCCCGAAGCGCGGAGTAAAGTTCCTCGTCCGTCGCATCCTCCTTGCCGTATAAAAGATTTTCACGCACGGTCCCCGAAAAGAGATGCGGCGTCTGCAGAACGTAACCGATATTGCTGTGCAGCCAATGCACGGAGCGCTCCCGTGCATCCCGCCCGTCGATGAGGATGCGACCCTCCGTCGGCTCATAAAAGCGGCACACGAGGTTGACGAGCGTACTCTTCCCCGCGCCCGTCTCCCCCACGATGGCGACGTTGGTCCCCTTCGGTACATCGAGCGAGAAGTGTTCGAGGACGTTCTCTCCCCCGTCCGGATAGCGGAAGGTGACGTCGTCAAAGCAGATATGCCCGACGAGGGGCTCCCAATTTTCGCGCTTGGGGGAAAAGCTGTCGCCGTATGTCCGGATGACTTCGGGGATATCTTTGACGTCGCCCTCCGCGGCGAGCAGCGCCGTCACACGCTCGATGTTGACCTTCACCGTGATGAGGTCGGAAAAGCAGTCCACCGACCACTGTACGGGCTCCATGATGCCCTGCGCGTACGTCATGAACACGGAGAGCGTGCCGACAAGGAGGAGCCCGTCCGCCGTCAGCGCGCCGCCGTACCAAAGAACGAGCGCGAGCGCCGCCGAGGAGGCAAAGGCGATGATCGTCACAAAGAGCGCGCGAAAATGCCCGATCCTCGAAGAGCGCTTCTGCATCTTCTTCGTCGAAGCAAAGAAGCGGGCATCGAGATCGTCCTCGATGAAGAGCGTCTTGCTCGTCTCCACGCCCGTCACCCCTTCGTTGAAGGAACCCGTGATCGCGGAGTTGAGCTCGCGCGCCTCACGGTTGAGCTTTGTGAGCTTTTTCTGAAAGTAGACGGAGACGAGTGCCACGAGCGGGATGACGACGATGACGCAGAGCGCCAAAACGGGCTGAAGGGCGAGCATGACAATGACGGCCCCCACGACATAGACAACGTTCCACACGCCCGAATAGGTATCCCACGCGATATTGGAGGCGATGTTGGAGGGATCGCTCATCACGCGGGCGTGCAGCCGCCCCACGCTGTTTTGGCTGTAATAGGAGACAGAGAGCGTCTGCAGATGATCGAAACAGGCGCGCCGGATGTCGCGCAGGAGATGAAGTTCCAGCTTGCTGCAGTTATAGCACGCGATGAAATCGAGGACGCCGCTTAAAACGAGCACGCCCACATAGGCCGCGATGAAGAGCCCGAGGCCCTCCGTCGTCCGTTCCGCGATGAAGTGGTCGATGGCATACTGCTGGAAGAGGGGCAGGACGACCTGAAGGCCGCCGACGATGAGCGTAAAGACGACCATGACGGCAAATTTCGCCGCGTGCGGCTTCAAAAAGGGCTTCATTTTCCCGAGCCCGAAGAAGCGGAGTTTCTGCGCAGACTGCGCCGACTTGATCTTCTCAGCCATGCAGTTCCTCCTTCAGATCTTCGGGAAGCGACATCTGCATCTCGTAGATAGCGCGGTAGATGCCCCCTCGTTTCATGAGTTCTTCATGGGTGCCCTGCTCTGCGATGTGCCCCTCTTCGAGCACGATGAGCTGCTCTGCCCCCATGACCGTCGTCACGCGGTGCGAGATGATGAACTTGGTGACGCCCTTTAAGTTTTCCCCGAGGCGGGCGCGGATGCTTGCATCCGTCTCGCTGTCCACGGCGGAGAGGGAATCGTCGAAGATGAGAACGGGCGTCTTGCGCATGAGCGTGCGGGCGATGGAGACGCGCTGCTTCTGCCCGCCCGAGAGGGTGACGCCGCGCTCCCCCACCTCCGTTGCATAGCCTTCGGGGAAGGCCTCGATGTGTTCGTCCACACAGGCAAGATGCGCCGCCCGTCGGATGTCCGCCTCCCCCGCTTCGGGAGCGGCGATCGCAATGTTCTCCCCGATCGTCCGCGAAAAGAGGAACCCCTCCTGCAATACAAAGCCGACCGCGCCCCTCACCGTCGCGGGGGAAAGTTTGGAAATATCCTTCCCGCCGATCGTGATCGTGCCCGAAGTCAGGGGATAGAGCCCGTCCAAAAGATAGGCGATCGTCGATTTTCCGCTCCCCGTGCCTCCGAGGATGCCCAACGTCGTCCCCTCCTTCACGGTGAAGGAGACGTCGGACAGCACAGGCTTCCCGTCCTCATAGGCAAAGGTCACATGGTCAAAGACGATGTCCCCGTGCAGGGGCTCTCGCTTTCCGTAGACCTCCTCCTTCGCGTTCATGATCTCCGCGATGCGCCCGAGCGCGATGCCCGCACGGCTCATGTTGGAGATGACGCGCCCCAGCATATTCATGGGCCCCACGAGCAGGGTGTTGTAGGAAATAAAGACGATGAGATCGCCCGCACTCAGCGACCCGTTCACACAGAAAACCGTGCCGAAGATGAGGATGAAGAGAAGCTGCAGGGCGGTGAGGAGATCGCTCGTCGTCCAAAACAGCGCGCTCTCCCGCATGACGCGCACCCACTGCCCCGTGTAGTGCACATTCTGCGTCTCAAACTTGTCGCGCTCCTCTCTCTCCCTGCCAAACGCGCGCACGACGCGCACGCCCGTGAAATTTTCCTGCGCGATGGTGGAGAGCACGCCCTCCTCCTCGTCGCACTTCTGATATTGGGGCAGAAGCCTTGCGAAGAATACCGTCGAATACCCCACGACGGCGGGAAGAAAGGCGGTCGTGATGAGCGCGAGCCGCACGTCCGTCAGATACATGAGCGTCAGCGAGAGCGCGATCATGATGACGATGCGAAGGAGCGTCACGAGCTGTCCCGAGACGAAGTTGGAGATGGCATCCACATCGGACGTGCAGCGCTGGATCACATCACCCGTGTTGTGCATATGGTGCCAGGCAAGAGGCAGCCGCTGCAGATGGGAAAAAAGCATATCGCGCATCCGCTTGAGCATGATCTGGTTGGCGTGCTGCGTAAAGAAGTTGTTGCCGTAACGAAAGAACGCCGTGACGAGCGAGAGAGCCACGACGACGAGGGCAACGAGCCAGATCTTTTCCTTGAGTACTTCCAGCCCGCCGAAGAGGCGGACGAACACCTCGTAGGCGGAGGAGACTTCCTCCGTGCCGATGACGCAGTCCACCGTAAAGCCGATGAGCTGCGGGATGAGCACGAGGAGAAAGGTCATAAAGAGATTGCAGAGGATGCTCACGGCGAACAGCCCCAAGCTCCCCTTCAGAAAACAGACGAGCATCCCCGTCCTGGTAAAACGGGGCACGTTTTTGGTTCGTTTCATAGGACTCCCGAAAGCGGGCAGGCGTATTTTAAGCGTTCTGAAGCTGCTCGCGGTGTGCCTGCAGCGTGTACAGGCGGTAATATCTCCCCTTCTTTTCGAGGAGCTCGCGGTGCGTCCCCTCTTCGAGGATCTCCCCGTGCGAGAGGACGATGATCTTATCCGCATTGCGGATGGTGGAGAGGCGGTGCGCCACGATGAGCATGGTGCCGATGTTCATCATCTTCTCGAGCGAATCCTGGATGAGCACTTCCGTCTCCGTATCGATGTTGGCGGTCGCCTCGTCGAGGATCATGACGGAGGGCCTGTGCACGATGGTGCGCGCAAACGAGAGAAGCTGCCGCTGGCCCGCCGAGAAGTTGTTGCCGCGCTCGCGCACTTCCTCATCCAGCCCCTTTTCGAGCTTATTGATAAACGAGGAAGCGTTCACATAGTCGCAGACACGCATGATCTCCTCGTCCGGGATCTCGTCGCGGAGCACGATGTTGCTGCGGATGGTGCCCGAGAAGAGGAACACATCCTGGAGCATCTGCCCGAAATGGCGGCGGAGCGACGCGATCCTGATGTGCCGGATGTCGATGCCGTCGATGAGGATGCGGCCCTTCTGGATGTCATAATTGCGGCAGATGAGCGAGAGGATGGTGGTCTTGCCCGAGCCCGTTGAACCCACGAACGCCACCGTGTCGCGCGCGTTGACGTGGAAGGAAACGCCCTTCAAGACCCACTCGCCCGGTACATAGGCAAACCAGACGTCCTGAAATTCAATCTCCCCTTTCACTTCGGCAAGTTCGATCGCACCCTCCTCGTCGACGACTTCGGGCTGCATATCGAACACCGTGAAGATCTTCTCCGCCGAAGCAAACGCCGACTGCAGCCAGTTGAACTGCTCTGCAAGGCTCTGGATGGGGTTGAAGAACTTGGAAAGATACATATAGAAGGTGACGACCGTCGCGCTCGACACGGGATTGCCGAGGAAGGAGGCGCCGTCCAGATACCCCTTGCCGCCCAGATAAAGAAGGCACAGCACCGAGGCAATGTACAGCATATAGACGAGCGGACGGAAGATACCAAACACGAAGATCTGCTGATGTTTGGCAGAGGCGAGCGTCTTGTTCTTTTTATCGAACTCCTGCATCTTGCGCTGCTGGCGGTTGAAGATCTGCGTGATCTTCATGCCCGAGAGATTTTCCGAGAGGAAGGTGTTGATGTCCGTCGTGCCGTCCTTGACTTTGCGGTACGCCCGCCGCGAGAACTTGCGGAAAATGAGCGTGAAGAGCACGATGAAGGGCGCAAAGCACAGCACCATGAGCGTGAGTTCGAGGTGCAGGATGAACATGGCGACGAGCACGCCGAGAACGACAAACACGTTCTTGATGAGGTTGACGAGAATGTTCGTGAACATCATCGAGATGGCGTTGGTATCGTTGGTGACACGCGTCACCAATTTCCCCACGGGGATGAGGTTGAGCTGGGCGTGTGAGAGCCCCTCGATGTGCGAAAACAGATCTTCGCGCAGGGAGGAGAGGATGCGCTGGCCCGTCTTTTGCAGCACGATGGCCTGCGCATACGAACTCGCCAGTGAAACGACAAGGATCCCCGCATAGATGCCGACCAGAAGAAAGAGCCTGGAAAGCTCAAATTCGGTGCTGACGATCTCCTCGATATAGCCGATGAGGAGAGGCGAAGCGATGTCGTAGGCGATGGAGAATGCCATGCACAGCCCCGCAAACAGAAAGCTCCGCCAATGGGGACGCGCATAGGCAAGAAGGCGGCGGACGATCTCCCCGTCCTTCATGTTGCGGTCGAAGCCGATCGCCTCCTTCTTGTTCTTGATGAGCGCATAGGCGAGCGAAAAGACGATGGAGATGAGCCCGATGACGCCGCCGACGACGATGAGAGGATAATACTCACGCATTGTGCTGCCTCCCCTCGTCCTCGAGTTTCTGCAGATCGACCATCTTCTTGTAGTCGGGGCAGCGAAGGACGAGCTCGTCGTGCGTACCGACGTCCACGACGCGCCCGTCGTCGATAAAGACGATCTTGTCCATGTCCTCCACGGTGGAGATGCGGTGCGCGATGAGGATGGTCGTAAGGCCCGCCCGGTTCTTTTTGAGGTTTGTGAGGATCTCCTGCTCCGTCTTGGTGTCGACGGCGGAGACAGAATCGTCCAGGATGAGGATCTTGGCGTGCTTCATGAGGGCGCGCGCGATGGAGATGCGCTGCTTCTGCCCGCCCGAGACGGTGACGCCGCGTTCGCCGAGCATGGTCATGTATTTATCCTTGAAATCGGCGATGTTGTCGTGCACGGCGGCAAGGCGGGCCGCTTCTTCGGCCGCCTCCGCTTCCGCCGCCTGTTCGCCCTCGTATGCAAAGGCGATGTTGTTTTCGATGGTGTCGCTGAAGAGGAAATTATCCTGCGGGACGTACGCCGCCGCGGCGCGCACGTCGCGGATGGGAATGGTGTTGACGTCGTGCCCGTCCAGGAAGATAGTGCCGTCCGGCACATTGTAGGTGCGCAAGATGAGATCGACGATGGTCGTCTTGCCCGAGCCCGTCTTGCCCACGAGCCCCACGTTTTCGCCCGGCTCGATGGTGAAAGAGACGTCTTTCAAAACATCGAACTCGCCGTCCGGATAGCGGAAGGTGAGGTGGCGGAACTCGATGCGCCCCTCGATGTCTTTGACATCCTCCACATCCGGCTTATCGACGACGTCCTGCTTCGCATCGAGAAGCTCGCTGACGCGGTTCAAGGAAGCCTTGCCGCGCGAAGTCATTTCGATGAGCTGGGAGACCGCCATCACGGGCCAGACCATCGCCGTGAAGTAGCCGATGTATTCGACGAGCTGCCCCGCATCGAACTGGCCCTGATAGACGAGATAGCCGCCGTAGCCTAAAATGATGCAGATGACGGACTCGACGAAGAGCGTCACCGTGATGTTGAGGAGCGTCGATGCCTTGGTGTAGGAGACGTTGACCTCTTCGTTTCGCTTGTTGAGGCGGCGGAAGGCGAGCAGCTCCTTCGTCTCCTTGACGAACGCCTTGATGACGGCGATGCCGGAAAAACTCTCCTGCGAGAAGTCGGAAAGATCGGAAAAGGCGGCCTGACGGGTCTCCCACTTCTTCGTCATGTACTTTCCGACGATGATGCCGCTTGCGAGCAGCAGCGCCATCGGGATGAGTGCAAGCAGCGTGAGCCCCACGTCCATGCGCCACATCTTGACGACGGTGAGGATGCCCAGGAATGCCGCATCGCACATCATCATGATGCCCGAGCCGAAACACTCCTGAATGGTCTCGAGGTCGTTCGTAAAGAGGGACATCAGATTCCCCACTTTGTTGACCTGATAGTATTGGGCGGAGAGATCCTTGCAGTGGTCGAACATCCGATCGCGGATGGACGTCTCCACGCGGATGCCCGTGCCGAAGAAGCAGATGCGCCAGGTGAACCGCCCCACCACCATCACGAGGATGATAAAGATGAGGGGCAGGCAGATATGATCGAGCAGGAAGTCAAGATCAAAGGGTACGGTGCCCTCCGCCGTCTCGACAACGCCTGTGTTGATGCCGTTGACGACCATGCGGTAAAGTTCCGGCACCTCGAGTTGAAAATAGTCCACGAGCACGAGCGCGGCAAGCCCTACTAAAAGGATCCACGCATACTTTAAATAATACCGATTGATGTGCTTTCCGAAGATCATCTCTCGTTTTCTCCCACGGTAAAACAAACTGCAAACTCCTACATTTTAGCACCTCTTTGACGCCTTGTCAATCCCCTTTTTCATGCGTTTGTGCAGGAAAATCCATTTCGCTCTTCCCGTGCGTTCTCCGGTGCAGAAAGACAGCAAAAAAGAGCCGCTCCGCACGGAAACGGCCCTTTGTCTGCATCCAACTTATTTGCGTGTCCACTCGCCGGCGCGGTAGGCATCCGTCAGATAGACCGCCGCCTTCGAAGGCTTTGTGAGGCTTTCGGCATCCAGCGGGATGCTGCCCGCGCTCCAGCCCTCCGTCTCTTCAAAGTAGGCATTCTCGAGCGCCGTACAGCCCTGGAAGGCACCCACGCCGATCGTCTGAACGGAAGCGGGGATCGTGATCTCCTTGAGAGAAGTGCAGCCGCGGAACCCCTCCTCGCCGATCGTGACGAGGGAAGCGGGAAGCCCGACCTTTGCAAGCGCCGTGCAGTCGCGGAACGCGCCCTCTCCGATCTCGGTGAGCGAGGTGGAAAGCGTCACTTCCTTCAGCGACTTTGCCCCCTCGAAGGCGCCCGCCGCCACCCTCTTTACGGTATTTGCGGAGAGGAAAGAAGTGCTGCTCTTGCCGATCGCATACTGCAGGAGCACGCTTCCGTCATAGCTGTAGAGGTCTCCGCCGATGGCGCGGTAGCTCTCGTTCTTCTCGTCCACGGCGATCGTCTCGAGCGACGTGCAGGTGCCGAACACGCGGTCGCCGAGCACTTCGACGCTCGCGGGAACGGTGACGCTCTTCAGATTGACGGCGCGGAAGAGAGCCGTGCTCTCCACTTCCTTCACGCCCGAAGGGATGAGGAAGGAAATATTCTTGCTGCCGATCGCATACTGCAGAAGCACGGTCCCGTCGCTGTTGTAGAGGTTGCCGTCGATGGTCTGATAGGCGGTATTCGTGCGCGGCGTTGAAAGCTCGGTGAGCTGCATACAGCCGCCGAACGCCTGCGTTCCGATCTCGGTGACGCTGTCTGGGATGCTGACCATCGTGAGCCCGGTCTGATAGAAGGCCTTCCCGCCGATCGTCTTGACGCTGTTGGCAAGCTGCAGCGAGACAAGATTGGTGCAGCCGTCAAACGCGCCGCTCCCGATCGTCTCGATCCCGCCCGTGATGTAGATCCCGGTGATCTCCTTGTTGCCCGCAAACGCATCCTCGCCGATCGCCGTGACGGGCGAATTGCTGTACATGATGGGGATATAGATCTCCTTTTCCGTCTCCTTTCCGATGCCGCTCACCGTGTAGCTGCCGTCCGCATTGCGCGTAAAGGCCAATTTATCGCTCGTGCGGGAAGCGCCGCAGACGGTGCAGATCATGCCGCCGTCAAAGACGTGTCCGTTGGCAGGGATAGAGCGTTCCTCGACGGTGTGGCAGACGGAGCACTCTCGCTCCTGCGTCCCCTGCTCGGTACAGGTCGGCTCCTTTCCGGGAACGGTCGCCCAATCGCCGAACGAATGCCCGGGCGCCTTCATGACCTCCACGACCTCTTCCCCGCAGCGCGAGCAGGTCTGTCTCTGTTCGCCGTTCTCCGTGCAGGTCGCGGGAGAGACGACCTCCCATGCGCCGAAGTCATGGCCGAGCGCCAAAGTGGTGAGAGAAGAGATCTCCTGCGTTGCCGCCTCGTCGGCAAAGTTCTTGCCGCACTCCGAGCACGACCAGTATTCGACGGTGCCCGTCTCGGTGCACGTCGCCGCAACGGCCGCATGATAGGTGAGAACGTGCTCCTCCTTGCAGGCAGACAGCACGCCCGCCGAGAGCGCCGCCGCAGCCACGAGGGCGAGCAAAAGCATCCCTTTTTTCTTCATAAACAAACTCCTCCGTTGAAAATTGCAAACTCTTACGCATCGATTATAACACAAACGGCGGCCGATTGCAATCCCCTGTCTCAAAAAAAACCAAATTACGACCCTCTTTCACGGGATAAGACCCGGCAGTTCCTTCTGCCGGGCCTTGGGGAAAAGATGAAGTGTGGGTGATTTGAGGGATGTTCCCCGCAAAGAGCGGGAAAACGGGGATGTGCGCGCACGCGCCGCCATATCAACCGAATCGGCCGTTGACGTAGTCCTCCGTGCGCTTGTCGTCGGGATGCGTGAAGATCTTGGAGGTCTCCCCCATCTCCACCATCTCGCCGAGGAGAAAGTATGCCGTATAGTCGGCGATACGGAATGCCTGCTGCATATTGTGCGTGACCATGATGACGGTGATCTCGTTCTTGAGCTCCTTGCAGAGCTCCTCGATCTTGCCCGTCGAAATGGGGTCGAGCGCCGAGGTGGGCTCGTCCATGAGGAGCACCTGCGGTTCGACGGCAAGCGCGCGGGCGATGCAGAGGCGCTGCTGCTGTCCGCCCGAAAGGCCGAGCGCAGACTTGTTGAGGCGGTCTTTGACCTCGTCCCACATCGCGGCGCCGCGCAGCGACTTTTCGACGATGGCGTCAAGATCCGCCCTCTTCTTGATGCCGAAGGTGCGGGGGCCGTAGGCGATGTTGTCGTAGACGCTCATCGCAAGCGGGTTGGGGCGCTGGAACACCATGCCCACGTTCTTGCGAAGGCGTGCAAGGTCGACGCCGCGCTGGTAGATGTCGGTATCGCCGATCTTGATCTCGCCCGTAATTTTACAGCCGTCGACAAGGTCGTTCATGCGGTTGAGCGACTTCAGGAGCGTCGATTTGCCGCAGCCCGAGGGCCCGATGAGCGCCGTGAGCTTCTTCTGGGGAAACTCCATGTTGATGTTTTTGAGGGCCTGGAAGCTGCCGTAGAAGAGGTCCATCTTGTGGACGGAGACGGCAACGTCCCCCATCGCAAACTGAGAAAGCCCCCTCTGCTTCTCCGCGCGCACCATTTCGGCGCTCTCTTCCGCGGGCTTGTTTTCCTGTATCTTTTTGCTCTTGAAGATCATTTTGCTTTACTCCGATTGAAGAATTTTTGTGAAAGCGTGACGAGGATGTTGAGGATGATGACGAGGATCATGAGGACTGCCGCCGTCGCATAGCAAAGTTCCATGTCGAGGCCCTCGCTCATGAACTTCCACATCATGACGGCGAAGCTCGAACCTGCCGAATCGTACCCCGTGGGCATATTGACGACCGAACCTGCGGTATAGATGAGCGCCGCGCTCTCACCGACGATACGGCCGATGGAGAGGATGATGGAGGTGACGATGCCCGAGATGGCCTGCGGCAGCACGACGACAAAGACGGTCTTGAGCTTGCCCGCGCCGAGCGCATAGCTTGCCTCCCGCATACTGTCGGGCACTTCGGAAAGGCTCTGCTCGGTGCTTCGGATGATGGTGGGAAGAATGATGAGTGCGAGCGTCAGCGAACCGTTGATGAGGCTGTAACCCATGCCGCAGTAGGTGCCGAAGAAGATGGCGCCGAAGAGACCGAACACGATGGAAGGAATGCCCGCGAGCGTGTCGATGAAGAGGCGGATGAGCTTGACGAGCTTGCTGCCGCGCTTTGCATACTCGTTGAGGAAGATGGCGGCGCCGATGCCCAAGGGCAGTGCGACGAGGAGCGCCATCAGGATGAGCATACCCGTGGAAGCGAAGGCGGGGCTGAGCGTCGGATGCGCGTTGGCGCTCTCACCGAAGAGGAAATCGGCAGAGATGTTGGGGATGCCGCGCACAAAGACGAAGACGATGATGAAGGCGAGCATGACCGCCACCAAAATAGCGATGATGTGCGAGAGGATCCAGAGGATATCCTGCAAGCTCCCCGTCTTCTTGTAGTTGAGCTGCGCGAGCGTGCTGTTCGTCTGCTTGAACTTACGCGAGAAGAACTTGTTGCCCGCGATGGAGTCGTTCTTCTTCACCGCCCAGAGGCAGAGATTGATGATGAGGATGAAGATGAGAAGGACAAAGCCCGTTGCGATGAGCGCCTCGCGGTGCAGTCCCGTCGAATAGCCAAATTCCAGCACGATGTTGGAAGTCAGCGAGCGGATGGGAAGAAAGAGCCCCGTGGGATAGTTGACGAGGTTGCCCAGAAGAAGCTGGACCGCCATCGTCTCGCCCACCGCTCTGCCGATGCCGAGGATGAGCGCCGCAATGATGCCGTTCTTGGCAGCGGGCAGGCACACCTTCCACACCGCCTGATTCTTGGTACAGCCAAGCGCCAGCGCACCCTCGTAGTAGTGCATGGGCACGTTTTCAAGGCTGTTCTTGACGAGCGACGTGATCGTGGGCAGGATCATGATGCTCAGAACAAGCGTCGAAAGAAGAAGCCCCAGCGAAGAACCGACGTTGAAGAGATCGTCGAGAACGGGCTTTAAGGCGACGAGGCCGAAGTAACCAAAGATGAGGGACGGGATGCCCGCAAGCAGGTTGATGATCTGTTCGTAGATCTTCTTCATCCAGATGGGGCAGTAGTAGACCATGTAGACGGCCGTGAAGATGGCGAGGATACCGCCAAGCAGCACGGAAAGCACGGTGAGCACCAGGCTCGAGACGATCATCGGCAGGATGCCGAAGAGCTCATGCTTTGCCGACCAGATGCTTCCCGTCAGGAATTTGAAGAACCCGATCTCACGGAAAGCGGGGATGCTCGCCGCCAACAGATAGATGACGATGGCGAAGACCGCGAGAATGGAAAATGCCGCAAGGGCGATGAACACGCCCTTTGCGGTATTTTCTCTCACCGAAGCGAGATTTCCGTTGCGGACCGCCCCTTTTGTTGCAGTTGCAGCGTTCTGTGCCATAGCAAACCTCGGGTCGATTACAGGCTATCGGAGACGGAGATATAACCCGCATTCTCTGCGATGAGCTGGCCGGCATCGCTCATGATGAAGTCGATGAAGAGCTTGGCAGCCTCGGAGAGATCGTCCTCGCTCTTGTAGACGATGTTGAAGGGTCTCGAAAGCGTGTAGCTGCCGTTCTTGACGTTCTCTGCAGTTGCCTCGACGCCCTCGAACTTGACCGTCTTCACGGTGTCATCGATGGAACCCATGGAGATGTAGCCGATGGTGTTGGTGGTGCCGGCGGTAGCAATGACTTCCTTGACGCCGCCCGTGGACTGCTGGATCGTAACGCAGGCATTGAAAGTGAGGAGATCGCCGAGCTCATCGCCTGCCGCGCTCTTGATGAGGCTGTCGAACGCGTCGCGCGTACCCGAACCGTCCTCACGGGAGATGGCGTTGGTGATGGCGCCGATCGCCGTACCGTTTGCATAGAGCTGATAGACCTGATCGCTCGTCACATCGTCGAGATCGGCATCGGGGTTGACGACGAGCGCCACACCGTCGATCGCGATCTGCTTGGAGGTAACGCCCTGCTCGATCTCGCTGTCCTTGATGGCACGGGATGCCATACCGAAGTCGTTCTTGCCGGCGATCGCATCTGCAACGCCCGTACCCGAGTCACTCGTCTGGACGGTGATGTCCACATAGGGGTTGAAGGACTCGTACACGGAAGCGAGCTTCTCCATGAGAGGAGCGACAGAGGAGGAGCCGGAGATGTAGAGTTCTTCAACTTCTCTGTTCGTGTCGCCGCCGGGGGTGTTGCCGCCCTGATCGTCGCAGGCAGCGAACATCGCTGCACCCAGACCCATAACTGCCACGCAGGCGAGGCACGTTACTTTCTTCATTGCCTTAGTCATAACTTGATTCTCCTTTCAAATTGCTTTCTTTGTTTTGACACGCTTATCATAACAAGCCGATGTAAAAAACTTTGGCAGTCAGATGTAATAAAAATGTAAAAAAAACGGGAATTTTCCTGATTTTCTCATGCCTTTTTCTCATCCCCCCCTATTTTGCCGCAATTTTCAAAAAGCAAACAAAAAGGACCGCGCTTTTTTGCGCAGTCCTTGTAAAAGTCTTGGTTTCTTGCCGCCACCTTTAAAGAGGCTTGGGCGCTCTATTTTCGTAGGTACAGAAGCGAAGGGTATATCCGTTGTCCTCGACAGGCTCCCCTTCCACCGTGAGTACAAAGGCTTCCTCTTCGTCTAAGTTCGGCACAAAGGTATCCGCCTTTCCGTCCGCCGCCACCTTGGTGACGTACACTTCGCTGCAATAGGGCAGAAGCGCGCGGTAGACGCTCTCCCCGCCGATGACGAACACCTCATCCTCGGGGTACTCTTTCAGAAGCTGAAAAAGTTCATTAAGGCTCTTCGCCCCCACCGTGCCCTCCTTGGGCTCGTGGGAGGAGAGGACGATGTTCACCCGCCCTTTCAAAGGCTGTCCGCCCGGGAAAGATTCGAGCGTCTTTCTTCCCATGACGACGACTTTGCCCTTCGTCGTCTCGCGGAAGAACTTCATATCCTTGGGCAGGGAAAATAAGAGCCCGTTGTCTTTCCCGATGCCCCACTTCTCGTCGGCGCAGAAGATCGCTCTCATATCGCCACCGGGATCTTGGTCTCGAGCTTGGTATATTCATACCCCTCGAGGCGGAAGCTGTCCACCGTGAAGTCATAGAAGTTTTTGACGGAGGGATCCACCCACAGCCTGGGCGCAGGCTTTGGCTCGTTCTTTACGATCTCCTCCACGATGGGAAGATGGCGGTCATAGAGGTGTGCATCGGCGATGACGTGCACGAGCTCGCCCGCTTTCAGCCCGCTCACCTGCGCGAACATGATGAGGAGCACAGCGTACTGCACGACGTTCCAGTTGTTGGCAGTGAGCATATCGTTGGAGCGCTGATTGAGGATGCCGTTGAGCGTGTCGCCCGAGACGTTGAAGGTCATCGAGTACGCGCAAGGATAGAGGTGCATCTCATGGAGATCCTGGAAGTTATACAAGTTAGTGAGGATACGGCGGGAAGCGGGATTGTGCTTCAGATCATAGAGCACCCGGTCGACCTGATCGAACTCCCCTTCCTTGTAGACCGCCTTTTGGGCGAGCTGATAGCCGTACGCCTTGCCGATGGAGCCCGTCTCATCCGCCCAACTGTCCCAGATATGCGAGTTGAGATCGCGGATGTTGTTGCTCTTCTTCTGCCAGATCCATAAAATTTCGTCGATGCACGACTTGAACGCCGTCCTGCGGATGGTGAGGATGGGAAATTCTTCCTGCAGATCATAGCGGTTGACGATGCCGAACTTCTTGACGGTATGGGCGGGCGTGCCGTCCTCCCAGCGCGGGCGCACGGGAAGATTTGTATCCCACACGCCGTTTTGCATGATGTCTTTGCAGTTTTGGATGAAGAGAGTATCTGCCCTGCTCATGCTTCCTCCCTTGCGGCCTTGATGCGCGCCGCCGCCTCCTCTTCGCCCAAAATGTGAAGGATGGTCCAAAGATCGGGGGTGTTCGCGTGTCCCGTGACGGCGATGCGCAGCACTTCCGCGACGTCGGCAACGCTCCCCTTATAGGCGGAAGGGTCTGCCTTGTACGCCTTCATCTCGGCAGCAAAGCCGTTTGCGGCCGCCACTTCCTTGAGCTTTGCAAACCACACCTGCGCGTCGTCCCCGTGGTCGTAAGAGCTTAAATAGCTGTCGAGCAGCGCCCGCTTATCTTCGGGCGAGACGCGGTAGCTTTCGTGCGCCTCGGGGCGGGCGAAGAAGTACGAGATGACCCCCATCGCCTGGGAAGCCGTCTTGAAGTCCTTTCTGCGCTTCTTGCTGCCCGTGCCCATGCAAAGGGCGAGCACCTGCTTCAAATAGTCCTCGTCCTTGAAGTATGCCTTCTGCGCGTCGGTGCCGTATTCTTCCGCCCACTCCTTGAGGAAGCAAAGCATCTCCTCTTCGGAAAGACGGGCAAGCTCGTCCGCCGAGATGTCGTTGAGCTTGTCGAGATCGAACAGCGTGCCGCTCTTGCTCATCTTGGAGGCGGAGAAGCGGAAGCTCTCGAGGGGTGCGTCGGGATTCTTGCGGTACCACTCCTCGAAGTTAGAGTTGAGGAGGGTGAGCATATACACCTTGACGGCGCGGGCAAAATAGCCCTCCTGCCGGTAAAATTCGAGGGAGAGTTCGGGGTCCTTGCGCTTGGAGAGCTTTCTCCGCGTCTCGCCGTCCTGCTTCATGAGCGAACAGTTATGCCCATAACGGGGGCGGCGGAAGCCCAACACGTCGAAAAGTTCCAGATGGATGGGCAAAGAGGCGAGCCACTCCTCGCCGCGGATGACGAGCGTCGTGCGCATGAAGTGATCGTCGATGGCGTGAGCGAAGTGATAGGTCGGGATGCCGTCGCTCTTCAAGATGACGACGTCCTGATCGTTCTCCGTCACCGTGATGTCTCCCTTGATCTCGTCGTGGAAAGTCAGTTTATGCTCTGGATCGCCCATCGACTTCAGACGGATGACATAGGGCTTGCCCTCGTCGAGATTGCGGTAAATTTCCTCCTCGGAAAGGGTGCGGCACTTGGCGTACTCGCCGTAATAGCCCGTGATCTTCTTTTCGGCGACCTGCCTTTCGCGGAGGGCGGAAAGTTCCTCCTCGGTGCAGAAGCAGGGGTACGCCCTGCCGCGGACGATGAGGTCCTTGACGAACGCGCGGTAGATATCCGCCCGCTGCCGCTGATAGTACGGCCCGTACTTGTTTTCGGCGCCCTCGATCTCGGCGCCCTCGTCAAAGCGGATGTCGAAGTAGCGGAGGGCGTTCTTCACCGCCTCCACGGCGCCCTCAACGCGGCGCTTCTCGTCGGTGTCCTCGATGCGAAGATACAGAACGCCGCCGCTCTGATGGGCGATGCGCTCGTTGGCGATGGCGACAAACAGGTTGCCGAGGTGGATGAAGCCCGTGGGCGAAGGGGCAAGACGGGTGACTTCCGCGCCCTTTTTAAGATCGCGCGGAGGATAGAGCTCCTCATAATAGGAGAGTGCGGGATAGTCCCCGGGGAGCAGGCGCTCCGCAAGTGCTTTTAAGTCCATATTCAAACCTCTTGAAAGATAGTCGTAAAGTAGCCCGACTCGGAGACGGGTTCGCCGCCGACGAGCAGATGGCAGGTATCGCCGATGCGTTCGGCGCGGAAGTACGCCTCGTCCCCCACGCGCTCCTCGGTATTGAGGATGGTGACGGACGTGGGCGGCAAAATGAGCCCGTGCAAAAGAGCTTCGGCGGGCAGGTTGAGAAGGTGCGACAAAAAGATCATGCTCACGCCGAAATGGCAGAAGATGACGACCGTCTTATCGCTGTGGCTCTTCACGCGGTACATCCTGCCGTCGCGCTCATAGCCGTAAGAAGCGATAAGCCCGTCCAACGCGCGCGTGACCCTTATATAATCTTCGCGGAGGGGCGCCATCTCCTCGCGCTCGATCCACTTGTTTTCGATGAAATTCTCGTCGAATTTCGTCCATTCGGAAGGGAAATAGTCCCACGCGATGCGCTTTCCCCCTTTTCCGTCCGGAACGAGGTAGAAAAACTCCTGCGCCCAATCGAGGACAACGGCATCCTTCCCCCAATTCTGAAGGGAAGGCTCCGCCGTCGCCCGCGCCCTTCCGAGGGGAGAGGTGTAAACGTCGTCCACCTTCCATGTTTTGGTGCGTTCGGCAAGGAGCGCAGCTTCCCGCCGCCCCTTTTGAGTGAGCGTGTCGTGTTCATAATCGGGATCGCCGTGACGAATGAGTATGAGCCGCATAATTTCCTCTCTACAGTAACTGCAATGTTTCGGGCGCGATCTCCGCGAGCCCGTTTTCGATGTCGTGCACCATCGAGACGGCGCTTTCGAGAAGCGGCGTCTCCACGCCGAGCCGCCCGCCCTCATCTACGGCGGCGCCCGCCACATAGTCAATATCCGTTCTTCTGCCCGCCTCCAAGTCCTTGAGCATCCCCGAACGGGTCTCTTTGTACGGCTTCATGGCAACGGGCAGCAGAAGCCCCGCCCACGGCCCCGAAAACACGCGGAACAGATCGTGTCCCCGTAAGGGAAGTTTCCTGCATCCCGCGGCGCGGGCGACAGAGAATACTTCGCGCATGAGCCCCAAAGCAAGCCTTTTGTGCCACGAAGCAAGTTCGCCGAAGGTGAGGCCGGAGATGACGGAGAGCGTCGAAAAAGCGGCGTTGACGGCAAGTTTGGCATAGCGGAGCTCCTGAAGATCCCCCACCGTCACATCGCCCGCCCTCTTCAGGAGCGCGGCGATCTCCGAGCATTTCTTCCCCGCACCGAATGCGCCGAGGGAAAAGGCGAAGGAGCCGCCCGTCATTTGTATCTCCCCGGGGGCGATGCGCTCCGCTCCCCACGAGAGGGCGCAGCCGTACACCCTGTCCGCCCCGAATACTTCGGAAAGCGCGCGTTCGGGAAGGCCGTTCTGCACCGAAACGAGCGCGCCGTCCTCTTTGAGAAAAGGCAAGAGCCTTTGCGCCGCCTCGCGGTTGCCCCGCTGGCGGATGGCAAGGAAGATGATGTCGTATTTGCCCGCCATCTCTTCGGGGAGCATGGCGGTGACGGGAACGGTCATCTCAACAGAGCCCGTAAGGACCGCCCCGCGCGTGCGCAGCGCCTCTACATGGGCGGCATTGCGCGAGACGAGCTCCACGGGAACGCCCGCCTTGGAAAGCGCCGCGCCGAGGCTCGTTCCCATCGCCCCCGCGCCGAAGATGCACACTCTCACAGTTCGAACCCCGCGGCGGACGCGATCGCCTCCACCGTCTCATCGATGTTCTTGCCGTCGCAGGAGACGGTGATGTCGGCATATTTTTCATAGAGGGGCTTCCGCTCTTCATGCAGCCCCTTGACGTCTTTGACATTGCCGCGCATGACGACGCCCCGCTTTGCAAGGCTTGGGATGCGCCGCTCCACCTCTTCGGGGCCGAGCTCCAGATAGACGACGGTGCCGATCTCCTTCAGATGCCGCATGGCGCGGTCGGAATAGACGACGCTGCCCCCCGTCGCGATGACGCAGTGCGTCGCCATGATGCCCGCATTGACGCGCTCTTCGATGCCGATAAAGCCGTCAACGCCCCTGTCTTCGATGATCTCGGAGAGCTTCTTGCCCTCCTCGCCCTGGATGATGAGGTCGCAGTCGATGAAGCCGTAGCCGATGCGCTTGGCGAGCAGCACGCCCGCCGTGCTCTTGCCCGAGGAGGGCATTCCGATGAGTACGAGGTTATCCATATTCTCCATTATAATAAAAACCGCCCCGATTGTAAAGCGGAAAGCGGAAAAAACAGCGCCTCTTTGGGGCAAAGAAATTTTACTTTCACTCTTGACAGTTCCCGCTTCCTGTGATATAATGTAGTTGTAAAAATCAACAACGGAGGTTTCCCGGAATATGAAAAAGAAAGTCACTCTTCTCACCGTCCTGCTCCTCACGCTCTCGATGCTGTTCGCCCTCACCGCCTGCAGCAGCTACGGCTCCATCAAAAAGGCGTATGAGAATGCGGGCTATACGGAAAGCGAGTCCATTCAGGAATACCAGGATAAGATCGTCGAAGCGCTGGGCGAGGAGAACGAAAATTACGAAAACTCCTGCACGGCACATCTCTTTGTCAAGACCGAAGGCCTCTTCGATTCCGGAGTTGCTCTCGTCCTCGAGTTCCACTCCACCAAGGCCTTAGAAGAAATGACCGAAAACAGCGCGACCTTCAAGGGCGTCTATGAAGATCTGCAAAAGAGCGATTGGGTGAAGGAAAACTGCATCCTTCTGTTTGCGCTCGGCAGCGATTCCGCAAGCGTCTTCATCAACGCATAAACCATGCTCCTTCTTCCCTCCCCGCTGCGGGAGGGAATTTTTTTGTGAAATCGGGGAAAGCGTGCGAAAAAAAGTTGTGTTTTCAGGCGCGATATGCTATACTTTCTCGTGACTATGTACGAAAAGGAAATCAACGCATGAACTATCTCAGCTATATCTTCAGCCTGCTTGCGCCCGCAAGTTCGGATGCGGCATACGCCGTTTATCGTACCGTCAGCGCCGTTTTCATCATCCTCATGTTCGTGGCAGCGCTCGCGGCAGTCATCCTTGTCCTCCTTCAGCCCGGCAACTCGCAGGGCATCGACGCCCTCGGCGGCTCGAGCGAGACCTTCTTCGGCAAGAACAAGGGCAAGTCGACGGAAGAAGTTTTAAAGCGCTGGACGATCATCTGCCTCGTCGTTCTGGCAGTGCTCGCAGTCATCTTCTTCATCCTGCAGATCGACGCGATCTGGACGGCATAAAACGCAGACATCCAACCAAACGGGGGCGGCTTCGGCTGCCCTGTTTTGTTAGTTTCGGCCCATTTCCGGGAGGTCCCATTTGAACGCAAAACAATCCATCCTGCAAAAAATCAAGGACGGCACCTTCGCCCTTCTCACCGATGAAGAGATCGCAAAGCGCCTGAAGCTCGGAAGAAAGGAGAGCCTGGGGCTGCGCGACATCCTGCGCGCCCTCGTCCGCGAAGGAGAGCTCCTTTCGGACAGCCGCTACCGCTACGGCACCGCCGAGCAGTTCGGCGCAAAGAAAGGCACCTTCTCGGGCAACGAGCGCGGCTTCGGCTTTGTCATCCCCGAGGACGGCTCGCCCGATCTCTTTATTCCCCGCCGCGCCGTCAAGAACGCCCTCCACGGCGACACGGTGCTTGTGATCCCCGTGCGCGGCCGCTCGGACGACGAAGGGGAAATTTTAGCCGTCCTTTCGCGCGGATACACGGAGCTCGTCGGCACCTTCCGCCGCGAAGGAAAGATCGGCTATCTGCATCCGGACGAACGGAAGTACACCCGCGACGTCCTCATCCTGCCCGGCAAGACCAACAACTGCCCGCCGGAGAGCAAGGCGGTCGCAAAGATCACTTCCTTCCGCCCCGACAATACGCCCGTGGGCGAGATCAAGGAAGTGCTCGGCGAAAAGGGCGACTTCTTTGCGGAAGAGCTCTCCCTCATCCGCGCCCATCACCTCTATGAAACTTTCCCCGAAGACGTCCTCGAAGAGGCCAAAAGGCAGGAGGACCGCTTCTTCGATGAGAAGGATCTAAGGAGCCGCCTCGATCTTCGCGGGGAGCTCATCATCACCATCGACGGCGAGGACACGCGCGACATCGACGACGCCATCTCCGTCTCCGAAAAAGACGGCGTCTTTTCGCTCGGCGTGCATATCGCGGACGTGACGCACTATGTGACGCGGAACAGCGTTCTCGACAAAGAGGCCTTCAGGCGTGGGACGAGCGTCTACTTCCCCGACCGCGTGCTGCCCATGCTGCCGCCCGCCCTCTCCAACGGCATCTGCTCCCTCAACGAGGGCGTGGAACGGCTCACCCTCTCCTGCCTCATGCAGGTCGATCGGAGCGGCAAGGTCGTAAAGGGCCGCGTTGTCCCCTCCGTCATCCGCTCCCGCCACCGCATGACGTACACCGAAGTCACCAAGCTCTATGAACGCGACGAGGAGACCGTAAAAAAATACCCCGACCTTGTCGAGATGATCGACACGGCGGTGCGCCTCACAAAAATTCTGAAGGACGCGCGCTCCGCGAAGGGCGGCGTCGCGATGGACCTCAAAGAGGCGAAAATTTTGTATGTGGACGGCAAGATCGTCATCCCCGAATACGAGCGCACCATCTCGCATGAGCTCATCGAGCAATTCATGGTGCTCGCCAACGAGACGGTCGCCACGCTCATGACGGAAAAGAAGATGCCCTTTGTCTACCGCGTGCACGAGAACCCTTCCGAAGAGAAGGCGAAGGACTTTGTAAAGTTCCTCTCCGAAGCGGGCGTCAACGTCAAGTTCAACCCCGCGAAGGTCACCCCCTTCGACTATCAGGAGCTTCTGCACTCTCTCGAAGGGAACGCGCTCTATCCCCTCGTCAACCGCGTGATGCTGCGCTCGATGATGAAGGCGAAGTACTCGGCGGAGAATGTGGGCCACTTCGGGCTCGCTTCCGAATGTTACTGCCACTTCACCTCCCCCATCCGCCGCTATCCCGACCTCTGCATCCACCGCATCATCAAGGAGAGCCTCTCCCGCCCCGAAGAGACCAAAGAAAAGTACAAGAACTTTGTCGTCGAGGCGGCGTACCGCTCCTCCGAATGCGAACGGAACGCGACGGATGCCGAGCGCGACGTCGATGCCCTCTACACCGTCGCCTATATGCAGGATAAGATCGGCGAAACGTTTGAAGCGACTGTCTCGGGCGTCACTTCCTTCGGGCTGTTTGCCGAGCTCGACAACTCCATCGAAGGCTTTTTGCCCGTCGAGACCCTTCCCGACGACTACTATGAGTTCATCGAAGAGCAGTTCCGGCTGCGCGGCACCCGCCAGAGCTTCCGTCTCGGCGAGCGGCTCCTCGTGCAGGTGGCGGGCGTCGACTGGGGAATGCGCCGGACGCAGTTCAAGCTGCTTGCGGTGCTCGACCAAGCGTGAGGTGAGAGATGAAGATCGTGACCGTCAACAAGTCCGCCTCCTTTGAATACTTCATCGAGGAAAAGTTTGAAGCGGGCATCGTGCTCGAAGGCGCGGAAGTCAAATCGCTGCGCCTCGGCAAGGCCTCGCTTTCGGAAAGTTTCTGCCTCGTCGAGCGCGGCGAAGTGTTCCTCAAGAATATGCACATCGCCCTCTACGACAAGAGCGGCGCCTTCTCGACGCGCGACAGCCGGAAGGATCGGAAGCTCCTTCTGCACCGGCAGGAGATCGCCAAGATCGCGGGCAAAGTCAATAGATCGGGCTACACGCTCGTCCCGCTCAAAGTCTATTTCAAGGACGCGCTCGTCAAGGTGGAAATCGCCCTCTGCCGCGGCAAGCATACCTACGACAAGAAGCGTTCGCTGGCGGAACGCGACGCAAAGCGCGCCGCCGACCGCGAAGCCAAAGAATATATGCAGTAAAAACGGAAATACCCACATTGCGAGGTGATCAATCATGAGTAATTTACAGCGCGACACGCTCTGCGTCCAGGCGGGCTATACCCCCAAGACGGGCGAGAGCCGCATCCCCCAGATCTGCCAGAGCACGACCTTCTTCTACGGCGATACGCAGCAGATGGCGGACCTTTTCGATCTCAAGGCGGAGGGCTTCTTCTACACCCGCCTTGCAAACCCCACCGTCGAAGCGCTCGAAAAGCGCGTTGCGGCGCTTGAGGGCGGCGCATACGGCATCGGCTGCGCTTCGGGGATGTCTGCCATCCTTCTGACCGCGATGACGCTCTGCCGCGCAGGCGACAACATCGTCTGTGCGAGCGAAGTGTACGGCGGCACCTTCAACCTCTTCGGCACGACGCTGCCAAAGCTTGGCGTCGAGTGCCGGATGTTCGATGTGGACGATCCCAAGGAGAAGATCGCCTCCCTCGTTGACGACAAGACGAGATTTATTTACGCGGAGACGGTCGCAAACCCCGTCGTCGCCGTGCTCGACTTTGAAAAACTTTCCTCGATCGCAAAGGAGAACAAGCTCCTCTTCATCGTCGACAACACGCTCGCAACGCCCATCCTCTGCCGTCCCGGCGAGCTCGGCGCCAACATCGTCATCCACTCCACGAGCAAGTACATCGACGGCCACGCGGCGGCGCTCGGCGGCATGATCGTGGATATCGCCAACTTCGACTATAAGGGCAATCCCCGCTATCCCGACTTCAACACGCCCGACGAGAGCTATCACGGCCTCGTGTATGCGAACGAGAAAGTTCCCTTCGGCACCAAGTGCCGCGCGCAGATGATCCGCGATACGGGCGCCATCATGAGCCCGCAGAACGCATTCCTGACCTATCTCGGCTGCGACACGCTCGCCCTCCGCATGGAGCGCCATTGCTCCAACGCAAAGAAGGTCGCCGCCTTCCTCAACAGCCATCCCAAGATCGAGTGGGTGCGCCATCCCTCTCTGGAGCACGACCGCTATCACGCCCTCGCCAAAAAGTATCTGCCCATGGGCACGGGCGGCATGATGAGCTTCGGTATCAGGGGCGACGCGCACGACTGCGCCCGCTTTATGGAGCACTTGAAGCTCATCACGCAGGAGACGCACGTCGCGGACGTGAGGAGCTGCGTGCTGCACCCCGCTTCGACGACGCACCGCCAGCTCTCGGACGAGGATCTCAAGAAGGCGGGCATCCCCGCGAACCTCGTCCGCCTCTCCGTCGGCATCGAAAACCCCGACGACATCATCGCCGACTTAACGCAGGCGCTCGCCGAGGTCTGAATATGCCCATCGTCATCGACCGCAACATCCCCGCCTATTCGGTCTTGCAGGGCGAGCGCATCTTCGTGATGGACAAGGAGCGCGCCACCTCGCAGGACATCCGTCCCATCGAGATCGCCATCCTCAACCTGATGCCCACCAAGAAGGAGACGGAAACGCAGTTCATGCGCCTTCTTTCCAACTCCCCGCTGCAGGTGAACATCACCCTCATCCACACGGAGAGCTACCGCTCCAAAAACACCGAAGCGGAATACCTTGAACGCTTCTATCAGCCCTTCGAGCGCGTCAAAGACCGCCACTTCGACGGCATGATCGTCACGGGCGCGCCCGTCGAGGACATGGAATTTAAGGACGTCGCCTATTGGGACGAGCTTACAAAGCTCTTCGACTTCACGCGCACCAACGTCACCTCCACCATCTTCATCTGCTGGGGGGCGATGGCGGCACTCAACTACTTCTACGGCATCCCCAAATACCCGCTCCCCCGCAAGCTCTTCGGCGTGTTCACCCACCGCAAGGAGCAGACCGCCGATCCCGATCCCCTCATGCGCGGCATTTCGGACGAGTTCCACGTCTGCCACTCCCGCCACTCCACCGTGCGCGAGAGCGATCTGAGAAAGGAGCCCCGCCTCAAAGTGCTCGCCGCCTCCCATCGGGCGGGCGCCGCGATCGCCTCCAACCTCAATCATTCCGAGGTATTCGTCCTCGGGCACATGGAATACGACCGCGACACGCTGGAAAAGGAATACGAGCGCGACCTCAAGAAGGGGCTGCCCATCGAAAAGCCCTTCAACTACTTCAACGATGCGGGCGGCATCAAGATGAACTGGTCGTCGACCGCCAACCTCTTCTACAACAACTGGCTCAACTTCGTCTATCAGACAACGCCCTACCGCTTTGACTGAGCCGCGCCTATCGGGCGAACTCCTAAATACGAAAGGCGCGCGCCGCGGATATTCCGCGGCGCGCGCCCCTTCATGCCCCGTCAGGACATGGCAGCGCGGAGAAGTTCCTCCGCATTCCGGAAGTTCCTGCCTGTGCGCAGCTTTGCAACTTCCACGCACATGGCAAGCGCAGCCTCCATGTGCCCGTCCGACGTTCCGCACCGTTCGGCCAGCTCATGGACGGACGGCATCTTCCCGGATCCCGAAAGCATCTGCTCCCCTGCAAGGAAGTAAGCGTGTCCCTTCAGGTGCGGCTTTACGCCGAGTGCTAAGAGCCGCGAGGAAAGCGTGTCTTGTTCCAGTTCTGTCATTTTTTCCCTAACCTCCTATCATATAGCATTGATCGTAGTTAAAATTATAATTTAACACAAATCGATTGTAAAGTATTTTTTGCAAAAACTTTTTCGCATCTCCCGTCGATTTTTATCAATCTTTGTCGAAAAAAGTCGAATTTCAAAATGAGTATTTACGCCGTTCGCCGCTGTTCGACGCGCTTCCCCCCAAGGGGCGCCCGACGGCGGATTTTCTTGACTTTTTTTCGGGAAGCGTGTATAATTTTGTTAAGTAAAGAAAGGATGTAAGAGAATATGATCGAGATCAGAGAAGCCAAAACACCCAAGGAGCAGCGGGCATTCGTCAACTTTCCCCTTATGCTCTATAAGAACAACCCCTACTTCGTCCCGCCCCTCTATGCGGACGAGATGAAGCTCTTTAAGAGCGACTATCACTATTACGAGACGTCGGAGGCCGTCTACTTCCTTGCATACCGCGGGGGCGAAGTCGTCGGACGCATTTCGGGCATTCTGCAGCGCGCCGCCAACGAGAAGTGGCAGCAAAAGCGCGTCCGCTTTACGCGATTCGACAGCATCGACGACCAGGAAGTTGCAACCGCCCTCTTTAGTGCCGTCGAGAAATGGGCGAAAGAAAAGGGCATGGAGGAAGTCGTCGGCCCCCTCGGCTTTTCCGATTTCGAGCGCGAAGGCCTGCTCATCGAGGGCTTCGAGGAGCTCTCCACCTTCGAGGAGCAGTACAACTACCCCTACTATCAGAAACTCATCGAACATCTGGGGTACCAAAAGGAAGTTGATTGGGTGGAACACAAGCTCTATCCCCCCAAGGAGCCCGACAAGCGCCTTCCCGAGCTGCGCGACAAGATCATGAAGCGCTACAAAGTGCATCTGAGCGAAACGAAGTCGGCAGACGAGTTCATCCGCCTCTACAAGGACGACTTCTTCCGCATCCTCGACGAGACGTATGCCGAGATCTACGGCACCGTACCCTTTACGGAAAACATGAAAAAGGAACTCATCAAGAGCTTCCGCCAAATCATCGACATCCGCTATGTTGCGATGATCCTGGACGAAAATGAAAGGCCCGTCTGCTTCGGGCTGTGCTTTCCCTCCATCTCCAAGGCGCTGCAAAAGTCGGGCGGCAGGATGACCCTCCCCACCCTCTTCCGCGTCCTGAAGGCGGTCAGAGAGCCCGAGATCATCGACCTTGCCCTCATCGGCGTGCTGCCCGCCTACCGCGGCGTCAGCCTTGTGATGATCGACGCCATCGGCCGCATGATGACGGAAGGCACGGCAAAGTACTGCGAGACCAATTTGAACCTCGAGGAGAACTACAACATCCTCAACCAGTGGAAGCACTTCGACAACGTCCTCCACAAGCGCCGCCGCTCCTTTGTGAAGAAGATCTGAGCGGCAAAATTTCACAGATAAGATCGGGGCGCAGCCGTTTGGCTGCGCCCCTTTCGTTTTTCTGTATTTTTCAGAAGAGTCCCTTCAAAGCGGGATAGAGTTTTGTAAAATGGCGGTACTTCTCTTCGTACGCCGCGGCGATCTCTGGATCGGGCAGCACCGTCTCTCTGACGCGCACGATCGCATCCGCCGCCGCCTGCACGGAGCCGTACTCCCCGCAGCCCACCATCGCGAGCATCGCGGCGCCGAAGCCGGGGCCCTGCTCGGTCTGCGGCAGATCGACGGGCATATTCATGACGTTGGCGACGATCTTGCGCCACAGCGGGCTCTTGGCGCCGCCGCCGCACAGTTTGGTGCGTCCGATCTCCACGCCGTTGCGCTTTGCCGCCTCCAGGCAGTCACGGAGCGCGAACGTCACGCCCTCCAGCATCGCGAGCGTCATCTCGCCGCGCGTCGTATCCGCACGCATCCCGATGAACGCCCCGCGCGCCGACGTGTCGTTGTGCGGGCTGCGCTCGCCCATGAGGTACGGCAGGAAAAAGACGTCGTTTTTGCCCATCTTTTCCTCGAGCCCCGCCTCTTCCTTCTTGTAATCGTCCGACTGCAGGATGCCGTTCACCCACCAACTGTTGCAACTTGCCGCCGACAGGATGCACCCCATGAGGTGCCAATAGCCGTCTGCATTGCAGAAGCTGTGCATGGCGTTCACTTTGTCCTCGCGGAAGCTCTTGGAGGAGACAAAGAGGGTGCCGCTCGTGCCGAGGGAGATGTTGCAGCCGCCCTCGCCCACGACGCCCGTCCCGACGGCCGCGGCGGCATTGTCCCCCGCGCCTGCAATGACCTTGACGTCCGGAGTGAGCCCCAGCTCTTCCGCGATCTCTCCTTTCAGCGTGCCGACCGCCTTGAAGCTCTCATAGAGTTTGGGGAGCTGGAGGTTTGTGATGCCGAGCTCGCGGCACATATCCATGCTCCAGCGGCGATGCCGGACGTCGAAGAAGAGCGTGCCGCTCGCATCCGAGACGTCCGTTGCAAACGCGCCCGAAAGGCGGTAGCAAAGATAGTCCTTGGGCAGCATGATCTTTTTGATGCGGGCAAAGTTCTCGGGCTCGTGCTTTCTCAGCCAGAGCAGCTTGGGCGCCGTGAAGCCCGCGAAAGCGATGTTGCCCGTGTACTGAGAGAGTTTGTCCTTCCCGAATACTTCGTTTAAGTATTTGGTCTCCTCTTCCGTCCGACCGTCGTTCCAGAGGATGGCGGGACGGATGATGTCGTCCTGTTCGTCGAGGATGACGAGTCCGTGCATCTGTCCGCCGAAGGAGATGCCCTTGACGGCCGTCTTGTCCTGCCCTTCGAGCAGCGCTTTGAGCCCGCGGAGAGCGGCAACGTACCAATCCCCGGGGTTCTGTTCGCTCCAGCCGGGCTGCGGATAGGAGACGGGATAGGTCTGCGTATTTTCCGAAAGGATTTTTCCGTCTGCGGCAACGAGCAGAAGTTTTAAGCCGCTCGTGCCGAGATCGATGCCGATGTAAGTATTCATGCAAGAAACTCCGTTTGTTATTCGAGCATCGCCGCGCGTCCCTTTTCCTTTTGGCGGAGCGCGACGTAAGCGAGGCGAATGTACCCGTATCCGAGCAGATCGGGGGTCGTATTCTTCCCCGCATCCGTCGCGGGATCGCCCGCAAACACGATGCGATGCTTATCGTTCAATTTCATAAAAAGCCCTTTATGCCTCCGCGTCGGGCGGCTGACCGTCGTGGGCGCGCCACTTGCACTCGGTGAGCTGCAGGTCGGTAAAGACCGCTTCAAACGAGGACTCCTCGGGGCTGCACGCGTAAATGCCGAGACTGATCTCCTCGGGAAGGTCGAACATATGCGCAATGCGCATCTGATGAAATATAACGCCGTCCTCGGAATTTTCGATGCAGAAATCGTCCTCCCTGCGGCTGAGGCGGAACCACATCTCCCTGACGGGCGAAATGTCCGTCGAGCTCCAGTCGGAATAGCCGCGGTTGGTGACGACCGCCCCCAGGCGGCAGATACGCCCGTCTTCGTACTCGATAGACCCCTTGAGCCAGCTGTCGCTGCCAAGATACAGCGCGACGCCCGCCTGATCGAAGCGGCGGCGGTAGTCGAACTGCACCTTCACCGTGAAGGAAAAGAACTTCTCACACGTCTTAAACTGCAGGACGGGCGCGCTGTCGTTGCGGAAGTGATAGTACGTCCGCTGCCATAGGTCGGTGTGCGGCTCTGTCTCAAACAAGACGCGGCTCTTTGTCACCTGCGCCTTTTGGGGCGGACGCGTCCACTCCATCGTGCGTGCGTCGAACATCGTTACGCCTCGAAAGGATTTTCCGTCTTATACAGCACACCTGCGGGCTGATTGAACCCGATCTCCGGCACGCCGAAGTACTTGAACACCTCGAAGAGCGCTTTGCCGAAGTGGCCGAACGCGACTGCGCCGTGATGAGGGAACCCGCCCTCGATGAGCACATGGCGATAGAAGCGCTTCATCTCGCGGATGGCAAAGATGCCGATGGAGCCGAAGGAATGGGTGGGAACGGGCAGCACTTCGCCCTCTGCAACGTAGGCGCGCAGCTTGTTGTCTGCCGTCGACTGCAGGCGGAAGAAGGTGATCTCGCCGGGGATGATGTCGCCCTCGAGCGTGCCGTTCGTCACCTCCACGGGAAGCGAGCGCGCCATGATCTTCTGATAGCGCATCTCGGGCTTGCAGATCTTCCCCGCGCAGGTGTTGCCGCAGTGGAAGCCCATGAAGGTATCGGTGAGCTTGTAGTCGTACTTGCCCGCGATGCCCTCGTTGTAGAGATCCTTGGGCACCGTGTTGTTGATGTCGAGGAGCGTCACCGCATCCTCAGAAACGACCGTGCCGATGAACTCGGAAAGCGCGCCATAGATGTCCACCTCGCAGGACACGGGGATGCCCCTGCCCGTCAGGCGGCTGTTCACATAGCAGGGAACGAAGCCGAACTGCGTCTGGAAGGCGGGCCAGCACTTGCCGGCGATCGCAACATACTCGCGGCTGCCCTTATGCGCCTCCACCCAATCGAGAAGGGTGAGCTCGTACTGCGCGAGTTTATTGAGGATCTCGGGCTTCTTGTTGCCCGCGCCGAGCTCCTTCTCCATATCGGCAACGACTTCGGGGATGCGGGCATCGCCTGCGTGCTTGTGAAAGGCCTCGAAGAGGTCGAGCTCGCTGTTCTCCTCCACCTCGACACCCAGGTTATAGAGCTGCTGGATGGGCGCGTTGCAGGCAAGGAAGTTCATGGGACGAGGCCCGAAGGTGATGAGCTTCAAGCGCTTGACCGCATACACTGCGCGCGCGATGGGAAGGAAGGCGTGGATCATGTCCGCGCACTCCTCGGCATCGCCCACGGGGTATTCGGGGATGTAAGCCTGCACGCCGCGCAGCTTTAAGTTATAGCTTGCATTGAGCATCCCGCAGTAGGCATCGCCGCGGGAATCTGCGAGCGTGGGGATGTTCTCCTCTGCCGCCGCGCAGAACATGACGGGCGCGTTCATGCGCTGGGCATATTCCTTGGCGAGCATGGTCTCGGAGATCTCCGGCCCGAAGTTCCCCAGATACACGCAGAGCGCGTTGCAGCCCTCTTTTTCGAGATCTGCAAGCGCCTCTTTCATCTGGATCTCGCTCTCGACGATGCACACGGGGCACTCGTAAATGTCGCCCTTGCCGTACTTTTTCTCGTACGCTTCGACAAGCGCCTTGCGGCGGTTCACGGAAAGACTCTCGGGAAAGCAGTCGCGGCTCACAGCCACGATGCCGACCTTCATCTTGGGAATGTTTTGCATGATAGTGATCCTCCTGTTAAATTCGCAATGGTTTGGAAGGGAACGCCTCGGCGCTGTCCTTTCCCCTATTTTACACTATAATCGCGGTGCGGTCAAGGGGGTCGGGCAAAATTGAGTGCAAGTCCGCGCATTCTCTTTCCCCCAAGATGATACCATAAAAGCGGGAAGCCGTATATCAAATTTTTCCGCTTTTTGACATGATTTTACTTGATTTCTGCCCCAATCGCGTCCGTCGCCCTGCTGCACGAAAAAAGCCCGCCGTAGGCGGGCCTATTCCGTGGCGCAGAGAAGAGGATTCGAACCTCCGGACGAGTCACCCCCGTCACACGATTTCCAATCGTGCTCCTTAAACCACTCAGACATCTCTGCAAAGCCATGTAATCATATCATATTCCTGCAAAAAAGGCAATTGATTTTGCGCGCGTTTCGGCAAAAAGTCTCGGAAAATTTTGTCTGCGCCGCCTCACTGCATCCCATCCGGCCGCCCTGTCCCCGCGCGCTCACATCCGGACGACGCGCGTTGCGATATGCCCGGTAAACGCCTTGTCGTGCTCGACAAAGAGCATGGTCGGCTGAAATTCTTCGATGAGTTCTTCGATTTGGATGCGCGAGAGAAGGTCGATGAAATTGAGCGGCTCGTCCCAGATGTAGAGGTGCGCCCGCTCGCTGAGGCTCCCCGCGAGCAGCACTTTCTTCTTCTGCCCGTCCGAGAGCGAGGAAAGTTCGGCGTCGAAGTGCTCGTCCCTTAGCCCCATCTTGTGGAGGATGGCAAAGAAGAGGCTTTTTTCGATGCCCTTCTCCGCCGCAAACGCATGGAGCGAGCCTTTGAGGTGAGCGATCCCCTGCGGCACATAGGAGATGATGAGCCCCGAGCCCTTCTCCACCCTCCCCGTATGGGCGATGTCCTCTCCGCACAGGAGCTTTAAGATGCTGCTCTTGCCGCAGCCGTTTCTGCCCTCGAGGGCGATGCGCTCCCCCCGCCCGACGGTAAAGGAAAGCGGCGCACACACGGCGCGTTCCCCGTAATAGGGCACGACGTCCGAAACGCTCACGAGCCGCTCCGAGCGATAGGAAAGCGGCATGAGTTTGAGCGGGCTGTCCACTTCGGTGTTTTTCAGGAGCGCCGACTTTTGCTCGATCGCCCGCTCCTGCCGCTGTTCGATGGCCTTGGCACGCTTCATCATCTTGGCGGACTGATGCCCGACATACCCTCTGTCCGCCTTCAGGCCCGAATTGAGCGTCCCGTATTTGGACTTCTCCACGGCATCCGCCCAGCCCGCCGTGCGGCTCTTCGACTCCTGTAAGCGGCGGATCTCCC
Organism: Bacillota bacterium; assembly: GCA_003343805.1. Lineage (GTDB taxonomy): Bacteria > Bacillota > Clostridia > Christensenellales > Borkfalkiaceae > Gallimonas > Gallimonas intestinavium. The sequence continues at coordinate 2,951 of QAKM01000023.1, read as the reverse complement.
CCTGCAGTTTGTCGTTCTGCCGCCGCTCCCGCTCCTGCTGCTGCGCGAAGTTCTGCAAATAGGAAGTACAGTTCCCACCGCACACCTCGATCCCCGCGCGGTTGAGCGAAAGCACATGGTCGATGCAGCCGTCCAAAAAGCTGCGGTCGTGCGAGACGACGATAAACCCCTTCTTTTTGTTGAGATAGGAAGAGACCTGTTCGCGCGCCCGAAGGTCGAGATGGTTGGTCGGCTCGTCGATGAGCAGAAACTGCTCCCCACTGCAGAAGAGTGCCGCGAGCAGCACTTTGGTCTGCTCGCCGTTGGAGAGCGTTTCAAACGGCCTCTTTAAACAGTTTTCGTCGACGCCGAGAAGGGAGAGCTCGCGAAGGCGCCGCCACTCTTCCACATCGGGGCTCACTTCCGCCAGCACCTCGTCGGTATTTTTTCCCTTATCCCTTACAGTATAGGGAAAATAGCGGAAGGAGACGGAAGAGACGATCTTCCCGCTGTATGGATACCTTCCTTCAAGGAGCTTCAAAAGAGTGGTCTTGCCCCTGCCGTTGCGGCCGATAAAGCCCAGCTTCCAATCGGAATCCAGTTGAAAGCTGACATGTTCAAACACGTTTTCCGTTCCCGAAGGATAGGAGAACGTCAGATCTTCTATTTTGATGACAGACATTGTTTCCTCCCGAAATAAAAAGGGCTGCGAGAAAGCGATCTCGCAGCCCTAAAGATAGTGCTTAAGGTATTTTTTATCGTATGCGATCGTACTTTCTTGCCAAAAAGGCCGCGCAAAAGGACCCGCGCAAGCCCCATAGATTGTTCAGCAAGAAATAGAACGCACTCCTTGTCACCTCGGATGTTGATGGTCGTATGATAGCAAATGCGGACAAAAATGTCAAGCACTTTTTCAAAAACTTTTTCTCTACACCAGCTTGCCGATCTCCTTTTTGAGCCGTTCGATGATGCGCTTTTCCAGGCGGGAGATATAACTCTGCGAAATGCCCAGCTCGTCCGCTACATCCTTCTGCGTCATCTCCTCGCCGCCCGAAAGCCCGAAGCGAAGGTCCATGATGCGGCGCTCGCGTTCGGAAAGGTGCGACAGCGCCTCCTTCAACAGTTCCTTTTCCACGCCGCTCTCGACGCTCCCGTACACGGCGTCGCTGTCCGTCCCCAGAATGTCCGAAAGAAGCAGTTCGTTGCCCTCGAAGTCGGTGTTGAGCGGCTCGTCGAAGGAAACTTCGCTCTTGAGCTTGGACGTGCGCCTCAGATACATCAGGATCTCGTTCTCGATGCAGCGCGAGGCATACGTCGCGAGCTTGATGTTCTTATCCGAGCGAAAGGAATTGATTGCCTTGATGAGCCCGATGGTGCCGATGGAGATGAGGTCGTCCTGGTCGACGCCCGTGTTCTCGAACTTGTGCGAGATGTAGACGACGAGCCGCAGATTGTGCTCGATGAGCTGTGCTTTGACCTGTTCTGCCTCCTCGCCCGATTCCAGGCGGCGCAGCATCTCTGCCTCCTCTTCCCCCGAATAGGGCAGGGGGAGCGCCTCACTCCCGCTTAAAAAGTGGATGACGTTCTCCGTCCCCCTTATCTTTTGCAGCCAGCTTTTCAGAACGACAAGGATCTGCATGGACACCCTCCCAAAGATCGGCATTCAGAAGCACGGGATGGCCGGGGATGCCGATCTCCCCCACCGCAAACAGCGCTCCCTCCCACGTTTTCTCCCCCGCCGTGAGCCGCTTTGCCCGGAAGACGGGGGATGTTTTCTCCCCGCCCGCCGTGTGCATCGTCAGACGCCCCACCGGCTTTGCCGCCCCGCGGAAGAGCGCCAGCGCGGCGACGGGCGTCAGGAGCGAGACGGGCTCCCCGCGGAAACAGAGCAAGTTGCCGCTGTCATACAGCGCATCGCAGTGTATCGTCCGGACGCCCTCGATCTCACAGGCGACGGACGCCCGCGCGACCGCCCTCCTGCGGAAGAAAACCTTCAGGAAGGCCGTTATCCCCGCCGCGAAGCAGCCTGCCAGCGTGAGCACGAACACGACGGGCGAACGGGTCACCCAAAACCCCCGCCCCTCGACGAACTCTGCACCGAAAAAGGAGGAAACGGCCGCGAGCAGCCCGCCGAGGGCGAAGGTCAGAAAAAAGAACACGGCACACATCCCGGCATGAGGCGCGAGCTTCCGCGAAGGACAGCCCAGCACCGCAAGCAGGACGCCGCCAAGCAATTTGGCAAGATACCCCGCCCAGACGGGCAGCGACAGGACGGGAAAGAGCAGGCTCTCCGCTCCGCCCGCGGCAGAAGCGAGGAGCAGGCGCGGAACGCTCACACGGAGACGGACGCACTTGAGGGAGAGATACAGAAGAAGCCCGTCAAGAAGCGCATTTTCCGCAAAGGCATATTCGATGTAGACGACCATCCACCCTCCCCGACAGAGAACGGCCTGCCGGCCGCACGCCCGATCCTCTGCGCCTCCCGCGTTTCGTGAGATACAGTATAGCGGCACCGGACGGGAAGAAATGCGTTCTTTCACGGATAATTTGCCGAGATTTGTCCGAGGCCGCCCCGATCCTTCGGACAGCACAGACGCTGCAAAACAAACCGCGAAAGATGCCAACAAACCGAAACTGTCCAACTTTTTCCACATTGTTCAGTTTTCCACCCAAAAGACAATTTCCCGAGCGATCCAAATTCCACAAAGTTATCCACAAACCATCCACAATTTCGGGGATCTATCCACAATTTCCCCCACTCATACCGCCAAAACACGATCTTGCTCACAATATTTATCCACAGAAATATTTTTTCTGTGGAAAGTATTTTTCGGGTGCAAAAAGCGTTGACAAAAAGTTTGCAAGCGTCTATAATAAGAGAGCTTTTGAAAAAGCGCACCGTTAGCTAAGCTGGATATAGCGTCGGTCTACGGAACCGAAGGCCAGGAGTTCGAATCTCTTACGGTGCACCA
>QAKM01000044.1 GCA_003343805.1 Bacillota bacterium | reverse complement strand
TTCGCGGGCGCCGTCGCCACCTTCGGCATGGAGGCGATGATGCACGACGGCAAGAGCCTGCAGGCAGGCACTTCGCATTATCTCGGGCAGAATTTCTCCAAGGCGTTCGAGATCAAGTTCCTCGACAAGGACGGCGTGCAGAAGTACGCCTATACGACGAGCTGGGGCGTTTCCACCCGCCTCATCGGCGCGCTCATCATGACGCACGGCGATCAGCGCGGCCTTGTGATGCCGCCCGTCGTCGCCCCCGTACAGGCTGTCATCGTGCCAATCGCCGCAAAGAAGGAGGGCGTGCTCGAGGCCTGCAGCGCGCTCAAAGAGCGCCTTCAGAAGGCGGGCGTGCGCGTTATTCTGGACGACACCGACAACTCGCCCGGCTGGAAGTTCAACGAGTGGGAGATGAAGGGCGTACCCGTGCGCATCGAGCTCGGCCCGCGCGACCTTGAGGCGGGCAAGATGACCGTCTGCCGCAGAGACACTCTCGGAAAGGGCGAGCTCTCCCTGGAAAACGCGGAAGAGGGCATCAAGGCACTGCTTTCGGAGATCGCAGAAAATATGTACAACACCGCCAAAGAGCGCATGGAAAAGCGCATCGTCGATGCAGAGACGCTCGACGAGCTTCTGGGCGGGGTCAACCGCGGCAACTTCGTGCGCGCCGGCTGGTGCGGCTGCCGCGAATGCGAGGATAAAGTCAAAGAATTTGCCCAGGCGACCGCGCGCGTCTACGCCAAAGAGGACACGGCCGCGACCTGCGTTGCCTGCGGAAAAAAGTCGGCGCACACCATCGTGTTTGCGCGCGCCTATTAAGTTTGCCGCAAAAGGCAGGAGTGAGATCGTATGAAACACACCGATATCTATGACGTATTGAAACGCCCCGAACTGTTGGGGCAGGAAGTGACCGTCTGCGGCTGGGTACGCACCTTCCGCGATTCCGCCGCCGTCGCCTTTCTGGAACTTTCCGACGGCACGAGCTTTCCCCGCCTTCAGGTCGTCATCGACAAGAATGCTCTGAAGGTCGATCCCGAATGCACCAAGCTCGGCGCCTCCGTCTCAGTCAAGGGCGAAGTCGTCAAGGCGTTCAAGGGAGAGGGGCATGAGCTCAACGCGAAGGAAGTCACTCTCCTCGGCAAATGCCCGCCCGAATATCCCATCCAGAAGAAACGCACGACGTTGGAATTTTTGCGCGGCATCCCGCACCTGAGGCTTCGCACCAACACCTTCAACGCCGTGTTCCGCGTGCGCTCCGTCGCGGCGCAGGCTGTGCACCGTTACTTCCACGAGCACCGCTATTACTACGTCCATACACCCATCATCACGGCGAGCGACTGCGAGGGCGCGGGGGAGATGTTCCGCGTCACGACCCAGCCCTACAACGCCAAGTACGAGAGCGAGCAGGAATACTACAAAAACGACTTCTTCGGCGTCAAGGCGGGGCTCTCCGTTTCGGGGCAGCTCGAAGGGGAAGTCGCCGCGATGGCGTTCAGCAAGATCTACACCTTCGGACCCTCCTTTCGCGCAGAGAACTCCAACACGACGAGGCACGTTGCAGAGTTCTGGCACATCGAACCCGAGGTTGCCTTTGCAGAACTTCCCGACATCATCGAGATCGCCGAAGATATGGTCAAATATCTCATCCGTGCCGTGCTCGACGAATGCCCCGATGAGATCGCCTTCTTCGACAGCTTTGTCGAGAAGGGCCTCAAAGACAAGCTCGAACACGTCGCATCGAGCGATTTCGCCGTTTGCGATTACACGGACGCCGTCTCCATTCTGCAGAAGGCGGACGTCAAGTTCCAATACCCCGTCGACTGGGGCTGCGACCTTCAGACCGAGCACGAGAAATATCTCACCGAAGTCGTCTTCAAACGCCCCGTGTTCGTCACCAACTACCCGAAGGAGATCAAGTCCTTCTATATGAAGCAGAACCCCGACGGCAAGACGGTGGCGGCGACCGATCTCCTCGTTCCCGGCATCGGCGAGATCATCGGCTGCAGCGAACGAGAGGCGGACTACGACAAACTCCTTGCCGCCATGAAGGCGCGGAACATGGACATTTCCGCCTACAAGCAGTATCTTGACCTGCGCATCTTCGGCAGCGTGCCGCACAGCGGGTTCGGGCTCGGGTTCGACCGTTTCGTCATGTATGTGACGGGCATGGAGAACATCCGCGACGTCATCCTCTTCCCCCGCACGGTCAACAACATCATGTAAAGTAAAGCTCCCTTTTTTCGGGGAGCTTTTTTCATGGCGGCACCTTGACAGGCAGAGGGGAAAATGCTATAATACGCGAAGCAACAATTTTACACAAGGAGTATCTTATGGATAAGGTTTATGTGGGAGCCGCATACTATCCCGAACTGTGGGATTTGAGCGAGGTGGACAAGGACATCGAGCGTATGCACGCTGCGGGCGTCAACGTCGCGCGCATCGGCGAATTTGCCTGGAGCAGGATGGAACCCAGAGAGGGGGAATTCGACTTCTCCTGGCTGCATGAAGTCGTCGACAAGCTGTATGCGGCGGGCATCGAAAGCATCCTCTGCACGCCTTCCTGCACGCCGCCGCGCTGGCTCTTCAAGAAATATCCCGAGACCATCTCCATCGATTCCAACGACCGCCGCGCGGAGATCTCCTCGCGCTGCCACCCCTGCAAGACCTCGCCCGTCATGCGCGAGAAAAACCGCATCATCACCGAACAGCTCGCCAAAGAGTTCGGCTCGCATCCCGGCATCATCGGCTGGCAGATCGACAACGAGATCTTCCCTTACGGCGACGGCTGCTACTGCCCGCTCTGCAAGAGCGCCTTCCGCACCTATCTCAAAGAAAAATACGGCACGCCCGAAAAACTCAACAAGGCATGGGGGATGTACCGCTGGTCGCTCAACTACGACAGCTTTGACGACGTCGATCCGCCCCGTTCCGGGCAGTGGAAGCACCCGTCGCTCGAGACGGAGTGGCGCCGCTTCCATTGCAAGCAGATCATCTCGTACGTCGAAGAGCAGGCGGATGTGCTCCATCAATATACAAAGGCGCCCGTCGGCACGGACATGATGGTCACCAACCTTCTGAGCTATTACGAGATCAACAAAAAGCTCGACGTCATCCAATATAACCATTACGAGCCTGCAAAGCTACTGCCCGACACCAAATTTTCCTTCGACTTTATTCGTCCCATCCTGCCCCATCCCTTCTGGGTGACGGAGACGCAGGTCGGCTGGAACGGCGGCAATGTAGCCTACTTCGGCTACCGCCCCGAAGGCAACTGCTATGTCAACACCTGGATGCCCATTGCGCTCGGCGGCGAGATGAACGAATACTGGCTCTTCCGCGCCCACCCGCAGGGGCAAGAACTCGGACACGGCGCGCTCTATTCCACCCCGGGGAGGGCATACCGCGTGACGGAGGAAGTCAAACACGCCGCAGACGACTTTATAAAGTGCGCAGATTTCTTGAAAAAGAGCAAAGTCGTATCCAGGATCGCCATGCACTATTCTTCGACGGCGGTCGGTCACTTCGCATCCGCACCCATGCTCGAAGGCTTCGACTACCGCCGCACGCTCGTGCAGAACTTCCACGCCGCCTTCCGCGATACCAACATCGACGTCATCGACACGCAGCATTCTTTGGACGGCTATGAAGTCATCCTCTCGCCCTTCCTTGCGACGGTGAACGAAAACGGCCTCAAAGAGCGCATCATCGAATGGGTGAAAGCGGGCGGCACCTGGATCGTCGGCCCGATGAGCGACATTTTCGACGAAAACACCTGCAAATATGTCAATGCGCCTTACTCCTTTGTCGAAGAGCTTGCGGGCGCCTATGTCAAGTATCAGAAACCCGTTGCAAACGACGTCTTCAAGGCTCGCTTTGAGGACGGCGCTGACTGCCCCGTCTCCATGTGCTACGACGCCTTCGAGGCAAGAGACTGCAAGACGCTCGCCTCCTACGACGGCGACGAATTTGGCGGGCTTGCCGTCATCACCGAACGCAAGGTGGGGGAGGGAAGAGTCATCCTGCTCGGCAGCGTGCCTTCAAAGGAAACGATCCGTAAACTTGCGGGCGTTTCTCCCGTCGCCAAGGCGAGCGAGAACCTCGTCCTCGTCGAACGTTCGGGCAAAGAGAACGGCATCATCGCGCTGGAAACCGAACACAAAGAGGGTACGCTCACTTTGGACGGCAGTTATACCGACCTTCTGACGGGCGAAAAGATGGCGGGCACCGTCAACGTCGCGCCGCACCGCGTGCTTGTCTTAAAGAAGGCGTAAAGGAGGCTTCCCATGATTTACGAAAAAGTCGATCTCTATCGATATTTCGGCATAGAACGGGGGGAACAGGCGGAAGGGTACCTCACCGCCTATGTTCCCGATCCTCTCGTGCCCGAGATCAAAGCAAAGCTGCGCCCCGGGATGCTCGTCATCCCCGGCGGCGGCTATTGGTTCCGCTCGGGGCGGGAAAAGGAGCCCGTTGCCCTTGCCTATCTGAGGGAGGGCTACTGTGCGTTCACGCTCGACTACTCCGTGCAGGCGCTCTTTCCCGTTCCTCTCCTCGAAGCCGCGATGGCAATGATCTATCTTCGGGAAAACGCCGCAAAATACGGGCTCGATCCCGCGCATCTCGCCGCGATCGGCTTTTCTGCGGGCGGGCACCTTGCGGGGATGCTCTCCATGCTCTATGAAGAACCCGAGATCGTCTCGGTTTTGGGCGAACGCGCGAAGAACGCGCGTCCCGACGCCGTCGTTCTCTCTTACCCCGTCATCACGATGGGGGAGCGGACGCACGGCGGCACGCGCGACGTCATCACGGGAAGGCGCGAAGAGCTGTTGCAGCGTCTTTCCCTCGAAAACCGCGTTTCAAAGAAGGCGGCTCCAGCCTTTCTTTGGCATACGCAGGAGGACGACTGCGTTCCCGTAGAAAATTCCCTCCTTTTGGCTGCGGCATACCGTAAGGCAGGCGTTCCGTTTGCCATGCACATCTTCGAACACGGCCCGCACGGGCTGAGCCTCATCTCCCCGGAGACCAACGATCAGACGGAATACGATACGCAGCTCGCGCCCGTGGGAAAATGGCTCCCTCTCTCGCTCGACTGGCTGAAAAGCCGCGGATTTTCGGTAAGACCGAGAGATTGATTCGATGAAAATCGAAAGAACAGCGGCTGTTTTGTCCCTTGTGATTCGACCAAAATCAAAATAACGCCGTTGACGCATCCCGGGATCGGGAACTTTAGGAAAATTCTAAAAATCCATGTAAAATCGTTTGACAACGTGCAGCAAGATGTGGTATCATCGACCCATCAAGCAGAGGCGAACCCTTCTCTCCGCACGGCAAACGACTTGTGCGGGTCGATATTTTCCGAAGTCATGCGTAATTTATCGCGCATTGCATAAGGGATATTGCGGCAAACAACGGGTCACGCTCCTGCGCGATCCGTTTTATTTTTTGTGAGAGGTGGAAATATCAAAACGCAGAATCAGATGAACGGAGAGATCCGTGACCGCGAGATCCGCGTGATCTCGGAAACGGGCGAAATGCTCGGCGTCATGTCGCCGAGAGAGGCGATGCGGCTTGCAGAGGAGGCAGATCTCGATCTTGTGAAGATCTCCCCGAACGCCGTTCCCCCCGTATGCAAGATCATGGACTACGGCAAGTTCAAGTTTGAACAGGCCAAAAAGGAGAAGGAGAACCGCCGCAACCAGAAGGTCGTCGAAATCAAGGAAGTGCAGCTTTCCATGACGATCGATGTGGGCGACCTCAACGTCAAGGCGAAGCAGGCGACCCGTTTCCTGAATGACGGCAACAAAGTCAAGGTATCCATTCGTCTGCGCGGACGGCAGATGGCGCACGCCAATCTCGGAAGAGATGTGATGAACAATTTCTTTGAAGGGCTCAAGGAGATCGCCGTCGTCGAAAAACCCATCAACATGGAAGGGCGCAACATCATCATGATCCTGGCGCCCAAGAAATCCTGAATCGTTCAGCCGCGCGGCATCCTGCCGCGGCAGAATAAATCTGAAAAACTCATTGGAGGACAAACATATGCCGAAACAGAAATCGCACAGCGGTAGCAAGAAGCGCTTCTGGCTTACCGGCACCGGGAAGGTGAACAGACCTCACGGCGGTAAGAACCACAAAGCAGAAACCAAGAACAGAAAGAGAAAGAGAAATCTTCGTCAGACCACGCTCGTCTCCGCAACGCAGGAGAACACCGTCAAGAAGATGATCCCCTACAAGGACTAAGAGGAGGCACTATCAATGCGTATTAAAAGAGGTGTAAACGCTGTCAAGAAGCGCAGAAAGATCTTAAAGCTCGCCAAGGGCTATTGGGGCAATAAGAGCAAGAATTACCGCATCGCCCGCGAAGCGGTGATGAAGTCTCTCAACTATGCTTATGTCGGCAGAAGGCTCAAAAAGCGCGATATGCGTTCGCTTTGGATCGCGCGCATCAATGCGGGCGCCCGCATGAACGGGCTCTCCTATTCCCGCCTGATGCACGGGCTCAAGGTCGCCGGCATCGACCTCAACCGCAAGGTGCTTGCAGACCTCGCCGTGACGGATGCCAAGGCATTCAGCGAGCTTTGCGAGAAGGCTAAGGCCGCTATCTGAACCAAGCAAAAAAAGCCTTTTCCCGAAAAAGGCTTTTTTCCTATTCTCTCAGAGCATCCATGATCATCGTATCCAAGAGCAATCCCATCGTCAAGGAGCTCAGAGCCCTGCGCGAAAAGAAATTCCGCAAGGAGACGGGCTGTTTCCTCGTGGAAGGGGAGAAGATGGTAAAGGAGTGCCTCAAGAGCGGGCTTACTGTCCGCCGCATCGTCGCAAGAGAGGACTATGAGGGGGAGCTTTCCCCCGATCTTGTCCTGGGCCGCGATGCCTTTAACGGCATTTCCGAGGAAAAGACGCCGCAGCCCGTTCTGGCAGAGGCCGAGCTTCCGCACGCGGAGCTCCGCCCGCCCGAGAGGAGCTGTCTCCTTCTCGACGGCGTGCAGGATCCCGCCAACGTGGGAGCGATCATACGGACGGCGAATGCGGCTGGATACAGGGAACTCTATCTCATCGGCTGCGCCGATCCCTTCTCTCCCAAGAGCGTGCGGGCAAGCATGAGCGGCGTATTCTTCGCCTCCCTCATGCAGGGCACGCGGGAGGAAGTGCTCGACCTGCTCGAGGGCGTACCGCTCATCGCCGCCGATATGGACGGCGAAAACGTCTTTAGCTTTCTGCCTCCGCAGAAGTTTACGCTCTGCATCGGCAGCGAGGGAAGCGGCCTGTCCGAACAAGTCCGCGCAAGGGCGGCATATACCGTGCGCATCCCCATGGGCGAACACACGGAGAGCCTGAACGCCGCCGTTTCGGCCGGCATCCTCATGTACGAGCTCAAGAGAAACCAATTCATCTAACGTTGTAACGAGGTTATTATTTTATGTCAGGACACAGCAAATGGCACAACATCCAGGCGAAGAAGGGCAAGGCCGACGCAGCGCGCGGCAAGCTCTTCACCAAGATCGGCAGAGAACTTGCCGTCGCAGCCAAGGGCAATCCCAATCCCGCCACCAACTCCAAGCTCGCCGACGTCATCGCCAAGGCGAAGGCGGCGAATATGCCCAACGATAACATCGAGCGCTCCATCAAGCGCGCCGCAGGCGACTTCGGCGACCGTGACTACAAGGAGCTCACCTACGAAGGATACGGTGTGGGCGGCGCTGCCGTCATCATCTCGACGCTCACCGACAACAACAACCGTACCGCGGGCGATATCCGCGCCATCATGAGCAAGCACGGCGGCTCCCTCGGCACGACGGGCAGCGTCTCCTATATGTTCGACAACAAGGGCGTCATCGTCGTCGAGCGCACGCCCGACCTTGACGAGGACACCGTCACCGAATATGCCCTCGATGCGGGCGCAGAGGACGTCGTCACCGAGGACGACGCCTACGAGATCTACACGACGCCCGCAGGTTTCTCCGAGGCAAGAAAGTACCTCGAAGAGAAGGGGCTCTCCTTCCTGCAGGCGGAGATCACCATGCTCCCGCAGAACAAGATCACCCTGCCCGAGGACAAGCTCGAGACCTTCATGAAGATGCTCGACAAGCTCGATGAAAACGACGACGTGCAGACCGTCTATCACAATGTAGAGCTTCCCGAAGAGGAAGAAGAGGAATAATGCAAGGCGGAGGGCGGGAGCTCTCCGCTTTTGCGCTTTTTCATGCGTGCGCCTTGCCGCACAGCCCACAAGGAGGAAACTATGACCATTCCCGAAATTTGCCGCCTCGCCAAGGAAGGGGCGCACACCATCGCCTATTCGACGGAAGAAGAAAAGAACAAGATGCTCACGCTCGCGGCGGAAGCGCTCGTGAAGAGCAGCGAAACGATCATCGCCGAAAACCGCAGAGACGTTGCCGCCTGCACGCGCGGGGAGCAATTCCAGGACCGTCTCATGCTCAACGAGCAACGCATCGCGGGCATCGCGGAGGGGCTGAAAAAGCTCATCGCGCTTCCCTGTCCCGTGGGGGAGGTCATCGAACGCCACACGGCCGAATCCGGCATCCTGATCGAGCGCGTCCGCGTCCCGTTCGGGGTCATCGGGATCGTCTATGAATCCCGTCCCAACGTCACGGCGGATGCCATCGGGCTGTGCATCAAGAGCGGGAACGCCGTCGTCCTTCGCGGCAGCAAGGATGCCCTCTGCTCCAACATCGCCATCGTGACGGCCATCAAAGAGGCGCTGAAGACGGGCGGGTTCGACCCTTCCTTCATCCAGCTCATCACCGACAAGACGCGGGAGGGGGCGCGCGAATTCATGCGGCAGAAGGGGCTCATCGACGTGCTCATCCCGCGCGGGAGCAAGACGCTCATCGACAGCGCCCTCGAAAACGCGACCGTTCCCGTCATCGAAACAGGTACGGGCAACTGCCATATCTATCTGGAACAGTCGGCGGACATCGACAAGGCGATCCCCATCCTCATCAACGCCAAGACGCAGCGCACGAGCGTGTGCAACGCGGCGGAGAGCCTGGTCATCGACCGCAGCTTTGCCCAAGCGCATATAAAGGAGATCTGCGACGCTCTCACCGCAAAACAGGTGGAGCTGGTGGGTGACGAGGAGGCGTGCGCGCTCGACAGCCGCATTTCTCCCGCGACGGAGGAAGACTTCTATACGGAGTACAGCGCCCTCAAGATGTCCGTCAAGATCGTCTCGGGCATCGACGAGGCCATCCCCTTCATCAATGAACACTCCACGAGCCACAGCGAAGCGATCGTCACCGAGGACGAGGCGGCGGGGGAGCGCTTTTTGCGCGAGATCGACTCCGCCTGCGTCTACAAGAACGCCTCGACGCGCTTTTCGGACGGATTTGAATTCGGCTTCGGCGCGGAGATGGGCATCTCCACGCAAAAGTTGCACGCCCGCGGCCCGATGGGCCTTCGCGAGCTGACTTCCTACAAGTTCGTCATCCGCGGCAACGGCCAGGTGCGAGCATGAACCACAAGTCAAACGAACGGGACGGCAATCCATGCCGTCCCGTCTTGCTGTCCGTTTATTTCTTTTTCGTATGTAGCTCGCCGAAAGCTCCCAAAAGGAAATATTCCGCCGTGGAATTTTTCCGGATGAGCTCCTTTGCCTCCTCGTGCGTACACCAGCGCACATCGGAAAGCTCCTCGTTCAAGACCGTCTCGGCATTCTCGTCCGCCGTCACGATGTAGTTGAGCATCAGAAGATCCTTCTGCTCGTGATAGCGCGACGCATGATAGCGCCACTTGACGGCATTGAGGCGGGTCTCCTCGCGCAATTCGCGCACCAATGCCTTTTCGGCATTCTCGCCCTTCCTGATGTAACCCGCAAACAGCTTATAATCCTCGTCGCCGACATGGCGCGCCAGAAGGATCTTGTCCTCCGAGCGGTTGACGACGGTCATGGACACCGCAACGGGAAAGAAGGGGAACTTGAACTTCTCACACTTGGGGCAGTAGGGAACGAGGCCTTCGTTCTCCAGAAACCGCAGGGTGAGCTTTTCTCCGCAGTCCGTGCAATACATCTCTTTCCTCCCGATTTTTTTCTCTCTATTTTACGCTTCCCCGCCCCAAAAGTCAACCTCTATTTGTAAAAAATATGCAACAAAATGGTAAACTATGACAGATACCTTCTTTCTCTCTTCTTGAAAACCGCTCTTTTGCCCGCCTTTTACTTTTTGAGCGGGAAAACGCCGTTCGTTCGCTTGACACCGCCGCACCCTCCATTGTATAATGGAATGTATTTTGATAATGCCCGACTATGTGCAATGCGGGCTTTGGGAGGAAAACAAATGCTGACATCCATTTGCGGGATCAACTGGGGCGACGAAGGAAAGGGGAAGATGGTCGACTTCCTTTCCGAAGGATACGACATCGTCTGCCGCTATCAGGGCGGGAACAACGCGGGCCACACCGTCATCAACGAGAGGGGAAAGTTCATCCTCAATCTGCTGCCCTCGGGCATCCTGCGCGAGGACGTCGTCAACGTGCTCGGCCCCGGCATGGTCATCGACATCAAGCATCTCACCGAAGAGATGGGCCGCCTTCGCGAGAAGGGCGTCAAGATCGGCCCCGAAAACCTCAAAATAAGCGACAGGGCGATCATCACCATGCCCTATCACGTCCTTATGGACTGCATCGAAGAGGAACGCCTTGCCGACAAGAAGTTCGGTTCCACCCGCCGCGGCATTGCGCCCGTCTATGCAGACAAGTACATGAAAAAGGCATTCCGCATGGGCGAGCTCCTGCATACCGACCTCATGTATGCGCGCGTCAAGGACATCGTCGAATGGAAGAACCTCACGGTCGCGGGCGGCTATCATCACGAGCCCATCACGACGGAGGAGACCATCGACTATTTAAAGACGTACGGCGAACCCCTCAAAGATTACATCTGCGACGTGGGTCTCTACCTCAATAACGCCAACAAAGAGGGCAAGAAGATCATGTTCGAGGCGCAGCTCGGCGCCCTCCGCGACATCGACTTCGGCATCTATCCCTATACGTCGAGCTCTTCGACGATCGCAGCATACGCTCCCATCGGCGCGGGCGTTCCCAATCTGAAGCTCGACAAATCCATCGGCATCATGAAGGCGTACTCCTCCTGCGTGGGCGAGGGCCCCTTCACGGCGGAATACTTCGGCGAACCCGCAGAAAAGCTGAGAGCTGCGGGCGGGGAATACGGCGCAGCGACGGGCCGTCCCAGAAGAGTGGGGCCCTTCGACGTCGTCGCATCCGCCTACGGCATCCGCTGCCAGGGCGCGGACGAGATCGTCCTCACCAAGCTCGACATCCTCTCCGTCTACGATGAGATCGAAGTCTGCACGGCATACGAGCTGGACGGCAAGATCATCCACGATTTCCCTTATCCCGATGCGCTTAACCGCTGCAAGCCCGTCTTTGAAAAGGTCAAGGGCTGGCACTGTGACATTTCCAAGTGCCGCAAGAAGGAGGAGCTGCCCAAGGAAGCCCTCGATTACATTAAGTACATCGAGGACAAGTGCAGCTGCAACATCACCTATGTCGCCGTCGGCGCAGAGCGCGACGCCGTCATCAAACTCAAATAACATTTCCCCGAGCCCGCAGGCAACGCCCGCGGGCATCGGCAATCGATAACGCCATGAAATTTTACAAGATGCACGGCATCGGCAACGACTATATCTATTTCGATTGCTTTGAATCTATGCCGGAAGATCCTGCAGCGCTTGCAGTCAAACTCTCCGACCGTCATTTTTCCATCGGCGGGGACGGCGTCATCCTCGTGTGCAGAAGCGATGTCGCAGACGGCAAAATGCGGATGTTCAACGCAGACGGCAGCGAGGGAAAGATGTGCGGCAACGGCATCCGCTGCGTCGGCAAGTTCCTCTACGAGATCAAGGGCATCCGCAAAGATACCATCACTGTCGAGACTTTGAGCGGCATCAAGACGCTGAAAATGCACACGGAGGACGGGAAAGTAAACTCCGTTACCGTGGATATGGGCGCGCCCGAACTCACGCCTTCCCGTATTCCCGCAAAATTGGAAGGGGAGAAGGCGGTCGATGTTCCGCTCACGGTCAAAGGGAAGGAATACCGCGTCACCGCAGTCTCCATGGGCAATCCGCACTGCGTCGTGTTCGGAGGCGATCCGTATGCGCTCGCGCTCGAACAGATCGGCCCCGCATTTGAACACCACGAAGCCTTCCCTGAGAGCGTCAACACCGAATTTGTGGAAGTACTCGCCCGCAACGAGCTGAAAATGCGCGTCTGGGAACGCGGCAGCGGAGAGACGTGGGCGTGCGGCACGGGTGCGTGCGCCGTCGCGGTCGCGGCCGTTCTCAACGGCCATGCCGATATGGGGAAGGACATCCTCGTGCACCTTCGCGGAGGGGATCTTACCATCGTCTACACGGGGGAGACCGTCCTCATGACGGGCCCCGCGGCATTCAGCTTCACGGGCGACATCCAAATCTGAAATCAAACAACACGATCTGAGAAAAAACACAAAAGGAAGGACAGATGACGAAATATATCTTTGTAACCGGCGGCGTTGTCTCCGGACTCGGCAAGGGCATCACGGCAGCATCCCTCGGGCGTCTTTTGAAGATGCGCGGCTATAAGGTCGCATCGCAGAAACTCGATCCCTACATCAACATCGACCCGGGCACCATGAGCCCTTATCAGCACGGCGAAGTGTTCGTGACGGAGGACGGCGCAGAGACCGACCTTGACCTGGGCCACTACGAGCGTTTCATCGACGAGAACCTCAACAAATTCTCCAACCTCACGACGGGCAAAGTCTATTGGAACGTGCTCAACAAGGAGCGCGCAGGGGAGTATCTCGGCCAGACGGTGCAGGTCATCCCGCACATCACCAACGAGATCAAGTCCTTCATCTATCAGGTCGGCAAATCGACGAATGCCGACATCGTCATCACCGAGATCGGCGGCACCACGGGCGACATCGAGAGCCAGCCCTTCATCGAGGCCATCCGTCAGGTCTCCCGCGAGGTGGGGCGCGACAACTGCTGCTTCATCCACGTCACGCTCGTGCCCTACATTTCGGGCTCGTGCGAATTCAAGAGCAAACCCACGCAGCACTCCGTCAAGGAACTGCAGGGCATGGGCATCTCGCCCGACATCATCGTCGCGCGCGTCGATGAACCGATGCCCGAGGACATCCGCGAGAAGATCGCCATGTTCTGCAATGTAAAACCCGAATGCTGCATTGAAAATCTGACGCTTCCCGTCCTGTACGAAGCGCCCATGATGCTGGAAAAGAGCAATCTTTCCTCCATCGTCTGCGGTATCCTGCACCTCGAGCCGCGCGAGATCGACCTTACCGAGTGGGAACAGATGCTCGACCGCATCCACGCCCGCAGCAAGACGGTGAAGATCGCGCTCTGCGGAAAATATGTGCGGTTGCACGATGCGTATCTCTCCGTTGCCGAGGCACTCGCCCACGGCGGCTACGAGACGGGCGCCAAAGTGGACATCGACTGGGTGGACACGGAAGCACTCACCCCCGAAAATATCGAAGAAAGGCTTCGGGATGCAGACGGGATCCTGATTCCGGGCGGCTTCGGCGGCAGAGGCATCGAGGGGAAAGTCCTCGCCTGCAAATATGCCCGCGAGCACGACGTGCCTTACCTTGGCATCTGCCTCGGGATGCAGGTCGCCGTCATCGAATTTGCCCGCAATGTGCTGGGCTATTCCGATGCCAACTCCTCGGAGTTCTTCCCCGAGGGCAAACATTCCGTCATCGACCTCATGCCCGATCAATACGGCGTCAAGATGGGCGGAACGATGCGCCTCGGCGCCTATCCCTGCAAGGTGTACGGCAAGCAGATGAAGGCAGCATACGGCACCGATACCATCAGCGAACGCCACCGCCACCGGTTCGAGTTCAACAACGAATACCGCAGGCAGTTTGAAGAGGCAGGCATGACGCTCGCAGGGCTTTCGCCCGACGGGACGCTTTGCGAAGCGGTGGAGATCGACAAGAACGATTTCTTCGTCGGCGTGCAGTTCCATCCCGAATTCAAGTCGCGCCCCAACAACGCGCACCCGCTCTTCCGTGAATTTATCCGCCACGCCATCGGCCATGCGGAGAATAAGGCATAACGACCATGAAACTCAACGAACATTACTTTGAACTCAAAGACAGCTATCTCTTTGCGACCGTCGGCAGAAAGACGGCGGAATACAAGAAGGCGCACCCCGAAAAGGATGTCATCCGCCTCAGCATCGGCGACGTCACGCGGCCGCTCGCACCCGCCGTCATCGAAGCGATGCACAAGGCCGTCGATGACATGAGCCGCAAGGAGACCTTCCACGGCTACGGGCCGGACCAGACCTGCTACGGCTACGGCGCCCTCATCGAGAGCATCAAGGGGAGCTATGCAAGAAAGGGCGTCTCGCTCGAAACGGAGGAAGTGTTCATCTCCGACGGCGCGAAGTCCGATCTCGGCAACATCCTGGAACTGTTTGCGGATGACACCGTGGCGCTCATCCCCGATCCCGTCTATCCCGCCTATGTGGATGCCAACGTGATGTCGGGCCGGAAGGTCATCTATTCGGATGCGAATGAAGGGAACGGCTTCCTGCCCATGCCCGACGACAACGTTCACGCCGACCTTGTCTATCTCTGCTCACCCAACAATCCCACGGGCGCGGCCTACTCCAAAGAGCAGCTCAAGGCGTGGGTGGACTATGCAAAGAAGCATGACGCCATCCTTCTCTACGATGCCGCTTATGAGTACTTCATTCAGGACGAGACGCTTGCCCGCAGCATCTATCAGGTCGAGGGAGCTAAAGAGTGCGCCATTGAGATCTGCTCGTACAGCAAGACGGCAGGATTCACGGGCGTGCGCTGCGGCTATACTATCGTTCCTACGGCGCTTGTGCGCGGCGGACACAGCCTCAACCGGATGTGGGCAAGGCGGCAGTCCACCAAGTTCAACGGCGTCTCTTACATCACGCAGATGGGGGCGGCGGCCGTGTTCAGCGAAGAGGGGGAGAAGCAGATCCGCGCGAATCTCGACTATTACAGGAACAACGCCAAGATCATTGCCGACTGCATGGACCGCCTCGGCATCTGGTACACGGGCGGCAAACACTCGCCCTATATCTGGCTCAGATGCCCGAACGGCATGGATAGTTGGGCATTCTTCGATCTGCTCCTCGAAAAAGCCAACGTCGTCGGGACCCCGGGCAGCGGCTTCGGCAGGAACGGAGAGGGCTATTTCCGCCTGACGGCATTCGGAACGGAAGAGAACACGCGCGAGGCCTGCCGCCGTCTGGAGGCACTCCTCTCGTCCATGTAAAAAGAAGGTAACAGGATGGATAACACACGATCGGCAGGGATACTCCTGCACATCTCTTCGCTCCCCGGGAAGTACGGGATCGGCTCTCTCGGGAAGGAGGCATACCGCTTTGCCAAGCGCCTTGCCCGCGCGGGCGTCCGCTATTGGCAGATCCTGCCCCTTGTTCAGACGGGCTACGGCGACTCTCCCTATCAGTCCGTGTCGTGCAGTTCAGGCAATCCCTACTTTATCGATCTGGACTTGCTGGAAGGGCAGGGGCTCCTCACGAAGAAGGAGCTCAAGCCCCTGCGCCGCAAAGGGGACGTAGATTACGGCGCGCTCTACACGGAGCGCTATCAGACGCTGCGCACGGCATATTCCCGCTTCTTCTTCGACAGCGCTGAGTTCCGCGCCTATGTCGATGAGGGTACGCATGAAGATTATGCACTCTTCATGACCGCAAAGACGGTGTTCGGCGGAAGTTTCTGCGATTGGGAAGAGGGCATCCGCCGCCGTGAGCCCCAGGCGCTGGAAAAGCTGAGAACGGACTATCACGAAGAGTATCTCTTCTGGCAGTTCCTGCAGTATGAGTTCGATCTTCAATGGAAGGCACTCAAGGAATACTGCAACTCCCTCGGCATCCGCATCATCGGGGATATCCCGCTCTACGTCGCATACGACAGTGCGGATGTCTGGGCGCATCCCGAGCTCTTCAAGCTGGACGGGGAGCTCAAGCCCGCCAAAGTCGCAGGCGTCCCGCCCGACTATTTCTCGGAGACAGGGCAGCTCTGGGGCAATCCCGTGTTCGACTGGGCAGCGCACAAAAAAGAAGATTACAGGTGGTGGCGCGCGCGCCTCGCACAGGCACTCAAGACGTATGATCTGGTGCGCATCGACCATTTCCGCGGCCTCGACCGCTATTACGAGATCGACGCCGGCGAGGAGACCGCCGTCAACGGCGCATGGCAGGACGGCCCCAAGGACGAACTCTTTGAAGGAGTCGACCTCTCCCGCATCATTGCAGAGGACCTCGGTGAAATGGATGACGGCGTGCGCTCGCTCATCCGTCGGACGGGGCTCCCTGGCATGAAGGTACTTCTGTTCGCCTTTGACGGCGACGAGGACAATGCCTTTTTGCCCCACAACATCCACGAAAACAGCGTCTGCTACACGGGCACGCACGACAACGATACCGTGGCGGGCTACGTCAAGTCTCTGACGGCCGAGGAATTCCTCCTGCTCCGCTCGCGCGTTGCAAAAGAACTTGACCTCGTCGGCATGAATATCCGCATCGGACAGACGCCCGAACGCTTTGCAAAAACGTTCACGGAGATCGCGATGGCCTCCCCTGCCGACCTTGCCGTTGTCCCCGTACAGGATCTGATGGGGCTGGACAACGCCTGCCGCATGAATCATCCCGGCACAAACGACGGAAACTGGTGCTGGCGCCTGAAAAAACTACCCTCCGCAAACGTATTCGGACGGCTCAAACACCTCATCCGCAAATACAGATAAATAAAATTAGGAGTGTAACATTATGGCAGAAGAAAAGCAAGAGAAAAAGGGCTTCTGGAAGGAATTTCGTGAGTTCATCGCCCGCGGAAATATCCTCGACATGGCAGTCGGCATCATCATCGGCGGCGCATTCACGGCGATCGTCAATGCCCTCTGCAATAATATCTTAAAGCCCATCATCAACAAGATCCTGGCCCTCATCTTCGGGGCAGATTCCCTGACCGGCATCTACACGTTCCTCTCGACGGCATATACGACGGACGAGACGGGCGCACAGATCATCGACCTTGCGAACTCCATCTACATCGATTGGGGTACCTGCATCAATGCGATCATCAACTTCCTGCTCACCGCGCTGGTCCTGTTCCTGATCATCAAGGCTGTCATGAAGGTCAGCAAGCTGCGGGAAGAGGCCAAGGCAGCTCTTGCGGAAGCCGAGGCAAAGCGCAAAGCCGAGAAAGAGGCCGCTCAGAACGCGACCGCTTCCGCTCTCCCCGAAGGCGAAACGGCCGCCGCTCCCGCACCCGAACAGAAGGAGTAACGCCATCGAAAAAGACCTGCGATCAAGCAGGTCTTTTTCGATGGTAAAAAATGAAGAGGCACGCCGGAGGATGCCGCGGCATACAATGAAACAGAACCCGAACGGTTCTTTTACGGAGGTAACTCATGTCATTTTTCTCCAACTTTTCATCCGATCATTGCCCCGGCGCGATCTCGGGCAATCCGCTGAACGGTCTCTGCGAGAAAGTGTGCATCCAGACGGAAAAGATCTTCGATGCCGGCATCGTCCAGACGCGGATCGAGAACTACTCCGTCCTTCCAGCCAGCTTTCTCCCCGCATCTCCTACATATCCGCTCACGTTTTTAAGCGCGCGTTCGCTTTCGTCGGAGGGCATTGTCTCCGATCTCAACGTGGAACGCCAGCCCGACGGCCAATACGCGCGCATCCAGGCCAAAGTCACCATCCCCATCGAGATCGTCTATCTCGATGCAAACGGGGCAGAGGGCAAGGCGCTCGGCTCCATCGTGCTCAACGAGGACGTCCTGATGTTCGTGCCGCCCGCATCCGTCATGCCGTTCACTGTCTCGGCGATCGCCTCGTGCGTATCGCCCGAGGGCCGTTGGGACACGGCTTCCAACTCCTTCATTTTGAGTGCCTGCCTCACCGTCATCCTGAAAGTGTCCATGCAGGTGGAGATCCTGGTGCCGAGCTACGGCTACTGCGCCATCCCGCCCGCACAGGAGTACTCGCAGGAAGTCTGCACGGGCTTCTTCGAACTCCCGCTCTATCCGCAGAGCCGCACGCCCGGCCAAAAGTGATGCTGTCTTTCCATGGAAGGAGCCGCCCGTATGAAACGGGCGGCTCTCTTGGGTATTTCAGCTTTTTTTGTCCGGAACAGGCCGACTGCGCAGAAACGCACTGCGGTGCTCCTCAAAGAAGCGGAAGTACGTCTGCACGCTCTCAAGCTCCGTCCAGCGCTTGACGTCCACGGGATCGCCGTCAAAATCGTAGATCTTCGCCCCGCGCAGGGAAAGCAGAAAGGGGGAGTGTGTCGCGATGATGAACTGACAGTCAAAAAAGCGCGCCTCCTCCTCCAAAAACTGTTTGAGTTCGAGCTGCTTCTGCGGGGAGAGGCTGTTCTCGGGCTCATCCAGAAGATAGAGCCCCGCCCCTTGAATGCGGGATGTAAAGTAAAAGTAAGCGCTCTCGCCGTTGGACTGTTCGCGCACATTGCGATCCATCCCGCCGGCTCGAACATAGCCGGAAAGTGTCTTTTTACGCGCATCCGTCACCTTCTTGAGTTCATCGTAGTCGTCGAGCGACTGCATCTGGAAGGGACCACTCCTTCGCCTTTCAAAGTACTCGTCAAAGAGCTCCTCGCGCTTTGCATCGATGCCCTCGTTGACGGCGCGGAGGGAGAGCATATAATCGAAAACATCGTCGCTCGAAACGGCGCGGCTCTCTTCGGGCAGCGGCCCGAGGGTGCGGAAGCGGCAGAGCTTCACATAGTCGTCAAAGAAACTCGAACGGTTGAAAGGGGCGTCGCATTTCAGGGAAAGCGCCTCGGCGATGACGTTGAGCGCCGTCGTCTTGCCCGAACCGTTGCCGCCATAGAGGATGGTGACGGGCGCAAAGTCGAGCCGTTCCAGGCCGCGCGACGAGAGTACGAAGAAGGGGTACATCGTATTGAAACAGGTGCGCTTTTCGTCAAGGCGCGCCCTGTATTCCTCGTCATAGCCGGGAAAGACAAATTCGGAGAGATAGATCATAACTCTTTCGCGTCCGTATCGGGCTCGGTCAGAATGGTCTTGTATTCATGATAGATGACAAAGCCGGCCCTTGCCTTGGGCGGTTTTTTCACCTGCCTTATCGGGCAGTAGTCGACGGGGATGCGCCCGCCCTGTCTGGCGTCCGAATAGCGCGCGCAGATGCCCGCCGCAAAGAGCAGCACTTCGTCGGGAACGGCGCGCCCCCCGGTACGGATGACGACATGGGAGGAGTGATACTTCTGCGCGTGCAGCCAGATGTCGTCGGGCGAGGAAGTGCGGATGAGGCGGTCGTTCTGCAGATTGTTGCGCCCCGCCAGCACTTCAAATCCGTCCTTTTCAAAGCGGCGGAAGGGGTACTCGGGCACAGCCTGTTTTTTGCGCCGTTCGGGCTGTTTCAAAAGCCCCGCTAGCTGCAGTTCTTCTTCGAGGCATTTGAGATCGTCCATGCGGTCGGCCGAGGCGATCGCGGCAAGCAGGCTCAGAGAATATTCGAGCTCGGAACGCACCTCCGTCTCCTGCGGGCCGAGCACCTCGAGCGTACGCTTCTGTTTGCGGTAACGCCTGAAATAGGCCTGCGCGTTGTCAGCGGGGGAGAGCCGCTCGTCGAGGGCGATCTTTACCGTCCCGCCCGCCTCGTCGTAGTAGTTTTCCAGTTCGCACGAGCGCATTCCCTGCTTCAGGCGGTAGAGATTGGCGGTGAGAAGTTCGCCCTTGATGCGGTCCTCCTCCATACCTTCGCACTGACGGCGCTTTTCAAGGACCTGCGAAAGGCGTTTTTCCTGTTTTTTCTTCGCCGAAGAGACGGCGGAGGAGAGCTTGCGCTGCAGCTCGTCAAAGCCCTTCTTGGCACGACGCCCTGCATAAAAATACTGTTCCGCCGCCGAGATGCTCTCAAAGGAGATCCCGCCCGGAACATAGCGTGCAAAAAAGTCGGTGGGGACGCCGTTCTTTTCCACGACGCAGGGAGAGATCTCGTCCGAAAAAATGGTGTCATGCACATATTGAGCAAGATCGCCGCCCCGATAGCCCGATACGATCTGCTCCGCCGTACAGGGAGCGAGCCCCGCAACGTGCTGAAAGAGAAACCGGGGAAGATCGTCGGGAAGGGGAGGAGAAAGGAGAGCCCGGAGAGCGGAGAGGTCGGAAGGATCGGTCTTGTCCTGCGGGGCAGGGGGAAGATAGGGGGCGCCCGGCAGAATGGCCCTCCGGCAGTTCTCGTCGATGGTCGTCGTCTTGAGCGCTCCCAGAATAATGCCCTTTTCCGTCAGGAGGATGTTGGAATACTTGCCCATGATCTCAACGCGCAGCTCGCGCTCCGCCGTCGAAAAGTCGGAAAAGCATAGGACGCGGAAGATGAGGATGCGCTCAAACCCAGGCGTTTCAACACCCAGGATCTCCGCGCCCTGCAGATATTTGCGAAGCAGCATACAAAAATTGGGCGCCGTGAGGGGGTTGGGCGGATTGTCCGTCGTAAAATAAACGCCGCAATCGGCAGCATTTGCGTTGACGGTAAGTTTTAAGGTGCCTTTTTGCGTGTATATTAAAAGGGAGAGTTCCTCTTTCCCCGGTTGGTTGATGCGGTTGATGCGCCCGCCGCGAAGGGAAGAGGCAAGCTCCTTGGCAAGAAGCCGGATGGTGAATGTATCCTGCGGCATGGGGGAACCTCCTTGCTGTTATCCGATGTCATTATACCCGAAAAAAGCAAAATTGTAAATAAAAACGCTTTTCTTTCTTGCCCCGTTATGTTAAAATAGTTAGGCAAAAATATCCGATCAGAAACAACAATACGCACCGTCGGAAAAATGAGGAGCAATTTATGAATTACCAGGTAGAGAACGCTGAAAAGAGCACCGTCAAGATCACGATCACCTTCACGCCCGAAGAGTGGAACGAAGCCATCAACAAGGCTTATCAGCAGAACCGCGGCAAGTATGCCGTCAACGGGTTCCGCAAGGGCAAGGTCCCCAAGAACGTCCTTGAGATGTATTACGGCAAAGGGCTCTTCTATGAAGACGCTCTCAATATCCTCTATGGCGAACACTACGGCGCCATCCTTGACAAGGAGAAGGACAACTTCACGGCAGTCGGCGATCCTTCGCTCTCCGTCGACGACATTTCCGACGAGAAGGTCGTGCTCATTGCAGACGTCCCCGTCAAGCCCGATGTGGAGATCGAAACGTACAAGGGTATAAAGATCCCCGAATTCGTATATACTGTTTCGGACGCCGACGTCGACAAGGACATCGAAGAGACCAGACTGCGCCTTGCAAAGGACGAAGAGGTGACCGACCGCGCCGCACAGATGACGGATACCGTCAACATCGACTTCACGGGCAAGATGGACGGCAAGGAATTTGAGGGCGGCACGGCACAGGGCTATGACCTCACGCTCGGCTCTCATCAGTTCATCCCCGGGTTTGAGGAAGGCGTCGTCGGCATGAACATCGGCGAGACGAAGGACGTTCCCGTCACCTTCCCCGAGGACTATCAGGCAGAGGAGCTCAAGGGCAAGGAGGCCGTCTTTACGGTCACGCTTCACAAGATCACGGGCAAAGTGCTTCCCGAGCTTGACGAGGAGTTCGCCAAGAAGATGGGCAGCGATTCCGTCGAGGCTTACCGCGCCAAAGTGAAGGAGCGCCTCGAGCGCAACGCCGCTTCCCGTTCCCTCAATGAGACGGAGAATTCCATCGTCACCGAGATCGCCAAGGGCGCCAAGGCAGAGATCCCGCAGGCCATGATCGACAAGCAGAACGAGTTTGCCCTGCAGCGCCTTGAGTACAACCTCATGTATCAGGGCATCCGCCTCGACGACTATCTCAAGTATCTCAACACGACGAGAGAGGCGTATATGCACACCTTTGACGAGGAGAGCAAGCGCACCGTCCTTCATCAGCTCATCGTCGAGAAGATCATCAAGCTCGAGAACATCGAAGCGACGCAGGAAGAGATCGACGAAAAGATCGCAGAGCAGGCCAAGAGCGTCGGCAAAGAGGCAGAGGAGTACAAGAAGACGATGGATCCCCGTCAGTTCGAGTACATCGAGTCCGACATCAAGGTGACGAAGCTGTTTAACTTCCTGAAAGAAAATAACGAAATGATCAAGCAAGAGGAGAGCAAGTAATGGAGAAAAACGTGCTCATTCCCTATGTCGTGGAGCGCACGTCGGGCGGCGAGCGGAGCTATGACCTCTACTCCCGCCTCCTCGAGGACCGCATCATCTTCCTCTCGGGGGAGATCGACGACGCCGTTGCGAATACGGTCGTCGCCCAGCTCATCTACCTCGAGGGCAAGGATCCCGGCAAGGACATCAGCCTGTATATCAACAGCCCCGGCGGCTCTGTGACGGCAGGCATGGCCATTTACGACACGATGAATTATATCAAGTGCGACGTCTCTACCATTTGCATCGGCATGGCGGCAAGCATGGCAGCATTCCTGCTTTCATCGGGTGCAAAGGGGAAGCGCTTCGCACTCAAAAACAGCGAAGTGATGATCCACCAGCCTCTGGGCGGCGCGCAGGGGCAGGCGAGCGACATCAAGATCCACGCGGAACACATCTTAAGGACCAAGGAAAAGCTCAACCGCATCCTTGCCGCCAACACGGGCAAGCCGCTCGAGCTCATCGAGCGCGATACGGATCGGGACAACTTCCTGTCCGCCGACGAGGCACTTGCCTACGGCCTGATCGACCGCGTGTACGAAAAGAGATAATCAATCTATCCGGAGGATCAAATGGGTAAATACGAACCGAGCTGTTCTTTTTGCGGAAAGGAAAAATCCAAGACAAAAAAGCTGATCGCCGGTCCCGACGGGATCTACATCTGCGATGAATGCGTGGAGCTTTGCAAAGATATGCTCGACAAGATGCCCTCTTCCTCTCAGCAGGAAAAAGTCCCGCTGAAAAAGCCGAGCGAGATCAAGGAAGAGCTCGACCACTATATCATCGGGCAGGACAAGGCAAAGCGCGTTCTCTCCGTTGCCGTCTACAACCACTACAAGCGCATCAATTCCCTTGCAGAGGGCAAGAAGGACGATGACGACGTGGAGATCGAGAAGAGCAACATCCTGCTCCTCGGCCCCACGGGAAGCGGCAAGACGCTGCTCGCCCGTACGCTTGCAAAGATCTTAAACGTTCCCTTTGCAACGTGCGACGCAACGACTTTGACGGAAGCGGGCTATGTGGGCGAGGATGTCGAAAACATCCTCTTAAAGCTCATCCAGAACGCCGACTATGACATCGAAAAGGCGCAGCACGGCATCATCTATATCGACGAGATCGATAAGATCGCGAGAAAGGGCGAAAACGTCTCGATCACGCGCGACGTCTCGGGCGAAGGCGTGCAGCAGGCACTTCTGAAGATCATCGAATCGACGGTCGCAAACGTTCCTCCGCAGGGCGGAAGAAAGCACCCTCAGCAGGACTGTATGCGCATCGATACGACCAACATCCTCTTCATCTGCGGCGGTGCATTCGTCGGGCTCGACAAGATCGTCGCCGCCCGCAAGGACGATGCAGGGCTCGGCTTCGGCGGCAACGTCAAGATGGGCGCAAACGAAGTGGACTATACGCTCCTTGACGACGTCAAGCCGCAGGATCTCACCAAGTTCGGGCTCATCCCGGAATTTGTCGGCCGTATCCCGATCGTCGTGAGTTTGCAGGCGCTCGATGAAGATGCGCTCGTCAACATCCTTACGCAGCCGAGAAATGCTATCATCAAGCAGTATCAGAAGCTGGTGGGGCTGGACGGCGTCAAGCTCACGGTAGAGGACGACGCCGTGCGTGAGATCGCAAACACCGCCATCCGCTTAAAGACGGGTGCCCGAGGCCTGAGGACGATCATCGAAGGGCTGATGACGGACGTCATGTACGACATCCCCGGCAAAAACAATGTGGAAGAGGTCATCATCACCAAGGGATGTGTGATGAACGGCGACAAGCCCACCCTCGTCTACAAAAAAACCGCATAAAGAACAGCAGGAGCCGAAACACATCGGCTCCTTTTTTTGCAGAAAAGAGGGGATCATGGCCCGAAAAGAGGGGAAATTTTGCAAGAAACCGCGCTTTCCCTTGCTTTCTTTCTAAAAAAGTGTTAAAATAGGAACATCTGAGCGGAAAGAGTCTTTCTGACCGTAAAGAGCCGAAAACGCAATGTGCGGCGTATCCGTGCGCCCTTCTTTTCGCCTCTTTTCCGCGCAGGGAAGGAGGTCTTTTTATGTCCGAAGAAAAGCGCATTGCCGTGCTCTCCGTCATCGTGGAGGACCGCGCCGCGACGCCCGCCCTCAACGGCTATCTCTCCGAATACGGAGAGTATATCGTGGGAAGGATGGGCATCCCGTACCGCGAAAAGAACGTCTCGGTGCTGTGCGTCGTCCTCGACGCGCCGCTTCCGGCGATCAACGCGCTCACGGGCAAGATCGGCAATCTTCCCGGCGTGAGCGCCAAGACTTTATTCAGCAAATATTAAAGGAGTTCTTGTATGAAACACCCTGTCTCACTCGCACTCGGCGCAATTTTTCTCGGCGCCGCAGCACTCGGCTTGGCCGCCTGCAAACAAGACGCCGATACCGCCAAAACGTATTCCGTCTATGCGCCCGACGGCGCGCCCGCGCTCGCCCTCGTGAATGCCATCGAAGATAAAGCGGAAAAATTTGAATATCACGTCGTCGACTCTTCGACCATCCAAACCTATGTCACGGGAGAAGAGCCCGAAGCGGACTTCTGCATCCTGCCCGTCAATGCGGCGAGCAAGATCCTCGGCACGGGTACCGTCTACCAGATGCTCGGCACGGTAACGAACGGAAACCTCTTTTTCCTCTCGGCGGAGGACAACGAGGACCTGACCCAAGACAATTTATCGACGCTTGTCGGCAAGTCGGTGGGGGTGGTGCAGCTCCCCAATGTGCCGGGACTCACGCTGCAGGCTGTGCTCAACAAGTACGGTATCGACTATCAGATCGTCGAAAACGGCGGCGAGAAGGCAGAAGACAAGGTCAATCTCATCGCCTTCGACCCCGCAAACGTCACGCCCGCGGGGGGATGCGACTACTATCTCTGCCCCGAACCCGCCGCCAGCACCAAGATCAAGGGAACGGCAAGCGCCGCAAAGCCCTTCCGCATGGCAGGAGATCTTCAGGAATTGTACGGCGGCGAAGAGGGGTACCCGCAAGCCGTGCTCGTTGCAAAAAAGACCGTCCTCGAAGGCGATAAAACCGACAAAGACGTGGTGAAGACCATGCTCTCCTACATGGAAGAGAGCGGAACATATCTTGAGACGGTGACGCCCGAGACGGTGCTCTCAGCCCTCGACGGCGTGCGCACGGAAGGGCTTTCCGCTTCCTTCAACGCCAACAACCTGACGAGCGAAGTCATTGCGAACTGCTCCGTCCGTTTCACAACGGCAAGAGCGTGCAAGCAACGGGTGAACGCCTTCCTCGAGGAGCTTATCGCCGTCAACGAGAGCGCGGCCAAAGCCGTCTCCGACGCCTTCTTCTACAACGCATAAGACTTTGAAACAGCGCATCTTCTTTTCCGTCGGGGCGCTCATCGCGGTCTGGCTCTTATGGATCGTCGCCTACCGCTTCATCGCCAACGACTACATCCTTCCCTCCTTTTCGGAGACCATCCACTCTCTCCTCCAGGTCCTGGGGGAGGGAGCGTTTTGGCGTGCGCTCCTCAACAGCCTGTGGCGGACGCTGCTCGCCTTTGCCGTCTCCGTGCTCTTGGGGATAGGCCTCGCACTCCTTGCCCGTCTCTTTGACGGCATCCGATTTTTTCTCGCGCCCGTCGTCTCCGTCCTCCGCACGCTGCCCACGATGGCAGTCATCCTCATCCTTCTCATCTGGACGACGCCCTCCGTGGCTCCCGTCATCGTATCGGCTCTGGTGCTCTTTCCCGCCGCCTATGCGGCCGCCCTCGCTTCGATGGACGAAGTACACGAAAGCTACGGAGCGCTCTCCCGCGCCTATGGGATCACGCGGACCAAACAGGCCTTCCGGATGTATCTTCCGCTCTCCGCGCCCTCCATTCTGAAACAGGCGGGAGCCATCCTCTCGATGGGGCTCAAGATCACCGTCTCGGGCGAAGTGCTCTCCTCGACCGCCAAAAGCCTGGGCGGAATGATGCAGGAGGCCAAGCTCTTTGTGGAGATGCCCCGCTTGCTCGCCCTCACGATCGTGGCGGTCCTTCTGGGCTTTGTGCTGGAGGGCCTGTGTGCGCTCCTTGCAAAATATTGCGTGAGGTGGCGGACATGATCTTATCGCATATCACCAAACGATACCGCGGCACAACGGCGCTTGACGATCTCTCCCTTGCGATCGAAGAGGGGAAGATCACGGCCGTGCTCGGCGAGAGCGGCGCAGGAAAGACGACGCTCTTAAACTGCATCATGGGACTCATCCCCTTTGAAGGGGAGATCGACGGCCAACGCTTTCCCAAGGCCAAACGGCGGGAGGGGTGCTCCTATCTCTTTCAGGATGCGCTTCTTTTGCCCAACCTGACGGCCGAGGAGAACATCCGCTTCGTCCTTCCCAAGGAGGCAGGGGACCGGGCCCGCGAAATGCTCGCGCGCGTAGGACTCAGGGGGAAGGAGGGCTCCTACCCGCACGAACTCTCGGGCGGAGAGAAGCAGCGCGTCTCCATCGCACGGGCATTTTTATACCCGCACAAACTTCTCCTGATGGACGAGCCATTCTCTTCCCTCGATCTCGCCCTCAAGCGCACGCTCATGGAGCTCGTCCGAACGCTCCGCGACGAGGAAGGCGGCACCGTGCTCTTTGTCACGCACGACGTCCGGGAGGCGGCTTTCCTCGCTCAGAGAGCACTCGTTCTCCGCCATGGGAAGCTCATCGGTGAACTTGCCATCGACGCGCCTTACCCGCGCGATCTGCTCTCTCCGCCGCCCGAAGCGAAGGAGCTCGCCCGCATCCTTTTAGAGGCAGGTGAAATAAAATGAATTTCTCTGCACATCTTGACAGCGCGCCTTTGGCGCGCTATCATGTTATAAGAGCATTTTTTGTGATAGGAGGAAACAGGAATGAAAGTGATCATTGTCGGCGGCGTTGCCGGCGGCGCGAGCTGCGCTGCAAGGCTGAGACGCCTCTCGGAAGATGCCGAGATCGTGCTCTTCGAGCGCGGTGAAAACATCTCTTATGCCAACTGCGGGCTTCCCTATTATCTGGGCGGCATCATCCGGGAGGAGAGCGCACTCACCGTCGCATCTCCCGCGCTGCTTCGGGATCGGTTCCGCATCGACGTGCGCATCCGCTCGGAGGTCACGGCCATCGACCGGGAGAAACACACCGTCACCGTCCG
This sequence comes from Bacillota bacterium, assembly GCA_003343805.1. Lineage (GTDB taxonomy): Bacteria > Bacillota > Clostridia > Christensenellales > Borkfalkiaceae > Gallimonas > Gallimonas intestinavium. The sequence goes on along the minus strand of QAKM01000044.1, from coordinate 71,653 downwards.
CACACCCGAAGGGGAGTATCAGGAGAGCTACGAGAAACTCGTTCTGACGCCCGGTGCTTCGCCTAAGACGTTCGGATTGGGCGGAGAAGGGGTGTTCACCCTGCGCGATGTCCACGATACACTTTCGCTCGATGCCTATCTCAAAGGGACGGGAACGCGCGAAGTGCTCATCGCGGGCGGCGGCTTTATCGGCGTGGAGATGGCGGAAAATCTCGTGCACCGCGGGCTCAAAGTGACGCTTGCGGAGTTTGCGCCGCAGATCATGCCGCCCTTCGATCCCGAGCTTGCCCTGCTCCTGCAGGATGCACTCGAAAAAGGCGGCGTCACGGTCCGGACAAATACGGGCGTCAAGACGATCGAAAAGCAGGAAAATGCCCTCATCGTGACCTTTACGGACGGTTTCAAGGCGCAGACGGGCGCTGTCGTGCTCGCGCTCGGCGTCGCGCCCGAAACGGCGCTCGCCAAAGCTGCGGGCCTCAAAATCGCAGAGAACGGCGGCGTTGCCGTCGACGACCGGATGTGTACGTCCGATCCCGACATCTTCGCGGCGGGGGATGCAATCACCGTCCTCGGCGCCGACGGAAAGGAGGCGTTGGTGCCGCTCGCCGGGCCTGCCAACCGACAGGGCAGGAGCGTTGCCGCCAACGTTCTGGGCGGCCGAGAGGAGAACGGACGGAGAGTGCTCGGCGCCAGCGTCGTGCGCGCGTTCGGGACGGTCGGCGCCTGCGTCGGACAGAACGAAAAACAGCTCAAACGCACAGGGACTGCGTACCGCAAGATCTATACCTTCCCGCTCTCGCACGCGGGCTACTACCCGGGCGGCACCTCGATCGCCATGAAACTTTTGTATGACGCGGAAGGGCGCATCCTCGGCGCGCAGGCGGTGGGGAGCGAATATGTGGAAAAACAGATCGACGTCATTGCTGCCGTCATGAAACTCGGCGGCACCGTGCACGACCTTGCCGAACTCGAGCTGTGCTATGCGCCGCCCTTCAATTCCGCCAAGAGCCCCGTCAATATGCTCGGTTTTGTCGCCGAAAACGAGCTTTCCGGGCTCTGCCCCATGATGACGCCCGATGAACTCACCGAAGACACCTTCCTCCTTGACGTGCGGAACCCGCAGGAGCTTCAGACGGTGGGCGCATTCCCGAATGCGGTCAATATCCCGCTCGATGTACTGCGGGATCATCTCGACGAACTCCCCAAGGACAGGCCCATTTCCGTCGCCTGCATGGTGGGGCTGCGCGGCTACATTGCCACGCGCATCCTGCGCCAGAACGGCTTTGACGCCATCGACCTTTCGGGCGGCTACCGCGCCTATGCGCTTCTGAAACGCGCCGGGCTCGTCAGAAGATAACCTCGTTATAAGGAGCAACCATGGAAAAAGTCATCCTCGATCCCAAAGTCAAAAAGAATTTCGGCTTCGGCTGTATGCGCCTGCCCATGCAGGGGAAGGAAGTGGACATGGAAGAGTTCACCAAGATGGTGGATGCCTTCCTCGCCGCCGGGTTCAACTATTTCGACACGGCGCACGGGTATCTTGAAGGCAAGAGTGAACCCGCCCTGAAAGCGGCGCTGACCTCGCGTTATCCGCGGGAAGATTACGTCCTTACGGATAAACTCACGTCCAATTACTTCAACAAAGAGGAGGATATCCGTCCCTTCTTTGAAAGCCAGCTCGAGGCCTGCGGCGTGGAATACTTCGACTTCTATCTCATGCACGCGCAGGATCGCAACAACTTTGAAAAGTATAAGCGCTGCCGCGCCTATGAGACGGCGTTCGCGCTCAAGGCAGAGGGGAAGGTGAGCTGCGTCGGCCTCTCCTTCCACGACAAAGCGGAAGTTTTGGAGCGCATCCTTTCGACCTATCCCGAAGTGGACGCCGTTCAGATCCAATTCAACTATGTGGACTATGAAGACCCCTCCGTCGAGAGCCGCAAGTGCTACGAGGTGTGCCGCAAATTCGGCAAGCCCGTCATCGTCATGGAGCCCGTCAAGGGTGGGAGCCTCGTCAACCTTCCCACGGGAGCAAAGCAGATCATCGAGACGCTGAACGGCGGAAGCCCTGCAAGCTACGCCATCCGCTTTGCCGCCGGCTTCGAGGGCATCGCCATGGTCCTTTCGGGCATGGGAAATATGCAGATGATGACGGAAAACATCGGCTTCATGAAGGACTTCCGGCCGCTCTCTGCCGAGGAATCGGAGGCGATCGAAAAGGTGCGCGAGATCTTCCGCGCGCAGAACATCATCCCGTGTACGGCGTGCCGCTACTGCACCGATCAATGCCCCAAACGCATTCCCATCCCCGATCTGTTTGCCTGCCTCAATTCCAAGCGCACCTTTGCAGGCCGGAACGCCGACTATTACTATCACAACGTACACGCGGCGGGCGGCGGAAAGGCAAGTGACTGCATCCGCTGCGGCAAGTGCGAGGCCATCTGCCCGCAGCACCTGCCCATCCGCACGTTGCTGCAGGACGTTGCAAAAGAATTTGAACAGTAACGACTGTTCAGAAAAGGAGTCTCATCATGTTGGAAAACGTTTTGACAAAGAGAAACTGCACGGTCAGAGTAAAACTCACCGTCAAGGGGCTCGTCTCGTTCGGGCTCATCGTGCTCGCCGTTCTTCTGCCGCAGCTCGTCCATCTGACGCTCGGCCAGACGGGCGGCATCCGCTGGCTTCCCATGTATCTTCCCGTCCTCCTTGCAGGTTGTCTGCTCGGCGTGAAGTGGGGGATCGGCGTAGGCGCATTGTCGCCCCTTGTGAGCTTTGCCGTCACCTCCCTCTGGGGCGATCCCATGCCGGCAGCCGCGCGCCTTCCCTTCATGGTCGCAGAGCTCGCCGCATTTGCCTCCGTCTCCGGGCTCTTCTCCTCCAAAATCGCACAAAACCGCTGGATGGCATTCCCCGCCGTACTTCTCGGCCAGATCGCGGGAAGGGCTGTGTTCCTTCTGCTTGTTGTCGTCTTTCAAGCCGTCACGCCCTTTACGCCCGCCCTCATTCTCTCGCAGATCGAAACGGGCCTCAGCGGCCTCGTCCTGCAGGCCGTACTTGCGCCGCTCCTCGTGATGGGCCTCGGCGCACTCATCGACAAGGACAGAGCATGAACGATCTTCAGCGGGCCAAAGAGGGGCTCAAAGGACACACGCTCTGCCTCGTGCGCGGCGAGAAAGTCCTCGTGCGGGATGAGCGGGGGATCGCCCCCATGATGGCGCTCCTAAGCGCAGGGGACGCGCTTGCCGGCTTTTCCGCCGCCGACCGCGTGGTCGGGAAAGCCGCCGCCATGCTCTTCGTCAAGGGAAAGATCAAGGAGCTGTATGCCGAAACGATCTCCGCATCCGCTGCAGCGTTTTTGCAGATGCACGGCATCCCGTTTACCTACGGGGCGATGACGGAGCGCATCGTGAACCGCACGGGAACGGGATACTGCCCGATGGAGAGCACCGTCCTCACAACGGATGATGTGGAAAAAGGCTATTCCCTTTTGAAAGAAAAACTGGCTGCTCTGCGCACCGCCAACGGCTGAAAGCCTCCAATGAAAAGAACGCTTTATCGCATCGGCACGGTATCATCCGTGCCGATCGCTCTTTTTTCCCTCAAAAGGGGATGCGGCGTGATAGATAAATGAATTTCCGCCGCCGAACGCTTTCCTGCTTGTCAATCGGTTGATTTTTCTCCGTGTTTTCGATATAATATCAGCATGAGCTATGTCATTCAACTTGCCGCAAGTTTTATCGCGGTCGTCATTGTTCTGACGCTGCACGAGTTTGCCCATTCCTATGTGGCAGTCAAATGCGGCGATCCGACGCCGAAATGGAACGGGCGCCTCACCCTCAATCCGCTCCGTCACTTCGACCTTGTGGGGCTGCTCTGCTTTGCCTTTGTCGGCTTCGGCTGGGCAAAACCCGTTCCCATCAATCCCAACAACTTCAAGAAATACCGCTTAGGCATGGCGCTCACGGCTTCTGCGGGAGTCGTCATGAACTATCTGACGGCTTTTGTCGTCTTTCCCGTTTATCTGGCAGTTGCGAACTATCTCTATCCCATCCTGCCATCCTATTCCTATACCTTTCTGAGCGGCATTTTCTATCTCATCTTTGCCTACAGCCTCTCCTTCTGCGTATTCAATCTGCTCCCGTTCTATCCCCTGGACGGATTCCGCGTGATGGATGCCTTAAATAAGCGCCGTGGCAAGATCTACCGCTTCCTGCGCCAATACGGATACTACATCCTGCTCTTCCTCATTGCCGAGAGTTTCATCTGCAACCTGTTTGTACGCTTCGGCGTCACGCAGATGGATTACCTCAACATCCTCGGCTGGGTGATGCAGTTTGCGACCGATATCCTCGGCTGGCCCATCACGGCTCTCTGGGGGCTCATCCCATGGTAAACCGCGAAAATTTTGAATCCAACGTCGATTACACGACGGTTTTGAGCAACTTTGAAGGCCCGCTCGATCTGCTTTTGTTCCTCATCAATAAGGAAGAGATCGAGATCAAGGATATCTTTGTCTCCGAAGTCACGGAACAGTTCCTCGGCTATATGCGGGGGCTTCCGTACCTCGACGTCGACAAGGTGAGCGACTATCTGAACATCGCGGCGACCATCCTCAAGATCAAGGCGCAGAGCCTCGTTCCAAACCTCGAAGAGGACCCCGAGCTCGATATGGAGATCGAAGAGGACAAGGCGGAGCTCATCCGCGCGCTCGAGGAATTCAGCCTCATCAAAGAGGAGACCAAAAAGCTCAAGGAGCTGGAGACGATCGGCTACTTCTTCAAGGAGCCGGACAAACACGTCGGCGAAACGCGCACCGTCTTTTCCCTCGACAATCTCACGCTGGACGGGCTCGTCAGCGCCTTCTCCAAACTGCTCATCAAGCAGGAATATGCCCGCGCACAGGACGAGATCCGCGAGATCCCGCGCGACGAATACACCGTTGAGGAGAAGATCCATTTTGTCATGGAGACGGTGGAATCGGGCGAGAGCGTCCGATTTGAACAGCTCTTTACGAAAGACCATACAAAGTCGGAGATCGTGACCACATTTCAGGCGATCCTCGAGCTTTTGAAGTATCAGTATCTGCGCGTGAAGCAGAGCGAAACGTTCGGGGAGATCGTGATCTCGCGCAACCCCGACCGGAAGGAGGAACCGATTGGAGAAATTGACCAATACGATTGAGGCCATCCTGTTTGCCTCGGGCAAGAGCGTCCCGCTTGCCGATATCGCCGAAAAGCTCAATGCAACGAAAGGGGAGATCAAGCGTTCCCTTGACGAACTCAAAGAAAAGTACGGCGAAGAGGGGGGGATCCAGCTTCTTCTCTTCAACGGAAAGGCACAGCTCGGTTCCAACCCGCTCTACAAGGAGAGCGTGGAAGCCGTCCTCAATCCCATCCGGGAAAAGGAGCTCACCCGCACCGTGCTGGAATGCGCCGCGATCATCGCCTACAAGCAGCCCATCACCAAGACGGAGATCGAACTTCTTCGCGGTCTGAACAGCGATTATGCCGTGCGCGTCCTTCTGGAGCTCAACCTCATAACCCCGTGCGGGCGCAAGGATGCCGTCGGAAGGCCCATCCTCTATGCAACCACGGACGAGTTCTTAAAGCGCTTCAAGCTGCAATCTCTTGAGGATCTGCCCGACTATGACGCATTGATGGCAGCGATCGGCCGCAGTGAAGAACACGACAGTTACCTGTATGCGCGCGACGAATACGCCGAAGTGGCAGCAGCAGACGGCGGTGACAGTATCCCGCAGGAACCGGACGAGAGCCCGCAGCCGCCCCGCGAAGAGAGCACGGGTGACGGCTATGAGATCCCCGACTTCCTGAGGGGATTGGACGAAACGGACATCGTTAAAATTTCATAAACGCAGACGCTCCGCAATCGCGGAGCGTTTTTAGCGGAAGGCGCAGGGAGCATCTGTTTTTCGGACGCTCTTATATTTTTTTTCAGGGCGCACATAATGAGGACATGGATGAGCTCTATGTCTGTATCCTGTCGGTCGGGACGGCAGCCCTCGTGCTTCTCTTTCCCATCGCTGCGGATCTGAACTTCCATCTGGATGCAGCAGAGCGAAAGCTGTACTTCGGCATTCTGTTATATCGAAACATACGGCTGTTCGGAGGATATATGGAACCGAGGCGGGAGGGCATCGCGGTGCACCTCTCCCGAAAGAAGGCCGTCCTCTTCCCTTACGCGCAGATGCTGAAAACGAGGCCGGACCTCAATAAGCTGCACGGATTCCGACTCAAACGCTTTACGCAGGTGATCGAGCTGGGCGCAACGGACCGCGCAGGCATTCTGATGCTTGCTGCCGCGCTCGTAAATGCAGCGCCCATCCTCGGGAACGCGGCAAGAGAGGCGCTCGGCTGCCGTCTGCGAAGCGATATCCTGCTCTGCAAGAAGGACGCTTTCCGCCTGACCGCCGCAGCCACCGTCCGATTCAGACTTCTGACCTTGCTCATCCTCTTCATCAAGATCGCATTGGAGGCATTTATCTCATGGTTGAAAACAAACAGATCGACCGCCTGATCGAAGGAACGGCGCAGCGCCTGTCCCAGCTCGTCGACATTGATACCGTCATCGGAAAGCCCGTCTATTCTTCGGGCGGGACGGAGATCATCCCGCTTGCCAAAGTGACGATGGGCTACCTTTCGGGCGGCGGCGAATACGGAACGGCAAAGATCGTCCACGAGGACGGCTCCATACCGTTCGCAGGCGGAGCAGGAACGGTCGTCAGCATGAAACCGGTCGGGTTCCTCATTGACGACGGAAAGGGGTGCAGGCTCATCCAGCTCGGCGACGGGCCGCTGGACCGCGTCATCGAAAAGGCGGGGGAGCTCCTGGAACAGCTCACCGAACGGTATGCGCGCAGCTAAACGGTGGATGTGCGCGCTTCCCGCCGTGCTTCTTCTGTTTTTCCTCGTAAACTGCATTTCGCTCCGTCATGCCGAAGCACAGAGCATAGCCGAGACGGCCAGCCTTGCCGAATGCGTCATCGAGGTCAGTGGACGCCGGTTCCTGCACGAGAAGGATGCCGACCGCCCGCTTCCGATGGCCAGTACGACCAAGATCCTCACGGCGATCATCCTCATAGAGGACTGCTCCCCCGAAGAAATTGTTGTGATCCCCGCAGAAGCCGAGCGAGCAGAGGGCTCCAGCGTCTATCTCCGCGCCGGTGAGCGATACACGGTGGAAGAGCTTCTCTACGGGCTGATGCTGCGCTCCGGCAATGACTGTGCCGTCGCCCTCGCGATCCACCACAGCGGCAGCGTCAAGAAATTTGCCGCAGCGATGAACATCCGCGCATCGCAGCTCGGAGCAGAACACAGCCGCTTTGCCAACCCGCACGGACTGCCGGAGAAAGACCACTACACGACGGCGCGCGATCTGGCGCTCATCGCATCCCACGCCATGGAAAACGCGCTGTTCCGCTCGATCGTCTCATGCAAGAGTTATCCCTCCCTCGGCTGGAAAAACAAGAACAAGATCCTGTTCGATTATGAAGGTGCGTGCGGCGTCAAAACAGGGTTCACGCGGGAGGCGGGCCGATGCCTCGTCGCGGCGGCGGAACGAAACAACGTCCTGCTCGTCTCCGTCGTCCTAAATTCCCCGCAAATGTATGAGCGCAGCAAAGAACTGCTCGATCGGGCCTTTCTGCACGAGGAAGTTCCCATAATTCCCTGAAAAGGACTTGCTTTTTTTGCCGGATTTGTATATGATAGAATCAACAATTTCCGGAGCAGAAAGAAGTATGCGCATCAACAAATTTTTGGCAGAACAGGGCGTCGCGTCCCGCCGCGGCAGCGATGTGCTCGTCAGCGAAGGGCGCGTCAAGATCAACGGGCGGGTCGCCGTTGCGGGCGATCATGTAGAAGCGGACGACGTTGTAGAGCTGGACGGCAAGATCCTTTCCCATAAAGTCAAATATGAATATTATATCCTCAACAAACCCAAGGGATATGTTTGCACCGTCTCGGACGACAAGGAGAGAAAGACCGTCATGGACCTGCTGCCGGAAGGAGCGGGCAGGGTGTATCCCGTCGGACGCCTCGACTATGAGACGGAGGGGCTCCTCATTCTGACCAATGACGGAAACCTTGCCTACCGTCTGACCGCGCCGCAGAGCGAGATCCCCAAGACCTATCTTGTCCGCATCGAGGGCAGCATCACCCCGGCCGAACTCAACCGCCTGCGCGCCGGAGTGGAGATCGAACCAGGCGTTGTGACCAAGAAGTGCAAGATCAACGTCATCGAAACGGATAAAGCCTTTACAAAACTGCACGTGATCCTCACCGAAGGAAAGAACCGCGAGATCAGAAAGATGTTTGAAACCATAGGGAAGCACATCGATTTTTTGAAACGCATCAAGATCGGAGAGCTCACGCTGAGCGGACTTGACCGAGGCAAGGCAAGAAAACTCTCTCCCGAGGAAGTCTATTACTTACAGAATCTCTGAAATCAAAAAGAGCATCCCACCCAAACGGAAGGGATGCTCTTTCCATATCAAAGCACGGATGAAAGCCCATGCTCTCTTTCTGTAAAAGAATCAAGTAAAACTGCGGATGAGGCCGATCACTTTTCCGAGGATAGTCGCAGAATCCAAAACAAAATCCTGCATAGAACTGTTCTCGGGATGCAAAATTATCTTGCCGCTCTTTGAGAAAAAGCGCTTGACGGTCGCGCCCTCCTCAACGCCGTCGTCAAAGAGCGCGACAACAATATCACCGTTCTCGGCACACTCCTGCTTGCGTACGACGACCTTGTCACCGTCAAAGATGCCGGCTTCGATCATACTGTCGCCATGAACGCGCAGTAAAAAGAGTTCCTCTCCGTGAAATTCCTCCGCAGGAAGGGAATAAAAGCGTTCAAAGCTCTCCATAGCCAGGATGGGCTGACCGGCCGTGACCGTACCCACAAGCGGCACCTTGACGGTATCTGACCCCACAAGCGAGACCGCACGCTTCTTTCGGTCGGCCTTATTTAAAAGTCCGGCCTCACGGAGACGATTGATATAGCTGTAGGCCGTCGCCGTAGACTTGATGCCAAGCGCGGCACAAATATCACGGACGGTAGGGGGGAAGCCGTTTTCCTCGTTATAGCGATTGACATAGGCAAGGACTTCGTTGAGTTTGCTTTGATCTACCATGAAACACCTCTTACGCTAAGTATAACACATCCGGCAAAAAAACGCAAACAAATGTTCCACAAAAAATAAAATTTGCGAAAAAAAGTTGCAAGACAACAGGGAAGAGGGTATAATAGAGAAAAAGAAAACAAGAAGGGCAGTATGGAAAGAATAAAATGCGTTTTAGACGAGACGAAGGATTGCGATAACTGCATGGAATGCGAGATCTGCGATCTCGATCCCAATAAGATCTGCGATAATTGCGGAAAATGCCTGAACATCCAGGATTATGCCACGATCAAGATCGAAAAAGTATATACCGATCCGAAGCAGTACCACGAAAACTAAATTTTATCATGTTTGCATAGTAATATGCGTGACATAATATTATAATATATTCACTTTATGCGAAACTTCTGCACTTTGGAAGCATGGATCGCAGGAACGATCGCCTCAACTTCCATCCCGCTGTCCGTGTAGTTCACTTGGCGTTCGATCAGAATCGGGCGCAGGGAACGATATTCCGAAAAAGCGACATAGGGGATCGACAGACAGCAGCGAACAAAATTTTCCTGCAGCATCTCGTATATTTTAGCACGGAGTTCATCCAGGCCATGTTTATACTTTGCAGAGATCGCAACACCATCGTGCGGAATGCAATCCCGATCCGCAACCCGATCGCACTGATTATAGACAAGCAAATAGGGGGAATGAAATCCCATCCCGCGCAGCGTCGAGAGCGTGGTCTGCTTCTCCATTTCGTATTCTCCGGCTGCATTGCAGACGATGAGAGCCAGATCACACCAAACGGCGCTCTCCAAGGTCGACCGAAACGCCTCGATCAGATGATGAGGAAGATCCTGCAAAAAGCCGACCGTATCGATGAGCAAAAAAGGGACTCCTTCGATCTCGAATGACCTGGACGTCGGATCAAGCGTCGCAAAGAGCGCATTCTTCACCATTGCATCTGCTCCCGTCAGTGCATTCAGGAGGGTAGATTTCCCTGTATTCGTGTACCCGACAAGGGCGATCGTAAGCACCTTGTCTTTTTTTCTGCGCTCTGCAAGCATCGTTCTTCGCTGCTGCAGCTCCTGCAATTTTCGCTCCAGAGCATCGATACGCGAGCGGATATGCCTGCGATCTGTCTCCAACTGAGTTTCCCCGGGACCTCGGGTGCCAATGCCGCCTCCTAAACGGGAGAGCGCCTCGCCCTTACCGCGCAAACGCGGGTAGAGATACTTTAGCTGAGCGAGTTCCACCTGAATTTTTCCCTCGCTGCTCTGCGCACGAAGCGCAAAGATGTCCAGAATCAGTGTGGTACGGTCGATCACCTTCCGGCCGCCGAAAATGGCAGACAAATTGAGTGTTTGAGAAGGGGAGAGCTCGCCATTGAACAAGACGGTGACATCAAGCCCGGAAATGAGCTCGGCGATCTCTGCCGCCTTGCCTTCCCCGATGTAGGTTGCAGGATTTATCTCGCGTATCTTTTGATAGACCGTTCCCGCATAATCGGCATTGGCGCTCTCAATTAAAGCGACCGCCTCTTCCTGCAAAACACGATAGCGGTCGCTCTCAATCGGCTGTATAACAAAAACACGTTCTTTAACTTCGTTCATTGCGAATCCTTTTTATTGCTTCTTAAATGGATGGCGTTTGCAACAGATTTCCTGTGATCCTCCGTGATCGCTGCATAGTGCTTCCTGGTCGTATTCACGTCCTTATGCCCAAGCACATCGGCAACGATATAGATGTCTCCCGTCTCGCGATATAAGCTGGTGCCATACGTCGAACGCAGCTTATGTGGCGTGATTTTTTTGAGAGGGGAGACAATTTTTGCGTATTTTTTGACCAAATTCTCGACTGCGCGAACGGTAATGCGACGGTATTGCATGGAAAGGAAGAGGGCGTGCTCCTCCGGCGGCACACGCGGATCATCCTCCTTTTGTGCCAGATAAGCTCCAAGCGCATCCCCGACTTCTTCTGAGAAGTAGAGAAGGGCCTGATTTCCGCCCTTGCGCGTAATCAAAAAGGAATTTGTCGAAAAATCAATACTTTCATTATTTAGCCCGACCAGCTCGGAAATACGAATCCCGGTACCCAAAAACAGGGTAAGGATCGCTGTATCGCGGATCTTGGTCTTGGAGTGATAACCTTCCGCGTGAGAGGAAAGGCCATTCCCGTCCTCGGCAACATCGAGAAGGGAACTTACCTCATCCTGTTCAAGACGGATGATCTCTTTCTCGTGCAGCTTCGGTGTGGGAACCTTCGCCGTATTATTGACTTCGATGAGCCCTTTATTAAAGAAATATTTAAAGAGGGAACGCACGGCAGAAAGTTTTCTCGCCTTGGCACGTTCGTCACAGGAGAGCCGCTTGCCGCGAAACGTGTAATTGGAGAGGTAGCTCAAATAGATCTCGATGTCCGTATCCGTAATGCGCTCCAGATCTTCAAGCGTAACCTCATGGACCTGTTTCCCGCGGAGACGCTTTTTGACCAGGAAATCAAAAAAGATGCGAAGATCATAACAGTAATTGAGACGTGTCAGCACGCTCGTGCGCATCTCAATTCCGCGCAAAAAGTCTTCACAGAACACGGGCAGCTCCTGCAAAAGCGTATCAATGCGGTCAAGATTTTTCAGATTTCGTTCCTGATAATAATCCTGTTTCATGATACCCATATTATAACACAGCAGCGTGAGAAGGTCAAGGAAGAAAGAGGATATTTTACGCAGAGTTGAGGGGCGCCCTTAGTCCAAGAAACGCGCAAAATCTGCAAGATACCAAAGCTACCGATACCCGGCTCATTCAAACATACCCCAGAAACCCCGATCCATCCATTGAAAAACATACGCAAATTTCGTAAAAAGAGGGGTTGGGGACACATATAACTATTCGCAAAATGCCGATTTTAAGAATAGTTGTGTCGAAAAAGCACATTTTTGAACATTTACAATATTTCTGACGGCAATTATGGCTTTGTTTTGTACAAGCCATCCTGAATAAATCGCTTTTCAGAATATCCGACTTGTCAGAACGTGTTGATGTACGACTCAGAGCATTTTTCTTATAAAACTACGCGATCGATCAGCCATTTCGTTGTGTGAATCGCAAGCACCTAAGTTATCTCTCGGCTAATGGTCGGCAGGAAATAAAAACAGAGATACTATGCGTGACATAATATCTCTGTTTTGTCCTTTAAATGCGGGAAATGATCCCGTATTCTCCTTTTTTGATGATCATTCCGTCGCGGTATGTCTTTCCGCTCAAATATTCTCGGAACGCTCCCTCAAAAGACAGCTTATACTGGCAGGAGCCGCGGTTTACATAGACATAGACACTTCCCGCTTTCGATTTGCGTTCGTAAAAGAGGAAGGTCTGCGTTGCATAGATCTCGCGGTAAGTTCCGTCACGAAAGACCTCTTTCAACTGACCGCGAATGCGCCCCAACTGTTCGTAAAAACTTCTGAGCTGACGATCTCCGTTCTCCCAATCGTAACAGCCTCTGCAGAACGGATCGCTGTAGCCTTCCATTCCGATCTCATCGCCGTAATAAATGCAGGGAACGCCGGGAAGCGTAAACTGCACAACGGCACCCATTTTCAAAAGCTCTTTGGCAGCCGCTTTTTCCTGTTCATTCAGGCTGGTTACAGCCATTTCATCCTTGGAATGACAGCTTTTCCCGCCCAAAACCGTCAGAATACGCGCCGTGTCGTGTGTTCCGAGATGATTCATCAGGCAGTCAAGCGTCGACTTCGGATAGTGATCGATGAGCATGGCAATGACTTCCCGAAGTCTGCTCGTATTTCCGGAAAGAAGGAAATTGATGATCGCATCCTTCAGGGGATAATTCATGACGCTGTCAAGCTCATCGCCCTGGAAATACTCCCTGCGCACACCATAAGCGATCTTGTTGGAGGCATCCTCCCAAACTTCGCCAATGATGATGGCTTCGGGGTCCTGCTCCTTGGCAGCCTTCCTCAGCTTTTTAAGGAAAAAACCGGGCAGCTCGTCTGCCACATCGAGACGATATCCGCCGATGCCGTGGCGCAGCCAATGCTTGATGACGCCATCCTCCGAAAACATGAACGTCTGGTAGCTTTCGGAACTCTCACGGATCGCAGGCAGGGTGTCGATCCCCCACCAACTGTCATAATGATCGCGGGAACCATGGAAGGTGTACCAATCGTAATAGGGCGATTGGGTTGATTGATAGGCCCCTAAACTCGGATAGTTGGAATAGCGGTTAAAGTACCGGCTGTCATCTCCTGTATGGTTGAAGACGCCGTCCAGAATAACACGCATCCCCAGCTTCTTTGCATCGGCGATCAGCGCATCCAGATCTTCCTTTGTTCCCAGATTGGGATCGATCGCAAGGTAATCGCCCGTATCGTAGCGATGATTGGAAAAGGCCTCAAAGATGGGATTGAAATAGATGACGGATACACCAAGCGATTTGAGATACCCGAGCTTTTCGCGCACCCCTTTCAGGTTTCCGCCGAAAAAGTCATTGTTCAGGACTTTTCCTTCTCCGTTCGGGCGAAAATAGGGCTGCTCTCCCCAATTCCGCATGACACCATGCTTGATCGTCTCATCCCCGTCACGGTAAAACCGATCCGGGAAGATCTGGTACATGATCCCGCCCTTGAACCAATCGGGGGTCGTGTAATGCTCGTCATAGACGGTGAGCTGCCAACTGACCGGATTGCTCCCGAAGGGAATGCTTTTGTGCATCGATCCGCATCCGATATAGCTTCCTCCGATCGCAAAATGGTAAAAGTAGAGCCCGTTCTCGTTGAATCGGAGCGAGATCGTCCAACCAAAATCCGTGCGGGTCATCTGGTAATAATGGCATCTCTTCCCATCCCGCCTTAAAACGAGGTTACAAACTTCGGCGGAGAAATAATCTTCTCCGCCAACGTCTTTCTCTTTGTAAACGTTTAATTTTACGACAGTCTTTCTTGGAATCGCGCCGACAATGCTCTTACACGCCCGATCCAGCGGGTTATAATATAGATCCATATCCTCTGCCTGTTCTCTGTTATCCGGACACGCCAACCGTGCCGCCTCATGCGAAAGCAATTATTTGTCGATCGACTTCAAATTCCAAATATTTCTTGCGTATTCGCGTACGCTGCGGTCTGCGGAGAAATATCCCGCCGCAGCGATGTTGTTGAGAGATTTCTTGTTCCAGCCCATCTTATCCCTGCGATAGAGCTCCGACATCGCAGTCTGCGTCTGCAGATAAGACTCAAAATCCGCAAGACACATATACGGATCGGCAACGGGAGCGCGATGCAGGAGATAATTTGCGATCTCCGAGAAGGAATTTCCGTTGAACCCGACGATGAGCGACTCGATGACCTTGCGCATATTCTGGTTCTGATTGTAATACGCACTCGAGGAATATCCCTTATTCCAGACATCGCTCACTTCTTCCGCCGTGAGGCCGAAGATAAAGATGTTGTCATCACCGACACGCTCGTGCATCTCCACATTGGCACCGTCCAGCGTGCCGATCGTGAGCGCACCGTTGATCATGAACTTCATGTTCCCCGTGCCGCTCGCCTCCTTGCCGGCAAGAGAAATCTGTTCCGAGATCTCGGATGCGGGCATCAGCGTCTCCGACATCGTCACATTGTAGTTCTCCAGGAAGACGACGTTGAGCTTCTCGCGGATCTTGGGCTGCTTGCGGATCTCTTCGGCCAGGAAACAGATGAGTTTGATGGTCTCCTTTGCCATATCGTAGCCCGCAGCCGCCTTTGCCGCAAAGATATACGTCTTGGGAACGAGATCGAGCTCTGGGTTTTCCCTGAGAGCATTGTAATCGGAGATGATATGCAGTACATTCAGGAGCTGACGCTTGTACTCATGAAGGCGCTTTGCCTGCACGTCAAAGAGCGTATCGGGATCGATGTCGATGCCCTGGACCTTCTTGACGCGGTCTGCAAGCTGCTGCTTCTTGATGCGCTTGATCTCTCCGAGACGCTTTAACACGCTCTCGTCCTTCTCAAATTTCTTAAATTCAGCGAGCTTTTCCGCATTCTTGGCATAGCCCTCTCCGATCGTGTCGTTGAGCAGCGCGCAGAGTTCGGGGTTAGCCTGGTTGAGCCAACGGCGGTGTGCAATGCCGTTCGTCACGTTCTGGAACTTTTCGGGCGTATAGTCGTAAAAATCGCGGAAAATGCTCTCCTTGATGATGTTGCTGTGCAGCTCGGAAACGCCGTTGACACAATGCGATCCCATCACACAGAGATTCGCCATGCGCACGGTGTTATGCGAGAGCACGGACATACGGGAGATCTTATCCCAATCGCCGGGATACTTCTGCCAAAGATCCTCGCAGAAGCGGCGATTGATCTCCTTTAAGATGTTGTAAATACGCGGCAGCCTGCGGGAAAGAAGATCTTCCGGCCAGGTCTCCAACGCCTCGGCAAGCACGGTGTGGTTGGTGTAGGCACACGTCGCCGTGGTAATGTTCCAAGCCGTGGTCCACTCGAAGAAATTTTCATCGACGAGGACGCGCATGAGCTCGGGAATGGCCAGCGCAGGATGCGTATCGTTGATGTGGATGGCCGCCATGTGCGGCAGGAGCGCCAGGGAGCCATAGCGGCGCTTGTGATCGGAAACAATGCACTGGATGGACGCCGAAACGAGGAAATACTGCTGCTTTAAACGCAGCGTCTTGCCCTCGTAATGATTATCGGAGGGATAGAGCACTTTGGAGATGAGCTCGGCTTCACTGTCCTCGCGCATGACTTCGTCATAGTTGCCCTGCGAAAAGAGCTTCATGTTGAAGTTCTGCTTTGCGCGCGAACGCCATAGGCGGAGAACGCTCACCGCCTGCGAATCGGCACCGGATACCATCATGTCATAGGCGACAGCCTCCACCTCTTTAGCATTGCGGTAGATGGTCTCCATGCCATGATCGGTCCAGCGCTCTTCGATCTCGCCGTCAAACTTGACGGTAAACTGCTTATCGCTGCGCTGGGTGAGCCAGCACTCACCGCCCGGAAGCCAAACATCGGGAAGCTCGATCTGCCAGCCGTCCACGATCTTCTGCTTGAAGAGGCCGTATTGATAGAGGATGGAAAATCCCATGGCGGGGTAGTTCTGCGTCGCGAGACCGTCCAAAAAACAGGCGGCGAGGCGGCCAAGTCCCCCATTCCCGAGCCCGGCATCGGGCTCTTCCTCGTAGAGCTCCTCCAAAGTCAGCTTATACTGCTTCAAAGCTCCTTCCACGGCATCGCGGATGCCGAGATTGTAGATGCTGTTCTTTAGGGAGCGGCCCATCAAAAATTCCATGCAGAGATAATAGACCCGCTTCGCACGAGCAGACTTCATCTTCAGATGGAACTGCTGGCGCTTTTCGAGCATGATATCTCTCACGCTCATGACGACTGCCTTATAAACCTGTTCCCGCGTTGCCTCGGCGGCGCTCACGCCGAAATACCGGGTGAGCTTGCCGCCGATCAACTGCTGTGCTTCCTGTTGCGTTAAATTACCCATTGTGCCTAAATGTTATCTCCAAGAATTTGATCGAACGATCAGTGCATCAACATTCCGAGGTAAAGTCCCTCATAGTACTTTGCAGACTTCGCCCAGGTGAAGTCCGTCGTCATCGCCTTGTGCATCAGACGCTTCCACTCATCCTTGTTGTGGTAGACGCCGATCGCCTCGTTGATGACATAGAGCATATCGTATGCGTTGTAGTCGTGGAAGGTAAAGCCGTTGCCGCCCGCGCCGTAAGGCGTGATGCTGTCGCGCAGGCCGCCCGTCTCGCGGACGATGGCCACCGTGCCGTAACGGGATGCGATCATCTGCGACAGGCCGCAGGGCTCGCTCTTCGAGGGCATCAGGAAGATGTCGGCACCCGAATAGATCTTTCTCGAAAGGTCGGAATTGAACGAGATGATCGAGACCACCTTCCCCTGATATCTCCTTGCAAGATCGGAGAAGTAATTCTCGTACATCGAATCACCCGTCCCGAGCAGCACGAACTGGATATCCTGACGGAGCGCCTGTTCGATCACTTCCTTGACGAGATCGAGGCCCTTGTGCGAGACAAGCCGCGTGATCATGGCAATGATGGGCGTCTCGGGTTTGACGGGAAGATTGAGCATACGCTGCAGTTCTTCCTTGCAGACCGCCTTGCCCGCGGTGTCCTCGGCATTGTAATTCGCAAACAGCGCACGGTCGGTCTCGGGATTGTAATAATCGGGATCGATGCCGTTGAGGATGCCGCACAGCTTGAACTCGTTGCGGCGCACGATGGGATCGAGTCCGTGCGAATAGTACGGATCCTTGATCTCGCCCGCATAGGTCGGACTGACCGTCGTGAACTGCTCGCAGCACTCGATCGCACCCTTCATCAGATTGATGCAGCGGTCGTACTCCACGAGGTACTGATAGCGATAGGAAATGCCGAACAGATCCTCGAGGATGTCGAGCGAATACTGCCCCTGATACTCGATGTTGTGGATGGTGAACACCGCACGGATGAACTGGTATTCGGGGCGGAAGCAGTAGATGGTCTTGAGATAGATCGCCGCAAGGGCCGCCTGCCAGTCATGGCAGTGCAGGATATCGGGATAGAAGTTGAGGAAGCCGAGGATCTCCATGACGCTGCGGCAGAAGAAGGCGAAACGCTCGCCGTCGTCGTAGTAGCCGTAGCAGCCGGGACGCTTGAAGTAATACTCGTTATCGACGAAATAGAACGTCACATTGTCCTTGACATACTCAAAGATACCGCAGTATTGGTTTCTCCAGGAAAGAGGAACAAAGATGTTGCCGATGAAACGGAAATCCTTGCGGTACTCCTTCTTGATGTCCTGATAGAGCGGGATGATGACGCGGACGTCATAGCGATCTTCCTTGGCAAGCGCCTTGGAGAGCGACCCGATGACCTCTGCAAGGCCGCCCGTTGCAATGAAGGGAGCTGCCTCGGAAGCGACGAAAAGGATCTTCTTCTTTTCTTCGACCTTCACCTCGGGCGCCGGCTCTTCGGCAGGTGCCTCCGTATCGGGCGCCGTGACCTCGATGGGAGCCGCGGGAGCCTCTTCCTTCACTTCGGGCGCAGGGGCCTCCTGAGGGGCCTCGGGAGCCGCCGCAGCGACTTCCTCGAGCACCTTCTCCTCTTTCACGAGCTCCTCCTGCGGAGCCGTCTTTTCGGCCTTGACAGCCGGCTTTTTGTTCTTGGATGTGCTTTTCGTATTAGCCATAGTTCAGTTCCCCCTTGTTTTATTCTTTGCCATCATGCGATCAAAGCATTCTGCCTTTGGAAATAAAGTAAGGAAGATCTTCGCAGCCCGCAAGATGACGTCTGTCGCGGATGACAACATTCTTATCCGTGATCACGCAATCGAGCGAAACGGAAGATTCGATGACCGTATCCTGCATGATGATGGAATTTTTAACGACGCTCCCCTTCCCGACTTTGACGCCGCGGAACAGGATGCTGTTTTCCACCGTGCCCTCGATCGTGCAGCCGTCGGAGATGAGCGAATTCTTCACCGTCGCGCCGTCGATGTACTTGGAAGGCGCAGAATCGCGCACCTTCGTATAGATGTCGCGGCTTGCGAACAGTTCGTTGCGCACATTGCGGTCAAGCAGCTCCATGCTGTGACGGAAATAGTTCTGCAGGGAATCGATGCCGGCATAGTAACCGTCGAACTTGTAACCAAAGATGCGGAGCGTGTCCGTGCTCTTTGCAAGGATGTCCTTCCCGAAGCTGGTGAGGCCGCGCGTGACGGCATTGCCGATGAGATCGATGAGGAACTCACGGTTGAGCACCATCACATTGATGTAAAGATTGGCCCTGCCGTTAAGTTTGGGGCTGATCTGAACGCCCTGGATGCGGCCCGTCTCATCGGAATCGAGCGTGATGTAATAGGAGCTCTCGATGTCGTCCGTCTGGGTATAGACCATCGTGATATCCGCCTGGTTGGCAACGTGCTTGCGGACGATATCGGCGATATCGAGGCGGGCGACGCCGTCGCAGTCGGAGATGACGACATAGTCCTCCTTGCGGTGATTGAGGAAGCCCGTGATCCCCTTGAGTGCTTCGAGGCGCGAAGTATAGGGTGCATCCGTCTCATCGGAATAGGGAGGAAGCAGGATGATGCCGCCGTCCTTTCTTGCAAGATCCCAATCTTTACCGCTGCCGAGATGATCGATCAGCGACTGATAGTTGTTCTTCGTGACGATACCCACCGTCGTGATCCCGGAGTTGACCATATTGGACAACGCGAAATCGATGAGACGGTATCTTCCGCCGAACGGGATGGAAGCCATCGTTCTGTGACGGGAGAGCTCGGGGAGGTTCTCGTCATGCACATTGGAGAAAATTACTCCTACCGTCGAATAAGCCATTCTATTTATTCCCCCTTATAATCCTGATCCAAAATTTTGCCGCCCTCGACCTTGGCGTTCTTGCCGATGGTGATCTGTCTGCCGAGCACGGCGATGCCCTTGCCTGCATCCTGAGGATCGCCGACAACAGCGCCCTCTTCCACGGTCACATCCTCATCGATGATGGAATAGACGACCTTTGCGCCCTTTTTGACGACGGTACCCGCCATCAGAACGCTGTCTCTGACTTCCGCCCCCTCTTCGACGACGACGTTGCTTGCAAGCACGGAGTGCTCCACGACACCGTCGATCTCGCAGCCGAGCGCGATCATGGAATTGCCGACCTGCGCCTTCTCGCCGATGTACTCGGGCGGAGCGAGCGGGTTGCGCGAATGGATCTTCCAATCGGGATCGGCGACGTCAAAGACGGGCTCTTCCCCAAGAAGTTCCATGTTGGCTTCCCACAGCGAGGAAATCGTGCCGACATCCTTCCAGTACCCTTCAAACCGGTACGAGAACATCTTCTCGCCCGCGTTCAGCATGGCGGGAAGCACGTCTTTGCCGAAATCCTTGCTCGAATCGGGATTCTGTTCGTCCGCTTCGAGATAGTCAAAGAGCTTCTGCGCCGTGAAGATGTAGATACCCATCGAAGCCAGGTTGCTCTTGGGCTGCTTGGGTTTTTCCTCGAACTGATAGATGGACCCGTCGGGATTGGTATTGAGGATGCCGAAGCGGGAAGCCTCCTTCAGGGGAACTTCGATCGCCGCGATCGTGCAGTCCGCGCCCGTCTCGATGTGCGCCTTGAGCATCTTCGCATAGTCCATCTTGTAGATGTGATCGCCCGAGAGGATGAGCACATAGTCGGGATTGTACTTCTTCATGAAGTGCATATTCTGATAGATGGCGTTTGCGGTACCCTCATACCAGGACGACTTGACCTTCGCCTGATAGGGAGAGAGGATATGCACACCCCCGTATGCACGGTCGAGATCCCAAGGCTGGCCGTTCCCGATGTACTCGTTGAGTTCGAGGGGTTCGTACTGCGTGAGCACGCCCACCGTATCGATGCCCGAGTTGATGCAGTTGCTCAGCGGGAAGTCGATGATACGATACTTCGCGCCGAAGGCGACCGCGGGTTTTGCAATTTTGTTCGTGAGCGCGTACAGTCTGCTACCCTGTCCGCCTGCGAGCAACATTGCGACACATTCTTTCTTTCTTTGCATATGCCATATGCCCCCTTTCAGATTTCCTTATTTCAAATCCGGCTTTTTTGCCGTTTTCGCCGTAGATTTTTTCGCAGGAGCCGCCTTTGCGCTCTCTGCCGCGGATGCCTTTGCAGTCGTTTTCGGCGCCGCCTTATCCGTCTTGACCGAGGCCGCCTGCACCTTCTTCTTCGACCCTGCCGCGGGCAGCTTTTCAGCCTTGGGCGGATCGGGCTCCTTGACGAAGTAGAGACAGGTCAGTTTGGGCACATCGATGACGACGGAATACATCTTGCCGTGGCTTGGCTTCTTCGTCGCCGTAAAGACGCTCTTTTTGATCTTGCCGTCGCCGCCGTATTTCTTGTCGTCGCTGTTGAAGACGATGCGGTATTTGCCGCGCTTGTTGACCCCCATCCAATACCCTGGATTGTCCGCGCCCGAGAAGCTGATGAGCGCAATGACTTCGTTCCCCTTCTTGTCTCTGCGGATGAAGGAGACGATGTTGCGATCGGCATCGTTGGGAGCGAGCCATTCAAAGCCGTCCCACGAATCCTCGACCTCAAAGAACGCAGCCGTCGAAGCATAGAAGTCGTTGAGGGCCTTCACATAAGACTGCAGCTTGCGGTGCATCTCGTACTCGTCCACGAGGAAGAAATCGAGCTGCTTGTGATAGTCCCATTCGTTGAACTGACCGAACTCATAGCCCATAAAGCCGAGTTTCTTGCCGGGATGCGCCATCATATAGCCGAGGAAGGATCTTACGCCCGCGAACTTCTCTTCGTAATTGCCGGGCATCTTGTTGATGAGCGAGCACTTCCCGTACACCACCTCGTCATGCGAGATGGGAAGCACATAATTTTCGGAGAAGGCATACATCATCGAGAACGTGAGTTTGTTGTGGTTGTTCATGCGGAAGAAGGGATTGAGACTGATATACGAGAGCATATCGTTCATCCAGCCCATGTTCCACTTGTAGTTGAATCCAAGGCCGCCCACCGAGCCGGGCTTTGTGACGAGCCCCCACGCCGTAGATTCCTCTGCGATCATCAATGCGTGCGGATAGCGGAGGAACACAGCCTCGTTGAGCTTGCGCAGGAACGCGATCGCCTCCAGATTCTTATTTTCGCCGTAAATGTTGGGGACCCATTCCCCTTCGCGCTTGTCATAGTCAAGATAGAGCATGGACGCGACCGCATCCACACGCAGACCGTCGCAGTGGAACTTATCGAAGAGGAAGCAGGCGGAAGAGATGAGGAAGGAAAGGACTTCGTTCCTGCCGTAATCAAAGCGGCGCGTCCCCCAGCTCTTGTGTTCCATCCTGTCCCACTGGCTGCTCTCATAGAGGGGCTGGCCGTCAAACTCATAGAGGCCGTGCGCGTCCTTGGGGAAGTGCGCAGGAACCCAGTCGAGGATGACCCCGATGCCCGCCGCATGGAACGCATCGACGAGCGCCATGAAATCTTTGGGCGTGCCGAGACGGGACGTCACGGCAAAATACCCCGTCACCTGATACCCCCACGAACCGTCGAAGGGGAACTCCGTCACGGGCATGAACTCGACGTGCGTGTACCCCATCTCTTTGACGTAAGGCACAAGCTCGCGCGCAAGATCGAGATAGGAATAATAATTCCCGTCGTCATGCTTTTTCCAGGAGAGAAGGTTGACCTCGTAGATGTTCATCGGCGAGGAATAGATATTCTTTTTATAGAGCGCCTCGAGATAGTCGTGATCCTTCCACTCGTAACCTTCCAGGTCATAGAGTTTGGACGCATTGGCGGGAGGCGTCTCCGTATGGAAGCCAACGGGATCGGCCTTCATCAGTTGCCTGCCGTCCGCCGCCGTGACGCAGTACTTGTAGACATCGTACTGCTTGAGGCCGGGGATGAACAACTCAAACGTTTCGCCGTCCACCATGCGCTCCATGACATTCGCTTCGGTATCCCAGCCGTTGAAATCGCCGACGACGGACACGCCCTTCGCGTGCGGCGCCCAGACGCGGAACATATAGCCTTCCTTGCCGTCCTGTTCCAGCTTGTGCGCCCCGAAAACTTCGTATATGCGGTCATTCTTGCCGTGATGGTAGAGGTAGAGCGGGAAATCGGTCTCCTTGCTCAGCAGTTGATCTTTGTTCATGGAACCCCCTTCTCTTGCATTTCTGCAAAGATACTGTATCTTGTGGTGCAGCATCCGCACCGTACAAGCCTATTATACTATATTCTGTCCTGAATTTCAATACCCAAATTGCAATTATTCCGTTTTTTTTACGAAAATTTTGCCCTTCTTTTCCTTTCTGGAAAGAATTTCGGCAATTTTTTCATCATTTTTCCATCCGCAGGGAAAGAACACAAAAATACATCCCGAAGGAAAACGCTTCGGGATGCAATGTTCTGCCGCAGGGGCAGTTATTTGACTTCGCTGTACTTGTCCTCTTTGTTCCAGGAGTAGAGCTCGCGCAGCTCCTCACCCACCTTCTCGAGTTCATGAGCCGCCTCGCGCTCACGGCAGGCATTGAAGTGAGCACGGCCGCCGCTCTTGTTCTCGGAGATCCACTTGGAAGCGAACGTACCGTCCTGGATCTCGGTGAGCACCTTCTTCATCTCCTTCTTGGTCTCGTCGGTGATGAGGCGCTTGCCCGTCTCGTAGTCGCCGAACTCTGCCGTATCGGAAATGGAATAGCGCATCTTCTTGAAACCGCCGCTGTAGATGAGGTCGACGATGAGCTTCATCTCGTGGATGCACTCGAAGTATGCGTTGCGGGGATCGTAGCCCGCCTCGACGAGCGTCTCAAACCCGGCCTTCATGAGCGCGGTGACGCCGCCGCAGAGGACGGCCTGTTCGCCGAAGAGGTCGGTCTCCGTCTCGCACTTGAACGTCGTTTCAAGAACGCCCGCACGCGCACCGCCGATGCCGAGCGCATAGGCGAGGGCGATGTCCATCGTATCGCCGGAGGGATCCTGATAGACCGCCACAAGATCGGGCACACCGTGGCCCTCGACATACTCGCTGCGCACCGTATGACCGGGGCCCTTGGGCGCGATCATGAACACGTTGACGTTTGCGGGAGGAACGATCTGCTTGAAGTGGATGTTGAAGCCGTGCGCGAACGCGAGGTATTTGCCCTCCTTGAGGTTGGGAGCGACGCTCTCGCGGTAGATGTCTGCCATGCGCTCATCGGGCGTGAGCATCATGATGATATCCGCACGCTTTGCGGCCTCTGCAACGGGATAGACCTCGAAGCCCGCCTCGATCGCCTTGGGATAGCTCTTGCCGCCCTCTCTCAGACCGATGATGACGTGCACGCCGCTGTCCTTCAAGTTGAGCGCGTGTGCATGACCCTGGCTGCCGTAGCCGATGATGGCGACGGTCTTGCCGTTCAGTCTCTGAAGATCGCAGTCTGCTTCGTGGAAGATCCTGGGCGTCTCCGTCTCGGGATCATATATCTTGTGTGCCATAATTTACCTCCGAAACTTGCTTTTTTTGTATATTATACGCCGCCGCCCCATTTTCGTCAAGCAAACGGCGAATATTTTACGCCTTTTTGTTGCTTTTTTTGCCGCGGTGCATTATAATAGCACCCGTAATTTCTTCAGAAGAAGGGAAGCAGCTCATGAACGAACAGACCTATCAGCCGGGTTTTCTGGAACTCACCGTCCTCTCGGGCATCCTGAAAGACCCCGTGATCGCCGCATTCCGCACATACCGCAACGGCGATCTCTCCGCCCGCGCCGCCTTTTTGCACGAACTTTTCGAGCACGGCGCCGAGAACAATTTTGCAGAATATGTGAAGGAGGCCGTCGTAGCCGACGAAAACGCCTTCTCCCGTGCCTGTGCCGCTGGCGGGAACATCTCCCCCTATCTGAAGCGTGCCTACATCTGCGATCTTACCGAGATCGGCCGCGCCCTCGAGTTTTCTTCCCCCGACTTTTATATGGGGAAACCGTCTGCACCCCTCATGAGCTGGGATGAAAAAGCCGCAAACCTGCTCTATTCCTACTACCAGAGCTCCGGCTACGGGAAGTTCATCTCCTCTGCCGAGTTCTGCTGGACGGCAGAGGACGAGCTCGTTCCCGTCCGCACCCCCTCTGCTCTCTCCCTTTCCGACCTCAAGGGCTATGAG
Source organism: Bacillota bacterium (assembly GCA_003343805.1). Taxonomy (GTDB): domain Bacteria; phylum Bacillota; class Clostridia; order Christensenellales; family Borkfalkiaceae; genus Gallimonas; species Gallimonas intestinavium. The sequence goes on along the minus strand of QAKM01000044.1, from coordinate 46,861 downwards.
CATGAAAAGGCGCAGGTCTATGATAACCTTGAAAACTTTGTACGCGGGCTTCCCTATTCGGATATGCTCCTCTACGGCGACCGCGGCACGGGGAAGTCCTCCACCGTCCATGCGATGGTCAAAAATTTCTTCCCGCAAAAGCTGCGCCTCGTCGAGATCGCCAAAGAGAACGTCGGACATCTGCCCAAACTGAAGTCCTATCTTTCCGCCATCCCCCTGCGCTTCCTCGTCTTTATCGATGACTTTTCGCTGAGCGAGCACGACGACCGCATCTCCTCGCTCAAGACCGCGCTCCAGGGAAGCGCCGAAGGCCATGCCGACAACGTGATGATCGTAGCGACCAGCAACCGCCGTCACATCGTCGAGGAAAGCGTGTCCGCCCGCGAGAACAGTATGCACCGCGAAGAGAACGAACAGGAACTCCTCTCCCTCTCCGACCGCTTCGGCATCACGGTGCTCTTCTCGGCGACCAACAAAGAGGAATACCTCGGCATCGTGCGGGCGCTGTGCACAGAAGAGGGCCTCCTTCTGTCGGGGACGGCGCTCGACGCCATCGCCGAACGCTGGGCGCTCCTGCGCGGAGGACGGTCTCCCCGCCGGGCAAGACAGCTCGTCGATTATCTCATCGCCCGTCAGAAGAAGGACAAACCCATCGAACTATAATACGCAAACACGGAAAACGCCCTCCCGGAACAGCTCCGAGAGGGCGTCTTTCAATCGAGGAGCCCGCGCATGACGGCATCGATGTCTCCCGCACCCAGCACGAGGATGAGATCCCCCGGCCGCACATGATCCAAAAGCGCCCGCTCAAGCTGTGAAGGCGACTGAACATAGACGGCCTCCGGAAGATGTGCCGTGAGCAGGACGGCGCTCCCCGCAAGCGAAAAGCGTTCCCGCGCGGCATAGGTACGGTATATGACGGGATCTTCCGCCGCCTTCAGAGCTGCGGTAAACGCCTCCATCAGATCGCGCGTGCGGGTATAGGTATGCGGCTGAAACACGACGCACACCGTTCCCTCCGTGAGCGCCTGCGCCGTCTGAAAGGCGGCGGCGATCTCCCGCGGGTGATGGGCGTAATCCGAGATCACGGGGACGCCCGAAAAGGTGCCGATCCGCTCAAACCGCCGCCTTACCCCGCAGAATGCGGAGAGTCCGTCGGCCGCTTCCTGCGGAGAGATCCCCATCAGGCGGGCGGCGGCAAAGGCGGCAAGAGCATTGTAGACGTGTACCTTCCCCACGACGGAAAGGCGCACGCGGACGAGCGGGATGCCCCGTTCCGTCACCGTGAAAGAGTAGCACTCTCCCTCCGAACGAAGGCCGCAGGCGCGGATGTCACCCGAATGCAGCCCGAACGAAAGCGCATGAGGCAGGCTGCGCGCCCGCACATCGTCGGCATTGACGATGACCTTATCCGCCCGCTCCGCAAAGGCACGGTAAGCGGAGAGCAGTTCCTCTTCCGAGGGATAGCAGTCGGTATGATCGAGATCGGTGTTGAGGATGACGGCGATCGAGCTCTTCAGGGCAAGGAAGCTGCGCTGAAATTCACAGGCTTCCGTCACAAAGACCTCCCCTCCGTCCGAATAGCAGTTGGAAAGCTCCCTGTCCTCCCCGCCGATGTGGCAGGTGAAGGGCATCCTTCCGCGGAGGATGTGTGAAAACATGGATGTCGCGGTCGTCTTGCCGTGACAGCCCGCAAAGGAGACCGTCTGAGGGAACTCCCCGGCGATACGTCCGAGCAGTTCCGCGCGCGGCAGAAGGCGTTTCCCCGCCCTTACCGCCGCCCCGATCTGCGGATGCGATCCGTCCACGGCTCCCGTGCAGACCACGGTGTCCTCCGAAATCTCCTCGCGCTCGCCGATGTGGACGGGGATCCCCTCCCGCTCCAGCCGCGCGGTCAAAGCGCTTGCCTGCGCGTCGCTCCCGCGGACGGGAACGCCATGCGTATGCAGAAGACGGGCGAGCGCACTCATGCTCACCCCGCCGATCCCCACAAAATAGACGCCGCCCGGGAACATTTCGGAAAACATATCCCATCCTATGCAGCGGGCTCCGAAAGGGTGACGCAGCAGCGCGCCCCCCGGAGCAGATGAAAAAACACGGCTTTTCCGCCGTGTTTTTTCGCAGTAGATTTCAATATCAAGTTGAAAGTGCCGCCGCGCTGTGCTTAGGAAAGGGGTACCACGTTGACCGCACGGAGCTTTCCGCTGTCTTTGGGATCGGGCTCCGTCTCGAACGAGACCTTCTGCCCTTCCTTCAGGGTGCGGAACCCCTCCGTCTGGATGGCGGAGAAGTGAACGAAGATATCGTCCCCTCCTTCGTCGTTGGAAATAAACCCATAACCTTTCCCGTCGTTGAACCATTTAACAGTTCCGTTCACAAAAATACCTCCTGTGGCGCCGCCTGAAAAACCTTCTCTGCGTCGCGCTGACGATCACGCTTCGTGTTCAAACAGGTATCAAACTTGAGTGCCGTGTTATATTATATCAATTTCCTGATAGAATGTCAATAGGCTGACAGAAATTATTTTAGCCCTGCAGATACTTTTTGATGAGTTCGGTCTGGTTACGTGTATATTCGGCAAGCTCTTCGGGCGAAAGCTGCTTGTACGCAAGCATCGCAAGATAGTAGATCTGCAGAACGGACAGCTTCTGCGCCTCCTCTCCTGCGCCCTTCAGGCCCTGTACGGCTGCGCTGTTCAGATTGACGACGAGCGTCACATCCGCCGCGGAATCACCCATCATATAGAAGGAATTCATCTCGGACATTCTGCGCATGAACTCGGAGACGTTGACAACGGCGGGCACGTCGGCATCCTTGAGCCGCTCCGTCGTCACCTTGACGTGTTTGCCCTCAAGGTACTTTTCAAAGATCCCCGCGATCTCTTTGGCCTCGTCCGCATTCTCTTCCCCGGCCTCCTTTAAGGCACCTGCGATATCGGCATCGATGCGCAGGAAGCGCACGCGGGTGGGATTCTTGTACTCGATATAGCTGATGAAGTGAGGATCGATGTAGGTATCGCAGATGATGGCGTCCAGCCCTGCGTCCTTGAACATTTTGACATACTGCGCCTGCTTCTTCTCATCCGAAACATAGTAGACGGCCTGCGGCTCTTTGCCGTTCTTGGCATCCTCTTCGGAGACCTCCTCGCCGAACATGGAGGAAAGCGGCACATACTTGCCCTCTAAGTTCTTGTAGATGACGATATCCTTGACCTGATCGTAGAAACGGTCGTCCTTGACGCAGCCGAACTTGACGAAGGTCGCAAGGTCGTTCCAACAATTCTCGTACTTTTCCTTATCGTCGCGGTAGAGCTCCTTGAGTTTATCGGCCACCTTCTTCGTGATGTGCTTGGCGATCTTCTGCACCTGCGCATCGTTCTGCAGGAAGGAACGCGAAACGTTGAGCGGGATATCGGGACAGTCGATGACGCCGTTCAAAAGCATCAGGAACTCGGGAATGACTTCCTTGATGTTATCGGCAATGAACACCTGATTGCAGTACAGCTTGACCTGCCCGCGCTCGAGCTCCACCTGCTTCCTCACCTTGGGGAAGTAGAGGATGCCCTTTAAGCGGAAGGGATACTCCATGTTGAGGTGGATCTGAAAGAGCGGATCGTTGAAATCGGAAAAGGTATGGCGGTAGAAGTCCTTATATTCCTCCTCCGTGCAGTCCTTGGGCTGCTTCAGATAGAGAGGCTCCGTCGTATTGACGGGCGTATTCTTTTTACGCTCTTCCCCTTCCTTGACGTCCTTATTGAGCTCTTCGTCCGATTTCGGGTTGAGATAGATCTCATAGGGCATGAAGGAGCAATACTTGTTGAGGAGCTTTCTCACTTCGCTCTCTCTTGCAAACTCCTTCTCTCCCTCGGCAAGGTGCATGACGACTTTGGTGCCGCGCGTCTCCTTGTCGCAGTCGCCGATCGTATAGGTGCTGTTGCCGTCCGACTGCCAATGAACGCCCGCGCTCCCCTCGCGATAGGACTTCGTAAAGATCTCGATGTTGTCCGAGACCATGTAGGCGGAATAAAAGCCGAGGCCGAAGTGACCGATGATGCCTTCCCCGCCCGCTTTTTCGTACTTTTCGAGGAAGTCGGCCGCACCCGAGAAGGCGATCTGCGTGATGTACTTTTCCACCTCTTCCGCAGTCATGCCGATGCCGTTGTCCTCGACGGTGAGCGTTCCCGCTTTGTCGTCCGTCGTCACAACGATCTGATAGTGTTCATCCTCGGCAGCTTCACCGAGCGAGACGAGCTTTTTATACTTTGTAATGGCGTCCGATGCGTTGGAGACGATCTCACGAAGGAAGATGTCCTTGTCCGAATACAGCCATTTCTTGATGATAGGCATCATGTTTTCGCTTGCGATCCTGATATTGCCCTGTCTTTCCATAACCGTAGTGCTCCTTAAGAGCCGCCGAAGCGCCGTGCGCCGAAGCGGCAGTAAAATTTGTCAACGTATTTATAAACGCAAAAAGCCCGTTCTCAAACGGGCTTTCGGAAAGAATTGCAATTTTTTTCAGGAAAGCAGATCCTCGGGAAGGACATCGTTTCGGGTGATGTCCTCATAGGTCTGCGGCTTGATGATACAGCGCGCTTTGCCGTCCTTGACGAGCACGGCGGGCGGGATCGCATTGCGGTTATAATTGCTCGCCATCGAATAGTTGTAGGCGCCCGTCGAGAGCACGGCGATCAGATCCCCCTCCTTTGCCTTGGGGAGGTTGAAGTCGATGCCGATGAGATCGCCGCTTTCGCAGCACTTACCGGCGATGGCGACGCGCTCCGTCGGCTGCTCCGAGGCACGATTTGCAAGCACCGCCGTGTACTTGGACTGATAGAGACAGTACCGGGGGTTGTCGAACATCCCGCCGTCCACGGCAAGGTATTTGCGGATGCCGGGGATCTCCTTGATGGCACCCACGGTGTAAAGCGTGATGCCCGCTTCCCCCACGATGGAGCGGCCGGGCTCGATGAGAAGAAAGGGCTCCTTCAGCCCAAGCTCCCCGCACCCCTTCTTTACGGCGGAAATGAGAGCAGAAAGATACCCGCGGTAGCCGTCAACGGGAAGCTTTGCGTCCTCATCCGTGTACCAGATGCCGAACCCTCCGCCCAGGTTGAGAGTATCCGCCTCAAAGCCCGTCTCCGCCCTGACCGATGAGATGAAAGCGCACATTTTTTCGGCCGCCAGAACAAAGGACTGTTTTTCAAAGATCTGCGAGCCGATGTGGCAGTGGAACCCGCGGAGGCGGAGATGCTTTTGGGCAAGAACGTGGCGGGTCATCGCCAGCGCCGCACCGTCCGCGACGGAGAACCCAAACTTACTGTCGGGCGTCGCCGTCTGCACATAGGCGTGCGTGTGCGCCTCCACGCCGGGATTGACGCGGATGAGGACGTCCTGCACCATATTGCGTGCAGCCGCCTCCTCGTCGAGCGCGTCCGCCTCGGAATAGGCATCCACGACGATGCCGCCGATGCCGGCATCGAGCGCTTCCGCCCGCTCCTTCGGCAGTTTGTTGTTGCCGTGCAGATAGATCTTTTCCGCAGGAAAACCCGCCGAAAGCGCCGTGTAGAGCTCTCCGCCCGAAACGACGTCGACGCCTATCTTCTCCTGTTTTGCGATCGCATACATCGCCTTGCAGGAAAACGCCTTGCTGGCGTACAGAACAAGCCCGTTCCCGCCGTATTCTTCTGCGATCGTATCGCGGTACAGCCGCATCATGTTGCGGATATAGGCCTCGTCAAAGACGTAGAGCGGCGTTCCGAACTCGCGTGCAAGATCCACGCAGTCCGCGCCCCCGATCTCAAGATGTCCGACCGAATTTACCTTCAGAGTATCTCTCGTATTCATTTGTCTGTTCCTTCCTTCGTTGCTGCGCAAATTATAGCACAAATCTCCCGTTCCCGTCAAGAAAAACCCGCAGGTCATCCCCGCGGGCTTTACAATCAAAAACAGACATTTATTTGAATCCTGCAAGGCAATGCCTTGTATTATGCCTGGCATAGTACTTCGCAAATCGCTCAATTCCAAAGATGTGCTCCCTCCAGAAAGGCTTCGCCGTAGCTATAGCGCGGTGCATCGTCCAGACTGATCAGAGCGCATCGGTCCACCTCCACGCCGCCTAGATACAGGACGATCTCCCCTACGCGGTCTCCGCGCATAACGGGTGCGCGAACGCCTGCGGGAAGGATCAGCTCGGTACGGACATCCGCTTTCTCTCCCTTTTTCACAAAGATCCCCATCGAACGCTCAGGTGCGTATCCGATACGGTCGGAGCGACTGCCCTTCACGGCAAGCGCATTCTCCATCGGCCGATCCGCCGCCGCAACGACGCGCCGTTCATGCGTTGCAAACGTTTCGTTCAGGAGCCTTGCCGTACATTCAAAACGCGCATCCGAACTTTCCGCACCGATGACGACGCAGACAAGGCGTGTCTCCCCGCGCTTTGCCGTCGCCGCAAGACAGAACCCCGCCTCCTGCGTAAATCCCGTCTTGCCGCCGTCGCATCCCTCCAGTTTGCGCAGCAATTTGTTGGTATTCGTCATGGTCGTCACTCTTCCGTCCGGATGACGGAAGTCCTCCAGGCGGATGCCCGCATAATCAAAGAACGGCTCATGCTTTAAAAGCTCCCGCAACATGAGCGCAACATCCTTCGCACAGGAATACTGCGGTTCCCGCGGGAGGCCCGTACAGTTCGCAAACAGCGTGTCCTCCGCACCGAGTTCCCTCGCCCGTTCGTTCATGCGCTCCACAAAGGCCTCCTCGCTGCCCGCGATGCGTTCGGAGATCGCCACACAGGAATCATTCGCCGAACAGACGGCGATGCTCTTCAGGAGCTCGCCGGCGGGATAGGAGAGCCCCGAATCGAGAAAGACCTGCGAACCTCCCATCCCCGCCGCGTGTTCGCTCACCACGACCGATTCCTCCAACGATAATTCCCCCGCGTCCGCCGCCTCAAAGGCGAGGAGCAGCGTCATGATCTTACACATACTTGCAATGGGCAGGCGCTCGGTCTCGTGCCGCGCCGCAACTGCCGTGCCGCTCTCCGCCTCGCACACATACGCCGCCTTTGCGCCGTTCTCTTCCCTTTCAACTGCATTTCCCAGGCAGGCCGGCACCGCCAGCGCAAGCGCCGCCGCCACGATCATCCATTTTTTCATACAACCAGTTTGCGCAGTTTCCCGAAAAATATCGACGGTTCAGCGGCGCTCGCGCTCCCCCGTCATCATGCGCTCGATGGAGATGCCGTACCCCCGCGTGGGGTCGTTCAAAAAGACGTGCGTCACCGCACCGATGAGCTTTCCGTTCTGCAGAATGGGGCTGCCGCTCATTCCCTGCACGATGCCGCCCGTCTCCGCGATGAGCGCCTCGTCCGTCACCTTGATGACAAAATTCTTGTTGTCCCGATCGTTGGCATCCACCTTGGCGATGGCGATCTCGTACGGCTTCGATTCCCTTCCGTCCACCGTCGAATAGATGACCGCCTTCCCAATGACCGCCTCGGAGACGGGAGCGATCTCCGCCGTCCGGCAAGCCGACAGATCGTAGCCGCTTTCAAACGTACCGAAAAGGCCCGTGCCGCAGAAGAGCTCTGCACGGGCGATCGTGGTTTCATGATGAAAGAGCCCCTTCAGCTCCCCGGCCCGCCCCCGCGTCCCCTTATTGACGCCGATCACGCTGCACGCAAACACCTTGGCGCCCGTCATGTCGGGGGAGGCCCCCTCCCCGATCCCGTGCCCCAAAGCGCCGAAGTGAAGGGACCCTTTTTCGATATATGTGATCGTGCCGATCCCCGACAGCGTATCGCGGATGAGCACGCCGATCTTCCACTTCCCCGTCTTGGCATCCAGAAGCGGCTGCACGGAAACCTGCAGTCTCTCCCCGTCCCTCAGCACGGTAAAACGGATGCTCTTTCCGCCGCACTTCTCCAGAGCGGCATTCAGCCCGGCAATGCTGTCAATGGCAGCGCCGTCCGCCGCGCAGATGAGGTCGCCTGCACGCATCCCCGCTTCCTCCGCCGGACGGCGCGTTTCCCCGTCACCCGCGACCGAGTTCAGCTCCACGATCTCCGCACCGCCCGCCGGGAGCGCAAACCCCGCCGCCATGCCTCCGATATAATATTCTGTTGCCGCATCCGCCTCGAGCTGCTGCCCCGACGTCACCGATATGACTGCCGCCAGGACAAGCACCCCCAAGGCCGCCCGCCGCGGACGCGATGTGTTCTTAATAAAATTCAGCCTGCGCATAAGCCCTCCCATGAGGTTACTTTGCGCAGGCTTTTTAAGAATATTCACCGCCCGACCGGCTTTCCGTTGGTTTCCGACTTATATGCGCGGGCACTCTCCAGCAGCTCGTCGGCATGACGGAGGGCAGATTCACTTCGGTCTCCGCCCAGGAGTCGCACCAGCTCCTCCCGCCGCTCCTCCTCGCCGAGCAGGCGGATGCGGGAGAACGTCCTCCCCTCCGCTTCCTGCTTTTCAATGAGAAATTCCCGATCGGCAAACGCTGCGATCTGGGCAAGGTGTGAGACGGCGATGATCTGCGTCGATCGTGCGATCGCGGAAAACTTTTCCGCTACGACGCGCGCCGTCTTTCCGCCGATACCCGCGTCGATCTCATCGAAGATGTACGTCCCGATGGAACCGAGCGAAGAGAGCTGCGCTTTGACCGCAAGCATAAAGCGGCTCATCTCGCCGCCGCTGATGATCTTGCCGAGCTCCTTGGGCGGTTCGCCCGCATTCGCCGAAAAGAGAAAGCGGACGCGGTCCAAGCCGTCTGAATTGACACGGGGAAGGTCCTCCTCGGAATACGGCTCGAAGGCGATCTCGAACCGGGCAGACGGGATATTGAGCGTTCTGAGCTCGCCGACGACGCGCTCCGTAAAGCCCTCTGCCCCCGCATTCCGCAATTCGGTGAGCTTCCGGCAGGCCGCATAGAGCAGCACGGAATTGTTTTCAAGCCGCGCGCGCAGTTTCTCGCACTCCTCGGCGCTGTTCTCCAACAGAGAAAGCTCCTCCCGGGCGCGTGCAAGGAAGGAGAGCGCCTCTTCGACCGAGCCTCCATACTTCTTTTTGAGCGAGCGGATCTCGTCGAGACGGTTTTCCACGCGCTCCGCTTCCCGCTCGTCGATGTCAAGTTCCTCTGCAAGCGACTCCGCCGTTTCCCCGATGTCCTCAAGCTCCGCGAGCGCGTTTTCCAGCCGCTCGGAGAGCGCATCATAGTTACCATAGCGGACAATGGATAAAAGCCCGCGGTGGGCGATATTGACGGCATCCGCCGCGCCACCGTCCGAAAGAAGGGCATCCCGCACGGTCTTGAGCCCGCCCAGGATCTTTTCGGCATTCTGATACTTGGCGCGGAGGGCAAGCAGCTCCTCCTCTTCGCCCTCTTTGAGCGCAGCGTTTTCCAGCTCTTCGATCTGGAAGCGCAGAATATCGGCGCGGCGTTCCCGCTCCCCCTCATCCCCGCCGAGCGAGGAGAGCTTCTCTTGAAGCGCGCGCCGCTCCTTCAGCAGTTCGCCGACCTTCTCCCTTGCCTCCTTCGTTCCCGCGATCTGATCGAGCAATCTGAGCTGATTGGCCTCCTTCAGAAGGAAAAAGTGCTCACTCTGGCCGTGGACGTCCACGAGGCGGGACGTGAGCTTACGGAGCATGGTCGCCGTCATAGGGCACCCGTTGACGCGCAGAGAACTCCTCCCGTCCGCATTCAGGCGGCGGACAATGAGCAGCGTATCGCTCTCTTCGAGGTCGAGCTCCTCCAAAACGGGACGCAGCAGTTCCGGGTCACAGGAAAATTCCGCCCGGACCGAGCACTCGCTCTGTCCCGAACGGATCATCCCCTTGTCCGCTTTCGCGCCGAGAACGAAGTCGATGCTGTCGAGAATGACCGACTTGCCCGCACCCGTCTCCCCGGAAAGCACATTCAGCCCCTCCGAAAAGGCGATCTCCGCCTCGTCGACCAGGGCAACATTTTTCAGATACAGCGTGCGCAGCATGGATCAGTTCCCCGCAAGGCGCTCCAGCCGCCCGCGCACCGCTTCGGCATCCTCCGCCGTCCGGCAGAGAGAAAAGACGGTATCATCCCCCGCGATGCTCCCGACGACTTCCTCGTACTTGAGCATATCGATGATGACGCCCGCATTGGCGCCGTTTCCATTGAGCGTCTTGGTGACGACGATATTCCCGACCGTCTGGATGCTCTCGATGCCGGCGCGGAAGAGCGAGCGCATCTTGTCGGAGAGCTCCTCTTCCCCCTTGCCGATCGCGGCATAGCGATACCGCTTCTTTGTCCCGGCCACCTTAAAGAGGCGAAGCTCCCGCACATCGCGCGAGACGGTAGCCTGCGTTACGGAAAAATGAGCCGCGGCAAGCTCCTTGCAGAGCTCTTCCTGCGTCTCGATCTCCTTTTCCTCGATGAGTTCCAAAATCTTATTGTGTCTTGCGTTTCTGAGCATGGCTCCCCTCCTAAAAATTCTCGTTATCCGTTGATGATCTCGGTCAGACGGCGGAAGGTATCCCCCTCATCCTTGACCCAAAAGGTGGCGACGCGCGAAGAGCGGCGGACGATGAGTTCATCCCCCTTTTCGAGCTCGCCGAGGAACACGCCGTCCCCGTGCAGCAGCAGCCCCCCGCCGTGCGGTTCCGCCGTAAAGCGGAGCGTGCTCCCGTCCGAACAGACAATGGGGCGGCTCCGGAGCGAAAAGGCACAGATGGGCGTCAGTTCAAACGTGCGGCAGTCAGGCGACATCACGCTTCCGCCCGCCGAAAGCGAGTAGGCCGTCGAGCCAGTCGGCGTAGACAGGATGAGCCCGTCGGCCGAAAAGACGCCCGCCTCCTTCCCGTCGATCGTCACGCAGATGCGGACGAGACGGCTGTCTGCCTCCGGCGAGACGGGACGGGAGAGCACGAGCTCGTTGAGGCAATGCGTGCTCTTGCCGCGGAAGACGACTTCGAGCATAGTCCGCTTCTGCACGACGTGCTTCCCCAATAGGATGAAGTCCACCGCGGCATCCAGCTCTCCGCGCTTGAACTCCGTCAGAAAGCCGAGCGTCCCGTAATTGACGGCAACGATGGGAATGCCGTGGAGCGAAGCGGGCTTGCTCGCACGGAGCACCGTGCCATCGCCGCCGAGGATGAGAAGGCAGTCCACCCCCTTGATCTCCTCCGGAGAAGAAAAGAGCACCGCCTCCCCGCCGCCGCGGGCAAAGCGTTCGGCAATGGCCGGGAAGGAGCCTTCGCTCACGCGGTCCCGATTGTATAAAACACCGATCTTCATTGATTGATATTATACAGGAAAAAACTTATAATTGCAAGAGTTTCGGGAAAAATTACGAGAAATTTTACATAATTTCACCCATCCGACAAGGAGGCATAAAAAAACGCACCTCAAACGAGATGCGAAGCCTGTTCCAAAAAACGGTATTTGGGGAGAGCCGTTCCGTCCTTTTCCAGAAAGACGACATACTCCACATTTTTCTGCGGCCGAAGAGGCGCATTGACGATTCCGCACGGCATGAGGGAGAGCGCCGCAGCAAGATCATAGAAGCGATCTAAAAGCGCATTGTGACGGGAAACGGGGAGGATCCCGCGCTTGCCGAGCCCCCTTCCGCCGCACTCAAACTGCGGCTTGAAGAGTAAAAACGCGCTCCCGTGCGAAGGGAGAAGCCTCGCAACGGCCGGCAGGATGAGCTCCAGCGAAATAAAACTGAGATCGGACACGACCCCGTCCACCGCAAAAGGAAGCGACTTCCGCGTCAGATAGCGGGCATTGGTATTGTCCATCACGACGACGCGGGGATCGGCCGCAAGCGAAGGATCGAGCTGGCTTTCCCCCACATCGACGCAGACAACAGACTTTGCCCCGCGCTGCAGCAGACAATCGGTAAAGCCGCCCGTGCTGGCCCCCAGATCGCAAAAGACACAGCCAGAGACGTCTTGCCCGAACGTATCCAGCCCGCGGGCAAGTTTGTAGCCTCCGTTGGAGACGTACTGCTCCTTGGGCGGAGGAAACTCAAACGAATCGGCCTCCTTCACTTCATCATCGGGCGCAAGAGGCCTGCCGTTTTTTAAAACAAGGCCGCGGCGAAGGGCATCGGCCGCCTTCGTCCGCGAGCCGAACCGCGGCGCAAAGAACTTATCGGCCCGCATAATGTTCCCTCAGACAGCCAAGGATCTCCTCCTCGTCCAGCCCATATTCCCGCATGAGATCGCGCGGAGCGCCGTGCGGGAGGAAGCAATCCCTGTACCCAAAGGATAAGACCTTCTTATCCGAATCCCGATAAAAGCGCGCCACGGCATCGCCGAATCCGCCGATGAGCACATTGTCCTCCAACGTGATGACGGTGTGCGCGGAAAGTCCGGAGAGCAGCGCTTCATCGAGCGGCTTGACAAAACGCGCATGAACGAGCGTTGCATCAAGCCCCTCCGCCCATGCGTGCTGCAGGACGCGGCGGGCAAGATCCAAACATCTTCCCCCCGTCGCAATCAATACTATGTCAGACGTAGTACTATGCAAAACCTCAAATTTCCCGAACTCAATCGGGCTTTCGGCCTGTTTTTCCCCTTCGATCCCCTCTCTCGGATAGCGGATCGCAAGCGGGCCATTCCATTGCGTGCTCATACGGAGCATGGAACGAAATTCCGAGATGTCTTTCGGAACGGCAATGGTAAGATTGGGAACAGGCAGCAGAAAGGAGAGATCAAAGACGCCCTGATGCGTCTCGCCGTCTCTCCCCGTCACCCCCGCCCGATCGATGCAGAAGACGACGGGCAGATTCTGCGCGCAGACATCGTGGATGACTTCATCGTAGGCACGCTGTAAAAACGTGGAATAGATCGCGTAATACGGACGCATCCCCGCAGCCGCCAGCGCCGCACACAGGATGGAGGCGTGCTCCTCGCAGATGCCCACATCAAAGGCGCGTTCCGGGAAGCGGTCAAAGAAGCGGCGCAGCCCGAGGCTGTCCGTCATGGCCGCCGTCACGGCAACGACGCGACTGTCTCTCGCCGCAAGCGAGACGAGCTCTTCTCCCAAAGCCGCGGAAAATTCCCGTTCTGTCTCCCCGCCTTTGCCGACGCCGTGCGTCTCCGTGGGGGCATTTTCACAGAACGGATGCCCATATCCCTTGCGCGTATGAACGTGCAGCAGCACGCTCCCCTCCCGCAGGGCGGACTTCGCCTTTTCCAGAGTCGTGAGCAGTTCGCCCATGTCGTGCCCGTTGACGACCCCCATATAGCGAAGGCCGAAGCGCTCAAAGAGACGGATATCCTCTGCCGCATCCAGCGACGGATCATCCCCGTCGGAAGCAAGCTGCGAAGCCTTTGAACATTCCGGCTGCCCTTTGCGGACCTCCTCCAGAATGCCCGCCATGCTTCCGACCGTCTTGGAGATGGACATCTCGTTGTCGTTGAGCACGATGAGAACGGAGGTGTTCAGCACACTGAGGCTGTTGAGCGCCTCATAGATGAGGCCGTTGTTGAAGGAGCCGTCGCCGACGAGCGCAATGACATTGTGATGCTCTCCCTTGAGATCGCGCGCCTTCGCAAAGCCGAGCGCAGCCGAGATCGCCGTGCCCGCATGACCCGTTCCGTAGCAATCGTATTCGCTCTCGCTGCGCTTGGGGAAGCCCGAAAGCCCACCCTCCTGACGGAGCGTCCGGAAGCGTCCCGCCCTGCCCGAGAGCAGTTTGTGCGCATAGCACTGGTGGCCCACGTCAAAGATGATCTTATCCTGCGGGAAATCGAACACGCGGTGAAGCGCCACGGTGAGTTCGACCGCCCCGAGGTTGGAGGAAAGATGTCCGCCGCACGCAAAGACCGCCGCAAGGATCTCCTCCCTGAGCTCTCTGCAAATATCCTTTAATTGAGAAAGGGAAGCATTCTTCAGCTCCCCGTCGCAGATCTCCCTCACCTTCTTTCGTGCCCCCTTCTCAATGATCGCGTTCCCGGACATAGGAGACGAGTTCCGAAAAGAACTGCGTCTCCGCCGTCATCCGGCTGAGAACGGCACGGCACGCCTCCGCATAGCCGTCCGCCCGACGCTCCGACTCTTCCAGCCCGAACACACGCACACAGGTGAGCTTGTTCTCCGCCTCGTCCTTGCCAAGCGTCTTTCCCATCTTGGCACTCTCCCCCTTGACGTCGAGAAGATCGTCCGTCATCTGAAAGAGAATGCCGAGCGCAGTACCGAGCTCTGCCATCTCCGCCTCCACCTTTCCGGCGATCGCAGCCGCCATCATAAGAGGCGCACGGATGAGCTGAGCCGTCTTATTTTCATAGATAAACTGCAGTTCACCCTCCCCCGCAGATCGATCCGTCTCGCAGGCGAGATCGGAGAACTGCCCCGCGACCATCCCTTCGGCACCCGCGGCACGCGCCAGCAGTTCGCCTGCACGGCGATGCGGTTCATCCTTCGCCGCACGCATACAGAGCGTGAACGCTTCGCTTAAGAGCGCATCTCCCGCCAGGATGGCATTGCCCTCACCAAACTTCTTGTGATTGGAGGGCTTTCCGCGCCGCCAGTCGTCGTTGTCCATCGCCGGCAGATCGTCGTGGATGAGCGAGTATGTGTGAATGCACTCGAGCGCCAATGCAAGCTCTCTCTCCCCCTCCCACGCCGCACCGAGCGCATCGAGCGCAGCAAAAAAGAGAACGGGGCGCAGCCGCTTGCCGCCCGCAAGCAGAGAATAGCGCATCCCCTCCGTCAGACCGGCGGGAAGGTACGCCATCTTTGCACAATATTCCTCCAGAATGCGTTCAAAGGCATCCAGATACTGCGGATATTTGACGGGAAGGGCGCTCATTTCTGCGCACGCTCCGCCGCATCGCAGGTATTTTTCAGGAGCATGGCGATCGTCATCGGCCCGACACCGCCCGGGACAGGCGTGATCGCCGAGGCCTTTTCTTTGACGTTCTCAAAGTCCACATCGCCGCAGAGCCTGCCGTTCTCGTCGCGGTCCATTCCCACATCGATGACGACAGCCCCCTCTTTCACCATATCTGCCGTGATGAATTTTGCCTTGCCGATGGCCGCCACCAAAATGTCTGCACGGCGGCACTCCTCTGCAAGATCCTTCGTCTTGCTGTGACAGACCGTCACCGTCGCGTCGGCATTGAGGAGGAGCAGCGCCATCGGCCGCCCCACGATATTGCTGCGCCCGACGACGACCGCACGCTTGCCCGCAGCCGAAATGCCGCTGCGCGCCAACAGCTCCATGACGCCGAGAGGCGTACAGGCGACCGTTCCTTCCTCCCGGAGCGCCAACTTTCCGATGTTCTCGGCAAGAAAGCCATCCACATCCTTTTCGGGCGGGATGAGGGACAGGAGCCGCTTTTCATCGAGCCCCGCAGGAAGGGGCAGCTGCACCAGGATGCCGTGGACGTTCTTGTCCTCGGCAAGCGCCGAAACAAGCTCTTCCGCCTGTTTTTGCGTCGTCTCCTGCGGAAGGTCGTGACGAAAGGAGCGGATCCCCGTCTCCTCGCACGCCTTCACCTTGTTGCGGACATACACCGCGGATGCGGGGTCATTCCCGATCAAAACGACCGCAAGTCCGATCTTTTTTCCGTATTTCTGTTCAAAGGCCTGCGTGCGGATCTTGAGTTCCGCACGGATATCGGCCGCAATGGCCTTGCCGTCGATGAGTTTCATGCGTTGATCACCCCCGCCAACACGCCGTTGACGAACCCGGCAGAATTTTCCGTGGAATACTTGCGCGCAAGCCCCGCCGCCTCACTCACCGAGACAACGGGAGGGACATCCTCCACATATCTGATCTCCGCGAGCGCCAGCAAAAGGATGGCCCTGTCTGCGGTATAAATGCGATACTGCGCAAAGCGCTCGACTTTTTCGTCGAGCACTGCAAGCAGTTCTTCCCTATGTTCATCCACAAGCCCCACCAGCTTATGGGCAAATGCGCGGTCCTCTTCGCCGAGCCCTTCCTTGCGATAGACACCCGCCTCGAACCTGCCGTCGCAGTCGCCGCCAAATTCCTTCGCAAAGACGATCTTGAACGCCGCTTCTCTCGCCTGACTTCTCATGTATCTCCTTTCACGGGGAATACCCCATCCGACAGACGGACGGGGAACTCCTCACGCTTTCCGATTTTCAGCCTGTTCCGCACTTTCGGGAGCAGCCGGCACGACGGGCGGCGTCTGCTCGGGGAAGATGACGCTCTGGATATGAACGTCCACCTTCGCGATGCGGTACTTCGTCATCGACTCGACCATCTGCTTGACGGTCTGCTGGATGGCAAACGCAAGCTCCGGCACGCTGTATCCATAGTGCGCAATGACAGAGATATCCGCAAAGATGCCCTCTTTTTCAAAGTTGACTTTGATCCCCTTGCTGCGGGAGGGCACGAGTTCGATCCCCTCCGTCTCCTGCAAACTGAGCGCGATGATCCCGCTCACGATATCCGTATTGTAGGAAATGCGCCCTTTCTGCCCATTCGGATTATACCTGATACTTGCCATAATACTATCTCCTTGCAGGTATTATAGCACATCTTTCCGTAATTTACCACTATCTTTCCGCAATTTGCCGTGATTTTTTTCAGCTTTCCGCGTAAATGGGCATAATGACGATATTTCCGTTCCGGACCCCCAGCTCATCCTCGATGATGGAGAAGATCTGCGTCACGTTTTCCGTCGTGAGTTCGCTCGAATTGACAAAGACGTTGATGTTGTCGGACTCGGCGCCGATGGCCACCACCGCATCGGTAAATCCGATCGTCTTGACCATCGTCTCGATCACGAGCTCCGTCTCCATCACCTCGACCATCCTCTGCTTCTGCTGCACCGCCTCGGCGTACTCCGCAGAATCGGCGGCATAAGCCGCAATGACGCTGTCGAGCTGCAAAAACTCCTCATTCCGCGTTGTGACGCGCTCGGTACGGTAGCTCGTAAAGTAGTCATCCTGCGCCGTGCCGTCGGCAGCCGCGTCCGCAGGCGTCCCTGCAAGCACGAAGTTGAATACGGCCGTCACGGCAAGCAGCAGTACGAGCGTAGACATGATCGCAATTTTTTTGGTGTTCGACATTTTGCTATCTCCTTAAAAATGATTTCTCGGTCATGAAAGGTACACCTGCACCTTCTCCTTGGGAAGACCCAGCGCGGAGGACGCGATCTCCAGGATGCGCATCCGCGACAGGATACTGTCCTCCCCGGAATAGACGACGATCGCAGAGACCGCCCTCCCGTCCTCTTCCACGATCATCACGGAAGCATCCTCGATGCCTTCGACCCGCTCCAGCATGGCGGAGATGCGTGCCTCTTTCTCCGTTTCGTCGTAGCTCCCAACTGCACTCTCCCCGGCGAAAAAGACCCGCCAGATGGCAGCAAGGAGCAGCAGCGCCAGCACGCAGAAGAGAACAATGCGGACCGTCCTGTTTTCCAGCAACTTCTTCCAATCTTTCACGACAGGACCTCCGCTTTGCAGCCGAACCGTTCGGAGAGCGCGGCCTCGATCTGCAACGATATATCTATATGCGCCTCTCCCTCGTATATTCCGAAGTCTGAAACAGTCACCGTGACGTATTTTGCCGAATAACTGCCGTCCGCAGCCAGATCCACATCGGCTGCCGCCGAAATGCCGTACTCCTCAAGGAGCCACGCCTCGACGGAATGCTCATCGCGCTCTTCTACCCGCTTCGCACAGTAAGAAAGAAAATCGGCATCCTCCTCAAGCGCCGTCTCCTCCACCGAAAAGGACGCCCCGCGGAGCAGCGAGATGACGGGCGAAACGAGCAAAAGAAGCGTTACGAGCTTCGTGACACCACGAATGACGGGCCCCATCCTGCCCTCCGGCACAAGGATGGAGACGACAGCCGAAAGGAGCACGGCCCCCGCGACCGAAAGGAGATAGGCCTGCATCAGAGTACCCCCGAGCTGCAGACAAGGAGCAGCAGCGTCAGAAAATAGAGAAATGCAACACTAAGGAGCGAAGCGGTACAGTAGCCCAGATCGCCCGCAAGGCGCGAGAGAAGCACCGGGATCTTGCCCCCGACCGGCTCGGTCGCCGCAGCGGCGATGCGCAGAAAGAGCTGTGTCGCAGCGAGGAGCAGGAGCGGCTTTAAAACGACAGCCGCAAGCAGGAGCACCGAAAAAGAACCCAACGCATTCTTGATGAGAGCGCTTCCCGCAAGGACGAGATCGACACTTCCGGACAAGAATCCACCCACAACGGGAACAGAGCCCGAGATGACATATTTGACCGTGCGCAGCGAGATACCGTCGTACTGCGCGGCCGCAATGCCCTGCACCGTCAGAAAGAGCCCGAAAAGCCCCAGCGAAAGGCCGATGAGCCAGCGGCTGATGCTCTTGAAAAAATCACCGAGCTTCTCCGTCCGGACTTCGGGAGAAAGGTTTCCCACGAACCCCAGCACCAGGACCGAGACGCAGACGGGCAGAACGACGGAAGAAAACAATTTCAAAATACCACTACTCAAAAAAGTAACAGCCGGGCGATAGATGGCCGCCGAGACGCTCCCCCCGCTCGCCGCCATCAGCGTGAGCAGAACGGGATAGACGAGCTCCATCTGTTTGCCAAGAGAGACGATCGCGGAGAAGCACTCCCCGAGCACCGAGATGAGGCAGGAGAGCACGACCGCTCCGACCGCGAGGTAGGACACCATGCCGATTATGTCAGACATAGTACTATGCAAAAATCCGCTTTTTGCGGAGTTCAGTACACCGCAGAGCAGGCTCGCCGCCAAGATCATCGCAAAAGCGGGCAAAAGCAGAGAAATATCATCCAAAAACGTATGAAGCAGCATTTCCCCCAAAGAGTCGTAATCGAGGGACAGATCGCCGTCCACAAGCCCTTTCAGCTTGTCTTTCAGCGAGATCCCATGAAATTCCGTCAGCGTATCCAGATATTCCTGCAACGCCGTTAGATCGATTTCATCCAATAAGTCGGAAATACTTTCCTGAAGTTCTTCTTCCGCCTGTCTTTCCTCCTCTGTCGTCTCCGCAGAGGCAACGATCCCCTTTCCGCCAAAGAACGGAAGAAAGAAGAACAGCGCAAGCAGAAGAAACAGCCACTTTTTTTTCGTCATATCAGTCCGATCAGCGTTCCGACAAGGGAAACCACACTCTCGAGGATGGGGATGGCAAGAACGAACACAAGGATCTTTCCCGCAAAGACGAGCTTGTCCGCAACCGAATTTTGCCCGAAATCGTTTAAGATCCCCGCACTGAATTCCACGAGATACCCGATCCCGATCATCTTTAACAGGATCTTGATGAGCGATGCGTCGATGCCCGATGTTTCGGCGATCTCTCCAAAAACGGAGAGCCCGTCCTTGACGAGATCGAGCACGATGAGGAGCAAGATGATACACCCCGCCACCGTGACGGCAAAGGAGAGCTCGGGACGCGTGGATCTGAGAAGGAGCGCCGTGACCGCCGTCAGAAAGGCGATCCCGATGAGCTGAAAGAGTTCCATATCACCCGACCCCAAAGATCTCTTTGATCGCTTCAAACAGATCGCCGATCATGGTCACGGCGACCGTAAGCACCAGCACGAGCCCGACGATGGACACAACGGTCGCGATGTCGTCCCGATCGGACTTTTTCAGGACCTGACAGACGACGGTGATGATGATCCCGATCGCTGCCAGCTTGAAGATAACGGAGATATCCATACTCACATGATGAGCACGACGAGCGCAAGACCGGCCAAAAGGCCGAGTTTCGTATAGAGCTCCGTGCGTGCCTTTGCCTCCCGTTCGCATTGCTCCTTACAGGCCGACAGTCTCGCCTTCTGTGCAGAGAAGTACGCCGTCTGCGTGTGCGAATCCCCCTTCCCGAGCTGACGGAAATAGTTCTCTCCGTCAACACGCTCCTCCTTCGTCAGAAACGGAAAGGAAAGCTCGGCCTGCCTCGATGCGGAGAACGCCGCAACGGCCTTTCCGAAGTCTCCTTCGTATGCCCCTTCCTTCAGAAAGGAGCCGAGCGGCCGGCGTTCATAGGAGAGTTCGGCCAGATAGCGCTCGTTGAAGCGGCAGAACTCCGCAAAGAATCGCTTTCGCGCGCGGTATTTCTCCGCCAGAAAGTAGCCGAGCGCCACCGAAAAGGCGATCGTAAGCGCCGCGACCAGCACTTTAAGCCAAAGCATTTCCCTCTCCGTCCAGAACTGTTCCCACGCGCCCCAGCCCCACGAGCACGACATAGCGCGAAAACACCTTGCAGGGCACGTCCTCAAACCGCGTCAGATGCGCGGAAGCAAACACGTTCACTCCACCCTCGACCGCCCTCCTCACCGCCTCATAGTCCTCCGTGAGCAGTTCATCCGTGACGATGAGCTCGGGCCGCATGGCACGGATCCCCGCCGTAAACGCCGTTCTCTTGTCCGCGAAGCGAATAATATCGCTCGTCGCCCCGAGATCGCCCGCCGAAAGCTCTCCGCGTTCGTCGCTCACGAGCACGTTGACGCCCATCCTTGTACACACGAGGCGGGCGAGATCCCTCAGGAGCGTCGTCTTGCCCCATCCGGGCGGCGAAAGGAGGAGCACCGAACAGAGGCCCTCCTGGAGACAGCGCCCATAGATCGCCTCGGCACAGCCCTCGACGGCGTGCGGAACGCGGATGCAGAGCGAGGTGATCCCGCGCACGGAGAGCACCTCTCTCCCCTCGTAAACGTACGTCCCCGCAATGCCGACCCGCTCCCCTTCCTGCGCCGTCACAAAGCCCTGCCGCAGCTCGTTCTCCACAGCGTGAACGGAATAGCCGCAGGCCGCAAACAGTGTCTCCTCCACCTCCTCGGCAGCCGGAAAAACGGCATCCTGCGCCCTCCGGACGGGCCCGCATCGTCCGAGCGGAACAAATGCGCCTTCCAGGTTGGCGAGAAGCGGCTTGTCCGCCCGCACGCGCAGTTCATAGAGGCGGCTCAGATCGATATGCCCGACGGCCTCTTTCAGCCGTGGAGAGAGAAATTCCAGCATCGCTCTATTGTACGGGACGAGCCGGGAAAATATGAAGGAGGCATCCCCGCAAACAGGATGCCCCTTTAAAATCTTTGTCGAAACCACTCAAGAGCCGCGACCCATGCGCCTTACAAAAGCCGCAGCTCCCGCGCCGTGTTCCTTCGCCCGGGCGGCAGCCGTCTGAAAAAGCCTGCGCTTCACGCCCTGCGCAAACAAAAACTCCCCGCCGAAGCGGGGAGCCTTTCCGAAAGACGTCATTCGATCACGAATACGTTGACGCTGTTGTTTTTGACGGTCGCCTTCAGCACATTGCCATCGAGCGCATACTCCGTGACGGTGGGCTCGATGTTGTGCGTCTTGCCCGCCTTCATCTTGATCTCGTTGATGACGGTGGGATCCTCGTGCCAGAGCGTCGTCTGCGTGACTTTGCTCTTTGCACCGAAGTTGACGAGGTCTGCTTCCATCTCTTCGTCCTGCCCGGAGACATTGACGACCTTGAGATAGATCTTGCCGTCGTCGCCGACCGTGACGCTGTTGAAGACGCGCTCGTTGACCTTCCAGATGTTCTTGAAGAGGATCTCGTGCCAATGGCCGTCCTTCTGGATGTAGGCATTGAACGTCTTCTGCGTATAGATGAGCTTCATCTTGTTGCCTTCGGGGCTGTAACCGATGAACTTATCCTTGCCCATCATCTCGCAGACGGTGCGGATGAAGTCCACGCGCTTGTCGAAGGAGACGTCGTAACCCTTGTGGTTCTTGCCGTACTGGCAGCAAATGGAGAATCCGGCGCTGTCCATCGTACCCGCGTCGCGCACATCCGCAACGCCGACACCCGCGATAAAGCTCTGCTCGCCCGAAAGGCGCCTGAAGTCGATCTCCACCTCGCAGTCGGAGAAGTTCTGCGCGTCGTAGTAGAAGCCGTTGAAGGCGTCGCTCTCCTCAATGATGAGCTTGCCGTCCTCAATGTGGCCTCCGCGGCAGTTGGGATAGACCTTCCAGTCGCCCATGCCGTCCTTGAAGTCGTGGAAGTAGACGACGTTGCCCGTCTTGATGTCCTTGACCTTGACGGAGGTGACGGCGCTCGCCGTGCGGTGGCCGCCGATGAGAAGGCCGCCCGCGTTGTCCTCGTTGACGGGTGCGACATCGGTCAGCGTGTAGCTGCCCGTGTTGCCCGCAAACATCTGCTGCACATAGTAGTTGGGGGTGAGCATGATGTCGCGCGCGTTGAACCAGATCATGTTGGGCGTCCAGCGATAGTTGTAGGTGGAAGCAAACAGAGGCGCATAGCACGTCATCTTGACGACGTCCGAATTGCGCTCGCAGCCCGTGAGGAAGGCAGCTTCGGAGAGTGCCGAACGCAGGTTGTTGTCGCCGTTGAGACGGCCTCTTCCGTCGGCCATCGTGTGCATCGCGTACTCTCCCATGAACACCTTGGCGCCGTCGCGGTCATAGCAGTCATAGCGCTTGGTGTTGTCGATGAACCACTGATAGGAGTTGTAGACGTGCTCGTCGACGATCATGTCGCGGTACTTCTCGTTGATGACCTTCCAGGAGTCGTTGGAGTCGGAGGGACGGATATCAACGCCCGCCGTCGTCACAACGGTGATGTGGAAGAGATCGAGAAGGTCGGTCTGTCTCCCCTTGTACATATACTGGCGCACGCCGATGAGGCAGGCCTGGAAGTTATCGAAGTACTCGAAGCCCCAGTTCTCGTTGCCGATGCCGATGTATTCGAGCTCGAAGGGTTCGGGATGGCCCATATCGGCACGCACCTTCGCCCAATGGGACTCGTTGGGATCGGAGGAAGAGACGTCGCCCTTCGCGAAGAAGATGAGATCGGCGACGTTGTCGATGACTTCCGACTGGAACTCGCTCGTGCCGGGCAGGATGCGCTGATAGCCCGTCTTGCGCTGCTCACCCATACGGATCTGACACAAAAGCCCGCAGTGGAGCACGGGAAGAGGCGCCATCTTCAGATCTTCGCACAGGCAGAAGTACTCATAGAAGCCGATGCCGTACGACTGCATATAGCGCCACACGTTGGGGATCTGCTTGCGCTGCTCGAGCGGCCCCACCGTGTTTCTCCACTTGTACTGATATTGGAATGCAACGTCGCCCTCAACAACGCAGCCGCCGGGGAAGCGGAGGAAGGAGGGATGGCAGTCCTTCAGGACCTCGACAAAGCGGGGCGAGAACTTGCCGTTGCGGTACTTATCGGGATCGCCCCACGTCGTTGCGGGAAGCAGGGAGACATAGTCGATGCCGATCTTGCCGTTGCCCTCAAGAATGATGCAGAGACGGCCCATCGTATCCTTCTCGGCGACAACGGACGTCGAGACCTTGATCCAGTCGCCCTCGGCACCTTCGGGAATGGCGATCTCACCGATCGTGGTATGGCGGCCGTGCGCGCCCTTGATGAACACCTTCGCGGTACCCTTGAAGCCGAGGCGCTTGATGAACATGGAGAAGTTGTACGTCTCGCCGTTCTTGACGGGCATACCGTACATATCGTAGCCGCCCACCGTATAGTAACCGGGATTTTCAAGATGATAGATGCCGCCCACACTCAGGTGCAGGAAGCTGGGATTGTTCTCATTCATGCCGCCGGCGGTCATGATCTTCTTGGGACCGGCGCCATAGATATCCCAGGCGAAATAACTCTGCTTGCGTGCCTCGACGGGGCTCTCTGCGTTGAAGTCGTCATAGGTGAAGTACTCGAACTCGAACGAATTGTTGATCACCATCTCGGCATTCATGCCGCCGTCCGCCGACTGGTTGATGTCCTCGAAGAACAAGCCGTAGAGGTGCTTGGAAACGTCAACGCCCCTCTTGTTCGCGTCCAATGTGTAATTGAGCATAAAAGTGACAATCTCTCCTTGCGTGTTTCGCGCCGTACGCGCACGGGTCCGCCACCCGATTTGCGACACTATTATAACAGGCAAAAATCATTTCGTCAACGTTTTGATGAAACATTTTACCTCATTTTAAAAGAAAAATTCGTGAAAATTACGGGCGGGAAATTCCGTCCTTCTCCTCTTCCTCCCGCGGTGCAGAACGGCGCAGTTTTTTGACGAGTCCGTTGAGCCTTTTGCCCAGCCAGCCGAGGTGAGAACGAAAGTTCTTGTCGAGCGCCGTCACGAGCGCGATGGGAACGAGCGCCAGCCCGACGGCAATGAAGCCGTTAGCAAACAGTGTTGCCACGGGACTCGAAAGCTCTACCCGGCAGACGTGCAGGGCGAAGAGCATGGCGACAAAGAGCGCGATGAGCGCATAATTCTTGAGATAGTACCCCTTTGCCGAACATTCAAAGACGTGCCGATGCAGTACATGGGGTTCTACGATATGGCAGATGAAGATGTTGGTGATGATGGTCGCCACGATCACCCCCACGACGCCGCTCTCCTCCGAACCGAACAGGAGCACAAATGCGATGGAGAGGATGACGTTGATGATGCCTTCCGCAAGGGGCTTCCAGCGGTCATAATAGAAAGTCCCCGTCGCATCGCGGAACAAAAGCACCGCCTGCCGCATGAACTGGATGAAGTAGTTGACGGTGATGACAAAGGAGACCGACCGCGCCATCTCCAGCTCCCCGCCCCCGCCGAAGCAGAAGGTGACGAGCTCATCGATGATGGCATAGTAACCGAGGAAAAACACGACCCCGAGGACAAAATTGAAGGTATGAAAGAAATCGAAATAGGGCTTGACAGCGTCCTTTTCTTCCACGCAGAGATGCCCGATGACGGAGGTAAGCGGCGTGAAGAAGAGGGAGATAACGCTGACCATCGCCATCATGATGGTGGTATAGTTGGAGTATTTGCCCACGATCACGATGCCGATGAAGGCGGAGATGATGACGGAATCCGCCGTATTGACGAGAACGCTGCCGATCTTGTGCATGAAGATCGCGCGAACGTTTTTGGAGACCTCGCGCCTCGTCGCCGCATCCGCCCGCTGTTTGTTCTTCAGGATCGCGGAATATTCCCTGCGCGAGACGATCTCCGTCACCACCCATTGAAAGAGCGTGGAGACAATGGCGCAGGCAAGAAAGATCTCGAAGGAGCGGAACGTGAAGAGAACGGCGATCTGCAGCCCCTGCTGGAGCAGCATCCCGACCGACGTGATGGACGTCGTGACATAGTTGTTCTTGTAGGCGTTGATGAGCGAACTCTTGGCGCTGAACGCATACGAGACGAGGATGGAGGCGAGCATCAGGGCGAAGGAGAGATACAGGTTGGTATCCGCCTCCGCATACCCCTTGGCGAGATAGGGCAAAAACGCCATAAAGATGCAGCCGCACACAAGAATGACGCCGCCGATGATGAGGTACAGCCGTGAAAAGAGGCGGTAAAGCGCCGCCACTTTGTCGTCATCCCCCTCCACGATGGGCCGGTACATACAGTAGGTGATCACGCTGCCCACGCCGAGCTCGGTCACAGACATCGACCCGATGACCGTCGTATAGAGGGAGTTGAGCCCGTTGACGGCATCGCCGAGTTCGGAGATGAGCAGGCGCCGCACGAGCAGCGTTCCCAGAAGGATCAGGATCTTGAATACGATGGATACGACGACGTTTTTTATCCCTCTCTTTTTATCCACCGCGTCACCTCATAGCGCAAGACGCGCACAACGTCCTTCCCCTTCCGCAGGATGCGGTAGAGAAAGAAGAGTTTGTGCTTGAGGAGGAAGGGCTTGATCCCCTCTCCGTATGTTTCGAGAAGGGAGCGGAACTTGGGCTCGCTCAGGATGCGCTTTGCAAGCGCGTCGTTCTTAAAGCGGACCGCCTCCCCCATCACCGACTGATGATAGAAGTAATAGTAATAGTCGAGCGTCTCTTCGGGGAATCCGAAGCGCTCCCGCTTGGCCGAAAAAAAGGCATTCAGGTTCTTGCAGTCCACAAGATAGCGCGGCAGCTTCTCGGGAGAGTTGCAGATGGAGCCGACGACGTCGCAGCGGTGGTAGTAGAGATGATCGGAGAGAAAGTACATCGACCGGATCTGCGAAAGATAGGGCCGGCAGATGCTGTCGTCCTCATACATAGAGATATCCTCCATCGTCTCGGGCAGGATCTCTCTCAAAAGCGCGGTGCGGAACACCTTTGCCCAGCGCAGAACGGGGAGCTCCTTTTTGTGCTGTCCCTTGAAATAGAGGTACTCGTCCTTGACGCGCTCGAGCTCTTCGCCGAGGTATTCCCCCTGCGGGATATCGAGCGAACCGCACGTCCTTCTCTGCGAGCGCTCATAGACCTCCACCCAGCCGTGCTGGATGAGATCGTAATCTCTCAGGCGCAGGAGGCTCTCCACCGTCTCGAAGAGAGCGGGCGAGACATAGTCATCCGCATCGACGAAGATGATATACTCCCCCGAAGCGCGCTCCACTCCGTATTTCCAGGTGCGGAACACCCCCTCGTTGCGCTTGGAGAACACCTTGAGGCGGGGATCCTTATACATACAGAGGATCTCGAGCGAGCGGTCCTGCGAACCGTCGTCCACCGCGATGACCTCCAGATCTTCGAGGGGCGAGGCAAGGATGCTGTCGATACACTGCGCGATGTAGCGCTCCGTGTTGTAGACAGGGATGATGACACTGATCTTTTTTTCAAATTCACTCATTGGTATCCTCCATAGATTCGGGGCATTCCTCCTCCCGTTCCCTTCCGATCGCACCCCACAGAATGCCGAACATCATCCAATGATACAGTCTGAGATAGCCCTGGTTGATCTGAAGGATGACGGTAAAGAAGAGCAGCGCGAGCGCAAACGAAAAGAGCAGAAAGGTCTGTTCGGTCTGCCGGCGGCGATAGAGCACGAACGCCTGCACGGCGAGCGCGGCCGTCAGCCCGTAAAAGGCGACAAACCCGCCGATGCCGAGTGTTGCAAGCAGTTCGAGCGAGACGTTCGTCGGTACATAGCCCGCATCCTGCCCGAGATAGAGCCCGTAATTTCCCGGCCCGACACCGAAAAAGACGTTCTCGAGAAAGACCTGCCACGTCTCCGTCCAGCCCGCGATGCGGCCGCCCGACGCCTCGTCGAGCGAGGAATCGAAGAGCCGTCCGAGAAAGACCTCAAACATCGAAGAAAAGGCAATGGCCGCCGCCGCAAACAGGACGAGCAGGATGACGGGAAAGGCCAGCTTCTTCGCCGTGACGCCCCGGAAGAGCCAGATGAGATAGACGACGCCGACGACGAGCGCAATGGCGAGAAAGCCGGAGGTTGACGTCGAGATGAGGAACATGACGAGCGCAGCGAAGATATCCCAGAGATAGTTCTTCCTGCCGTTGAGCAGAAACTGCATAAAGGCAAGCGTGAACCACACGGTCAGATAGGTCGCAAGATAGCTCGGCTCATAGAACCACAACTGAAAGCGGTAAATGCCCATGTACTCCCCATAGGAGGGAAGGAAGGGAAATTCGTACCCCGTGGCGAGCTTGAGCGCAAACTGCAGCAGCAGGATGAAGAACTGCACGAACATAGTCGCGCGGAACACGGACAAAAACCGTTCCAAGCCGTAGTACTTCACATAGGAGGCAAAGGCATAAAAGAGAAAGAGAACATTATAGACGATGGAACAGAAAAAGAGGATGCCGCGCATGAGGCTGACGGAAAAGACCGTCGAAAGAAGGGAAAAACCAACAAAGGCGATGACCCACAGATTGCACGTCAAACGGTACTCCCCCTTGACGGCGAGCAGCAGCGCAAAAAAACACAAAAAGAGCTGATCGACGCGGAAATTCACGCCGAAAAGCTCTACCCCCCACCGGTCTGCCCCGATCAGCAATACGGAAAGAAAACAGAAGAGGTGGATAAAGAGATCGAGATCGATCTTAGCGCCGAAGAATGCACGGGACTTCGGCTGTTGTACAAACTCGTCCCCCGCCGACGAAAGTTCCCTGATCATACGCCCATGTGCTCCAGAAGCGTCTCCGCGCACTGCCGGTAGCTGTAACGGGACAGCACCTCCTCGCGGCAGTCCACGGGCGCGGGATGGCGGCGAAGCGCCTCCAAAAGTCCCTCTTCCCCGCGGAAATAGACGACGGGAAGGCCTTGATATACCTCACGAAAGACGGGGATATCCGAAACGATGGGCTGCGTGCCGAGCAGGAGCGCCTCGAGCGGAGGAAGCCCGAACCCCTCATAGACGGAGGGCAGCACCAGATACTTTGCGCGGGCGATGGCGGGCAGCAGCTCCCCGTCCGTGAGCCTGCCCGTAAATTCCACATTGTGATAGGCGGACTCATCGAGATCGAGCCCCGTCAGAAAGTGCTCCTTTTCGCCGATGATGCGAAGGCGGGTCTCTCCGCCCAGGCGTGCAAACGCGGCGAGCAGCGTCTTTAAGCCCTTGTGTGGCTTGACATTGCCGACAAAGACGATCTCATCCGCCTTTTCCGCAGGCGCGTGCGTGCGGGCATAGGCGATTACGCTCTCGGAAAGGCCGTTGTAGTTGACAAAACACTTTGCGGCAAGTTTTCCGTAATAGTGTTCGCAGCGCTGCTTGGTGAAGGCAGAAACGCAGGAAATTTCTTTCGCCCGCTTCATGCAGCGCTTTAAGAGCGTCCGCTTGATGAGCCTGTCCAAAGCCCCTTTGGTCGTCTCCTTCACATCGAGAAAGGCAAGATCGTGCATCACGGCATACACCGGGAGGCGGATGCCGAAGGGAATGAGAAAGTTGGGGATGAGGACGGCATCGCACAGCTCGTTGAGCTGCTTGGGAAAGGAAAACAGCCCCTTCACCGAGTAGGGGTCGCTGTCATCCTCCACGATGTGCGCACCCTCGTACTTGTTCAGGGCGGCGGGCCTGCCGATGAGCCAATACTCATTTGCGGTAAGATCGAGGCTGTCGAGGATGCCCTCCGTCACCCTGCCGATGCCCGACTTCCCGAGATATCTGCAATCGATCGCGATCTTCATATCCTCTCCTCAAAAAACGGCTTTCAGATTGCCACAAAGAGCACTTTGCACTTGCCCGAAACGCGGGTCGCACGGCCGTGGATCATCCAGGTATCGCCCCGCTCGAAGGCCTCCTCGGAATCTCCCGCATACAGCTTTCCGCTTCCGTCGATGACGAGCGCAAACGTGAGATGGGAAACGGGGAGCAGAATGGTGAGATCGCCCTCCGCCTCGTACTTCAAAAGCGTGCATTTGCCGTTGCGCCCGAACATCCCGTCGATATAGCGCTCCATGCTCATGGTGTCGCGCCGCTTGAGATCGGCGATCTCCGTCCTGCGGTAGTCGAGCACATCGAGCGCCTTCTTGACGTGGAGCTCGCGCGGGTTCCCGTTCTCGTCCGTACGGCCGTAGTCGTAGATGCGGTAAGTGACGTTGGAGGTCTGCTGCACCTCGCAGATGAGGCAACCCGCTCCGATGGCGTGCACCGTCCCCGCAGGGATGTAGAACGCCTCGTTGGGCTTGACCTCCACACGGTTCAAGACCTCTTCCAGGGTATTGTCGGCAATGCGGCGCTTGATCTCCTCTTTGGTCACATCCCGCGAGAAGCCGAGATAGATGAACGCCCCTTCGTCGGCGGCGAGCACGAACCACATCTCGTTCTTGCCGTTATCGCCTTCATGTTTTCTGGCGTATTTGTCGTTGGGATGCACCTGAATGGACAGGTTCTCCTTCGCATCGATGTACTTGATGAGGATGGGGAGCTGATGGTTGCGGGCAGCATATCGGCCGGCCGTCCCCCATCCGATCTGATCGAAGTACTCGTTGAGCGTCTTGCCGCGGAAGGCGCCGTTTTCGACGATGCTCTTGCCCGCCGGGTGCGTCGACACCTCCCAGCTCTCCGCAACGCGCGGGAGCGTTCCCGTATCTTTATGGAGCAGTTCATGGATCTTGGAACCGCCCCAGATGTATTCCTGATAGACCGATTTTAATTTGATCACAAATGTATCCTCAACGCATCAGCCCTGCAGCAAAGCAGCGACTCCGCGCATGATCCCTTCTGTCGTATTTTTGGCGTCCTCGGGAGAAGTTCCACTCGCGCCGAAGTAAACTTTCATTTTCGGCTCAGTCCCGGAAGGGCGGATGCAGCACCAGCCCCCGTTTTCGAGCTCAAAGTAGAGTACGTTGCTCTTGGGCAGGGAGAGAGCCGATCCCTTCCCCGTCCTCAGATCGCGGCGGGCGCCGACGGCATAGTCGCGCACCGCAGCGACGCACGCCTGCCCGATGGCTGTGGGAGGCTCGTCCCGAAGCGTCTGCATCCGGTCCTTCATGCGCTCCGCGCCGTCTGCCCCGGGAAACGCGAGGCTCTTCTGCCCCTCTTCAAAATACCCGAGGCGCGCGTACAGGTCGTCCATTGCGTCGCACAGCGTCATGCCGAGCGAGCGATAGTAACAGGCGGCTTCGGCAAGCACGGCCGCCGCGGAGACAGCGTCCTTGTCGCGGGCATAGCTGCCCGTGAGGCATCCGTAGCTCTCCTCGAAACCAAAGAGATACTCGTATGCCCCCTTGCTTGCGTCCAAATTTCCGCCGTTCTGCCCCTTCGCAGCCTCAAAGCGGGCGATCTGTTCTCCGATGTACTTGAATCCCGTCAGCGTCTCGATCTCGGTGACGCCGTAAGCGCGGGCAAGCGCCTTTGCCATATCCGTCGAGACGATGGTCGTGACGATCGCACCGTCCGCCCTGTTTTCGGGCAGCAGGCCGAGCTCTTCCTTCCTGCGGAGCAGATACTCCGCAATGAGGATGCCGCTCATGTTGCCCGTGAAGCGGCGGTATTCCCCGCTCTTTTCCCGGACATAGACGCCGAGACGGTCGGCATCGGGGTCGGTGGCAAGGACCAGGTCGGCGTCCTTCTCCTTCGCAAGCGCAAGCGCAAGCGTGAAGGCCGCAGGATCCTCGGGATTGGGCGTTTTCAGCGTCGGGAAGGCGCCGTCCGGCAATTCCTGCTCGGGCACGACAAAGACATTGTGAAAACCGAGCTCCTTCAGCACCCGCCGAACGAGTACATTGCCCGTCCCGTTGAGCGGCGTATAGACGATCCGGAGATCCCCGGCTTGCTTTTCAAGCGCTTCGGGGCTCAGGACGAGCGCCCTGACGGCATCAAGATAGGCACGATCGACCTCCTCGCCGACCATGCGGAGCAGCCCCTGCGACAGCGCCTCCTCCTCGGAGATGCGCATGACGTCCTCATAGGAGACGGCGTTCACATGGCCGATGATGCGCTTATCATAGGGCGGTACGATCTGGCAGCCGTCCGAAAAATACACCTTATAGCCGTTGTATTCGGGCGGATTGTGGCTTGCCGTAATGACGACGCCCGCCGCGGCATGGAAATACCGCACGGCAAAGGAGAGCACGGGCGTGGGGCGCAGGCTCTCGAAGAGATAGGCCCGGATGCCGTTGGCGGCAAGGATGCACGCCGTATCGCGGGCAAACACATCGGAACAGCGGCGGCTGTCGTAGGCTATGACGACGCCTCCCTCCATCCCCTCGGCACGGAGAAAGGCGGCAAGGCCCTGGCTCGCGCGGCCGACGGTGTAGGCGTTCATGCGGTTGCTGCCCGCTCCCAGGACGCCGCGCAGACCTCCCGTCCCGAAGGCGAGGTCTCGGTAGAAGCGGTCTTCGATCTCCTTCTCGTCGGTAAGCGCCCGCAATTCGCGCTTGGTATCTTCATCAAAGACGGCGGATGAGAGCCATCTTTCGTATTCTTCACGGTAATGCTTCAAAGCAATTCCTCTTTTCCCTTGGCACGGAGCTCTTCGACGATCTTCTTGACGTCCTGTGCGCGCTCCTTGGAGCAGACCAAAAGGACGTCGGGCGTATCGATGATGATGAGATCGTCCACGCCGACCGTGCAGACGGGCTTTCCGCCCGTATAGATGATGGAGTGATGGGTATCGACGGGATACGTCTCCCCCACGATCACGTTGTCGTTGCCGTCCGCGGCACGCACCGCGCCCAGCATATCGAGGCTCCCCACGTCGCTCCAGCCGAGATCGGCGGGCACGACCAGGATGCCGTCCGTCTTTTCGAGGATGCCGTAATCGACGGAAATGGAGGGCATCTCGGGATAGATGCGGTCGATGACGTCCTCTTCCTGCCCCGTCCCCACCGCATCGCCGATGCGAAGGAGCTCCTCATAGAGTTCGGGCAGATACTTCTTGAACTTTTCCAGAATGAGCGAGGCCTTCCAGACGAACATCCCGCTGTTCCAGACGTAGTCTCCGCTCGCGAGGTATTCCTTCGCGTGCGCGAGGTCGGGCTTTTCGACGAACCGAAGCACCCGCTTTACGGGAGACGTACCCTCTTCGCAGCGGATATAGCCGTAGCCCGTCGCGGGGAAGGTGGGACGGATGCCGATGGTGACGATGGCGTCCTGCTCCTCCGCCGCCGCAACGGCAAGGGAGAGCGCCTCTTCAAAGGCCTGCGTGTTCCGGATATAGCTGTCCGACGGGATGACGACGAGCACGCCGTCCCCGCAGCGCTTCAGGATCTCGATCGCGGCATACCCGATGCACGCCGCCGTATTGCGCGCCGCAGGCTCCAACAGGACATGATCGGCCGGGATGCTCTTGTCGAGCACCCGAAAGAGGCTCTCGCGCTGCGAGCGCCCCGATACGACGAAGATGCCGTCCTTTGCAATGGGCCTCAGCCGGGCGATCGCCTCGTTGATCATAGCGTCGTGCCCCGTGAGGTTCAAAAGCTGTTTGGGCATCTGTTTTCTGGAGAGCGGCCAGAAGCGCGTTCCGCTCCCGCCCGCCATGACGACACCGTAGACGTTCATTTTACAGCCTCCCCGCCGGCAAGGCCGAAGAGTGCACGCACATTGCGGTGAAAGGCCTTCTCCGTAAAGAGCTCCTGTTCGCGGCGGAATGCCTCCCGGCCGAACTTCTCCCGAAGAGCCGCATCCTCCTTCAATGTACGGATGGCGGCAGCATAAGCCTCGACGTCGCCGTTTGCGACTTCGATGCCCGTGACGCCGTTCAGCGAGACATAGTTGACGCCGGAGCCCTTGATCGTAAAGGTGACGGAGGGCTTTGCAAAGGCCATCGCCTCCGCAAGGGCAATGCCGAACGCCTCGTTCTTGGTGATGGAGGGAAAGCAGAACACATCGCAGGCCGCAAGATAGGCCTTGAGCTCGCTGTCGGAAATACGTCCCAGGAAGCGTACCTTTTCATCTCCCTCCGCAAGCGCCTTCAGCGAAGGAGTGAGCTCCCCCTCCCCGCCGATGCAGACGGAGTAGCCGTCGCCGAGCAGCTTGCTCGCGCGGACGAGATATTCCATCCCCTTATAGGGAACGTGCCGCCCCACGGCAAAGAGCAGGAACTTCCCTGCATTCTCCTGCCGGATGGCTTCGGCGCGCAGCCGCTCCTCTTCGGTCAGCGTGACGCGGCTGTCCGCGGCGCAGTTGGGAATGACGGTGCATTTTTCGCGGAAGGCAGGCAAAAACTCGCTCCCCTCGATGTAATCGGGGCTAGTGGCGACGATCTTGTCCGCCCGCTTCAAAAGGCGGATCGTCTGCCCGCGGAAGAGCTTCTTCAGAAGTTTCTGTTTGATGATGTCGAGATGCCACCAAAGGATGAGCTTCGTCTTCCTCCCCTTCAGACACTTCAAAAGATAGTGTGCCGCAAAGGGATTGGGAAAATGAAAGACGATGACATCGGGCGCAAAGTCCCCGATCTCGCGCTTTAAGAGCGTGCCGTAAGAGAAGGAGAGCGACTGCGAGGCGACCTTCACGAAGGAGCCCGCGCGAATGACGGGAATGCCGTCCACTTCGCCGCGCTCGTCCCTTTTTTCGTGATGAAAGCAGAACACGCGCTGCTCGGCATCGCCGCCGATCGCATTCACCGTGTCGCGCGCGACCTGCTCGATCCCGCCGATGTGCGGATAATAATAGTTGCTGATATGAAGGATCTTCATAAGCTGTGCGCCGCTCCTTTTACTGCGCTCCGTCGCCGCGGAGCACGCTGCCGACCGTCTTGAACATGATCTTGAGATCGAACGCTGCGGAACAATGGTCAACGTAGTAGAGCTCGAGCTTCTGACGCTCCCCGCTCTCGTAGGTGCAGTTGCTTCTGCCGTTTGCCGCCCACCAGCCGATGAGCCCCGGCTTGACGGAGAGGAGCTTTTCCGCATCCTCGCCGTACTTGGCCTCCACCTCTTCCCGCATCAGGGGGCGCGGACCGACGACGGAGAGATCGCCCTTGAAGATGGACCAGAGCTGGGGAAGCTCGTCGAGGCTCGTCCTGCGGAGGAAATGCCCCACCTTGGTGACGCGGGGATCGTTGTCGATCTTATATTCTCTGCGGTACTGCTCGAGCTGCTCGGGCGTGAGCGTATGCTCGAGCTGATCGGCGTTGCGCTTCATACTGCGGAATTTGGGAATGAAGATGTCCTTCCCGCCCTTTCCGACGCGCTTGTGCCGGTAAAAGACCGAACCGCCGTCGCTGCATTTGACGGCGATCGCCAGAATGAGAAAGAGCCATGAAAGAAGTAAGAGCGCAATGCCCGAGGACACGATATCGAACGTGCGCTTGAAAAAGAGATAGCCTTTTCCGCCGCGGCGGGGGGCTTTGTGTTCTTTGGTGTATGTGCTCATAGTGTAATGATATCCGAATCTGCGCATCCGCATACCTTCCGGCATGGAGATCGCCCGCACACTTCTGCCGGACCTTCGGCAGCCTTTGCCTGATATTTCCTGAAAACCATACACAATTATACACGCGGTACATCGCAAAGTCAAATTTTTGGCGGCACCTTTTTGAGGAAGTTTGTTTAGATTTGTGAACACTCTATGAGAATTGCGTGGAAAGTTTGTTTTTCCGGAAAATTAAGCCGAGCTTTCAAACGAACTGAACGCCCGCCTCCTTCTGCCGCCGAAAAAACAAACGGCCTGTCCGGCTCAGCGAACAGGCTCTGAAAATACGGGCGCTTCGAACGCGGGATCGGCCGTCAGCCGGACCTCCGCAAAGAGCGCTTTGAAACGACTTGGTGCCGCTGATCGGGGTCGAACCGATACGGTATCACTACCATCGGATTTTGAGTCCGACGCGTCTGCCAATTCCACCACAGCGGCATAATGCTTACCCGCTCATTATATCCTACCTCCCT
Organism: Bacillota bacterium; assembly: GCA_003343805.1. Classification (GTDB taxonomy): domain Bacteria; phylum Bacillota; class Clostridia; order Christensenellales; family Borkfalkiaceae; genus Gallimonas; species Gallimonas intestinavium. Next base: position 11,897 of record QAKM01000044.1, on the reverse strand, counting down.
GCAAAAATCAAGCGATTTCCGGGTTTTTCTTGCAAAATTTCTCCCCGCGTGATACAATAAGAATATGGATAAAAAGACTTTCGTTCTCATCGACGGCAATTCCCTCATGAACCGCGCATACTATGCGATCGGCAACTTCTCCACCAAGGACGGTTTCCCCACCAACGGCATCTACGGGTTCATCAAGTTCCTCTTTAAGATCCTCGAGGACGAACGCCCCGCCTATCTCGGGGTGGCTTTTGACCTGCACGCCCCCACCTTCCGGCACAAGATGTATTCCGACTACAAGGGGACGCGCTCCCCCATGCCCGAAGATCTCGTCGTGCAGTTTCCCGTTCTCAAAGAGCTGCTCTCGGCGATGGGCATCCGCATGGTGGAAAAGGAGGGATATGAAGCCGACGACGTCATCGGCACGCTGTCCCGCGCCTACCGCGATGTAAAGACGCTCATCTATACGGGCGACCGCGATTCCTATCAGCTCGTCAAAGAGGATGTCTGCGTCTGCTTCACCAAGCGCGGTGTCTCCGAGGTGGAGCGGCTGACGGCGCAGAACTTCTATGAAAAGATCGGCCTCACCCCCGAACAGATCATCGAAGAGAAGGCGCTCATGGGCGACTCGTCCGACAACATCCCCGGCGTCCCCGGCATCGGCCCCAAGACAGCCCTCTCCCTGCTGCAGAAGTACGGCACGCTCGAGGGCGTCTATGCCCATCTCGATGAGATCGCGGCCGGCACCCGCAAGCGTCTGGAAGCGGGAAAGGAGAGCGCGCAGCTCTCCCATACGCTCGCGCGCATCGACACCCAAGTTCCCCTCTCCATCCCGCTCGAAGAATTTGCCGTGCATACCCCCTTCTCGGCCGAGGCCCGTGCCGCCTTCGACAAGCTGGAGTTCCGCACGCTGGTACACACCGCTTTCTTTGAAGAGTACGGGGAATCGGCCGCCGAAGTGATCTCCTGCCCCGACCCCAAGGACTTCTTTGCGGCATTTGAGGGCGCCGAGGAATTTGCCTTTGCCGAGGACGGCGAGGGAACGGCACACGTCTGCTTTTCGGGGAAGGAATATCTCTTCCCCCGCCGCAAGTCGCTCATCGAACCGGGGTACTTCCCCGAAGAAGCGACCGAGCTCCTCGCCCCGCTCTTTTCCTCCGGGAAGCGGGCGGTCGTCGCCGATTACAAGGCGATCCTGCATCGCTTTTCCCCCTTCCCCGTCTCCTGCCCTGCGGAGGACGTCGGCCTTCTCCGCTATCTCATCGATTCCGGGACAAAGGGCGTGACGGCAATCGACCTGGCCGGGGAGTACGCCCTGCCGCCTGCCAACTGTGCCTATGCGCTTTTGCGCGGCTTTCACGATGCCGAGCGCACCGCCGATCCCGACAGTCTGCGCCTCTACCGGGAGTTGGAGCTTCCTCTCTCCCGCGTCCTTTATGATATGGAATGCACGGGCGTGCGGGTCGACGAGGCAAAATTCCCCGAATTTGCCGAGCGCTACTCCGCCGAGCTCGATACGCTCTCTTCCCGGATCTTTGCGCTTGCCGGCACCAAATTCAATCTCAACTCCCCCGTCCAGCTCTCCGAGGTGCTCTTCGACCGCCTCGGCTACAGCGCCAAGGGCGTCAAAAAGACGGCGCGCGGCGGATATTCCACCAATGCGGAAGTTCTGGAACAGCTTGCCGAACAGTACGAAGTCGCCCGTCTCATCCTCCGCCACCGCGAGATCCAGAAACTCAAGTCCACCTACATCGACGGCATCAGTCACCTCATCCACGGCGGCATTGTCCACACCACTTACAATCAGACGATGACGGCGACGGGGCGGCTTTCGAGCACAAACCCCAATCTGCAGAACATCCCCGTCCGCCGCGAGGAGGGCCGCGAACTGAGAAAGCTGTTCATCGCCCGCGAGGGGAACGTGCTCGTCGATGCGGATTACTCGCAGATCGAACTCAGACTGCTGGCCCACTTCAGCGGCGCCAAGCTCCTGCGCGAGGCCTATCACGCCGCAAAGGACATCCACGCGGCGACCGCCTCCCTCATCTTCAAAGTTCCCCTCTCCGCTGTGACGCCCGAGCTGAGACGCCGCGCCAAGGCCGTCAACTTCGGCATCATTTACGGCATCTCCTCCTACGGGCTGGCAAAGGATCTGAATTGTTCCAATGCGGAGGCTCAGAGCTACATCGACGGATATTTCCAGACCTATCCCGAAGTCAAGAGCTACATGGAGGAAAACGTCCGCCGGGCCAGGGAGGACGGCTACATCACGACCATCCTCGGTCGCAGGCGCTATATGCCCGAACTCAGATCTTCGAGCTATACGACGCGCTCGTTCGGAGAGCGCGCCGCCATGAATATGCCCCTGCAGGGAAGCTCTGCCGACATCATCAAGCTCGCCATGCTCGGCGTTGACCGCCGTCTTCGGGAAGAAGGGCTCTCGGCAAAACTCGTCCTGCAGGTGCACGACGAGCTCATCCTCGACACGCCGAAGGAGGAGGCGGAGCGGACGGTCGCCGTCCTCAAGGAGGAAATGGAGAAGGCCGTGAAGCTGGAAGTGCCGCTCATTGCGGATGTATCGACGGGGAGGAGCTGGTACGATGCCAAGTAAATTTGCTATCACGGGCGGGATCGGGAGCGGCAAGAGTGCGCTCTGCCGCATCCTGAAGGAGCGGGGTTACCCCGTGTTCTCGTGCGATGCCATCAACCGCGCCCTGTGGCAGGACAAAGCCTATCTGCACGGGCTTTTGGAGCGCTTCCCCTCCTGTGCCGCGGCGGACGGCATCGACAAAAAGGCGCTTTCTGCCCTCGTCTTTTCGGACCGGAACGCACTCGAAGCGCTCAACGCCTACGCCCATCCGCGCATCTACAAACGCCTGCAAGAGCAGATGGACGCTGCAAAAAAGCCCTGCTTTGCCGAGATCCCCCTCCTCTTTGAAAGCGGGATGCCCGCCCTGTTTGACGGCGTCATCGTGGTCCTGCGCGAAAGACAGGCGCGCATCCGCAGCGTCGTCGACCGCGACGGGCTCACCCCCGAACAAGCGGAGGCACGCATCCGGGAACAATTCGACTACGATTCCCCCCTTCCCCCGGGCTGCTTCGTCCTCCAAAACGACGGAGACGAACGCGCCCTCGAACAGAAAGCGGACGCCCTTCTGGAAGGATTGAAGGAGAGCGGGCGGCTGTAAGCGCAAATTCCGGGCGGCCGGGGCATACTATAGAGCGAATGAAACGCCTTCTTGCCCTTACCGCCCTGCTGCTTCTGACGCTCTTGCTCTTTCTCTGCTGTTTCGCTGCCTTTCCGCGCCCCTATCGCGGGATCGTGGAACGCAGCGGTCTTTCACCTGCCCTCGCCTATGCCGTGATGAAAGCCGAGAGCAATTTTGAGGAGAGCGCCGTAAGCTCTGCGGGAGCCGTTGGGCTCATGCAGCTGCTCCCGTCCACGGCGCAGTTCATCGCAGAGCGCAGCGGCATCCCCTTCCTGCCCGAACGTCTTTTCGACGGCGAATACAACACCCGCCTGGGCTGCGCCTATCTTGCCTATCTTCTGGAGCGGTTCGAGGAGGAGACTGCCCTTGCCGCCTACAATGCGGGCGAAGGAACGGTGCAGGGCTGGCTCTCCGATCCGCACTGTTCCGAGGACGGCAGGACGCTCTTTCAGATCCCCTACGCAGAGACACGGCGTTATCTGAAAAAAATCTCCTTTTTCCGAAAAATTTATGGATTTTTCCCCGATTAAAACTTGACTTTTGTTTTCGGATGTTGTAATATATAAAAGCTGTCAGCGAGGACGACCTCTTCCAAGACAGCGACAAATAAATATGCGGTCGTGGCGGAACTGGCAGACGCGCAAGACTAAGGATCTTGTGGGTAACACCATGCAGGTTCAATTCCTGTCGACCGCACCAAAAATCGGGAAAGATGAAATCGTCTTTCCCGATTTTTTTGATGCGGGACCGACTGTTCCGAGAGCTTTTCCGTCGACAAGGCCGGTCCCCTGCCATGCGGATCCGATCGTCCGATCCCGATAGAAAATACAAAGGCGCCGCAGCATGATGCTGCGGCGCCAAATCCATCTTATAAAATTACTTGTCTTCCTCGCCGTCAAGGTGAAGAAGTTCCGCGATGGAAGCGCCGCCGTAGCCGCCTTCCTTCCATTCTCTGTACTCGTCCTCTTCGCCCTCGGGTGCGTTGAAGTTCTTTCTGCCGCCCTTCTTGCCCTTGCCGCGGCCGTTCTCTCTGTCGCCGCGGTCAGCGCGGGGCTCACGATACTCCTGCTCGGGCTTCGGCTGAAGCGCCTTGATGGAGAGCGTGATGCGTCTTGCCTCGGGATCGAACGCAAGGATCTTGGCATCCACTTCCTCCCCGATCTGAAGCACGGAGGTAGGATTGTCGAGCCACTCATGGGAGATCTGGGAAACATGGACGAGACCATCGATGCCCTTCTCAAGCTCCACGAATGCACCGTAGGTGACGATGCGCACGACCTTGCCGTGAACGATGTCGCCCTCGTGATACTTCTCGGCAGCAAGATCCCAAGGCTGGGGCTGAAGCTGCTTGTAGCCGATGGAGACCTTCTTCTTCTCGCGGTCGACGTTGAGGACCTTGAACTGATAGCGCTTGCCGATCTCGAGCACGTCGGTCACGTTCTTGACGCCCGTCCATGCGAGGTCGGAGATGTGTGCAAGGCAGTCGAAGCCGTTGACGGAGACGAATGCACCGAAGTTGGTCACACGCTCCACCTTGCCTTCGACGACGTCATCGACATGGATGGAATCGAAGAATGCCTCTTCCTTGGCAGCCTTGGCAGCCTCGCGGGCCTCCTTCTCTGCTTCAAGGATGACGCGCTGGGAAGCGATGATCTCCTTCCTGCGCTCCTTTCTGATCTCGAGGAGTTTCAGACGGAGTTTCTTGCCGACGTACTTTTCCAGATCGCGCACATAGCCGGTGCGGATCTCCTTTGCAGGAATGAATACGGGATAGGTACCGAGCTCTGCCGTAAGGCCGCCCTTGTTGAAACCGGTGCAGACGACGGTAAATTCCTTGCCGTCCTCGATCTCCTTGAGCATCTCCTCCTCTTCGCGGAGCTTCTTCACCATCTTCTGGGACAATTTGACACGGGGGCTGACCTCCAGCACCATGACCTCGATCTCTTCCCCGACCTTTGCCGCATACTCTTCGCGGCTGTATGTTTCGCAGTCAAGCTCTTCTTTCGGGAGCAAAATCTCCAATTTGCCCGAAGCGGACACATAGACCCCTTCGTCCGTAGCGGATACGATCTTGGCAGTGATCAGCTGCCCCTTCTTGTACCGCTCCTCTTTGCCCATCTCCTCAACGACATCCTGCATTGTCGTTGCCTGAACTTCCGCGTTGCTTTCTTCCATCTTAAAAAGAACCTCCTGAGTTTGCCAATCGGGAGTGCTTGCCCCCGCAATGACGCCTACCTTATTAAAAGTTTTAATTTTCTCATACTCGAACGCTTTGGCATTGGGCAGCCTGATCACGTTGCCGCAATAGCGCGAGGCGATCTCGTATAATTTCCCGGTGTTGCTGCTGTTCAGCCCGCCGATGACGAGCACAGCATCTGCCTTCTGCGCGATCTCTTTCGCTTCACGCTGCCGGCATACAGTAGTATAACAAATCGTCCTAAAAATCTCAACTGTTTTTTGACATACTTTGCGAAGATTTTCGCAGCTTTCCGAAAAACTTTGCTCCGAAAAGGTGGTTTGAGCCACAACAGCGAGGTCTTTGTCCCGTAAAATACTGAAATCGTCGTCCGGAGAGGAAAAAACGTAGGCTTCTCCCCCCTCGGCGACCCACCCCAGAAGCCCCACCGTTTCGGGGTGCTCGGGATGCCCGATGATGACGACCGTCCTTCCGAGCGCGCTCTGTTCGTGTACGATGCGCTGAGAACGCTGCACGAAGGAACAGGTGCAGTCGACGATGACGATCCCGCGGGAGGCGCACGTTTCGTAGACCTTCCTGCCCACCCCGTGCGAACGGATGAGGAGCGTCGCCCCGTCGGGGACTTCTTCCACGCTCTCCACTGTCACGATCCCGCGGGAGGCGATGCGCTCGGTGACATCGGGATTGTGGATGAGCTCACCCAAAATATAGGCGTTCTCCGGATAGACGGAGAGCGCCGTATCGACCGCATTCCGGACGCCCGCACAAAAGCCGCAGTGCTCGGCCACGATGACTTCCACGCCGCTCACCCCCGCTTTTTCTTGCCCTTTTTGCGGGAGGCGCGGAATTCCTCGCGGAGCTCGTAGAGCCTGTTCCTGAGCATCTCGTCCGCAGCCTCATAATCGGACTGCGTGAGCTTGCGCCCGTAAAATTCCTTGAGCTCCATCGGTTCGCCGAATACGACGTGCGTCACACGGAAAACGTGCGGACGGTTGCAGATGACAAAGGGAATGACGGGCGTCTTTGTCTTGATGGCAAGGAGCGCCGCGCCGCCGTGGAAGGGAAGGAAGTCGTCGCCCTCCCCTTTGTTGCGCGTTCCCTCGGGAAACATGGAGATCTTCTCTCCGTTCTTGAGGACGCGCATGGCGTCCATCAGCGTGTGCACATCCGTACCGTCGCGCATGGCGCCGATAACGCCCACCCTCTTTGCCCAGCTCCCGAGAACGGGGGCGTGGAGGATGGACTCCTTGGCAAGATAGTGGATGCCGTCCTTGGTCGAATGAGCGGGATAAAAGACATCCCAGAGACAGTAGTGGTTCCCGACATAGATGTATGGTCCCGGGCCTACCTTTTTATACCCGTGCATCCGGAAGGGATACAAGACGGCATGGATGGGATAAAAGATCGCCCGCAGAAAATCCATGAGCGGCATCCTGTGGTACCCGTTTTTGCCTGCGGGGAAAAGGCGCACCCGCTCCGCATCTTTTTGCTTCTTCGGCGCCTTTTCCGGCTGCTGTGCGGCAGAGAGCTCTGCCGTCTGTTCTTCTTTCATCAGATCTTCTCCTGGATCCTGCGTTTGAGTTCTTCGAGCACCTCGTCGGGCGTCATGCGGGAAGTATCGATCAAAACGGCGTCCTCCGCCTGCTTCAGGGGCGCAAACGCGCGCGAGGAATCCTGCTCGTCGCGGCGGACGATCTCTGCCTCCAGCTCCTTCAGATCGACGGGATACCCCTTTGCCTTGAGCTCGTCATACCGGCGCTTTGCGCGCACCGCAGGTTCTGCCGTAAGGAAAAACTTGAAGTCCGCCTCGGGCAACACAAAGGTGCCGATATCCCTGCCGTCCAGAACGCAGGACATCCGGTCGGCGATCTCGCGCTGCTTTTCCACCATCTTGAGGCGCACAGCGGGATACTTCGATACCGTGGAGGCAGCCATGGAGACCTCGGGCTCACGGATGCGTTCGGAGACGTCCTCGCCATCGAGAATGGTGACCTGCGCCCCGTCCTCATATTTGATCTCCAGAGAGAGATCGCGCATACTGTCGATGACGGAAGCCTCGTCCTCAAGATCTGCCCCGCGCGTCAGAGCCCGGAGCGCACAGGCACGATACATGGCGCCCGTATCGAGATAGAGGATGTTCATGCTCTTTGCAAGCGCCTTCGCCATTGTGGACTTCCCGCTTCCCGCAGGCCCGTCGATGGCGATGTTGATCTTGGCAGCGATATCCTTGCGGAGAACGCGCGCGCCCCTTAAATAGACGTGATGCGGTTCGATGTTCCGTTCGACAAAGAGCATCACACGGATGCAGAGCGGAAGGCCGCCCTCGATATCGGGCTCCTGCGACGAAAAGAGCGGGCTCGAAGAGTATCCCGCCTCCCGCGCCGCCTTGGCGGGATAATACGAATGGATATCGGACGTACTCGAAAAGACGATGCTTAAGATCTCGTCCCGGTTGAGAGAGTTGCGGCTCACCGTCTGATCGAGAAGCTCCTTGACCGCCTTTTTGATCTCCTCGGGCTCATCGCCCGGGATCGTCGTTGCACCGCGGATGACCGTCATACAAAATCCCCTCACAATTTTCTTTTGGATAATACCATTATATCCGAAAGCGCGCACAAAGTCAAATCATTCCTCCGGATTTTGCGCGTGTTTCGCGGCGGCAAGTCCCGCCGTGTACCCCGTAGAGAAGGCGATCTGAAGATTGAAGCCGCCCGTATAGGCATCCGCATCCAGCACCTCTCCCGCAAAAAATACGCCGGGCGAACGTTTGCTCTCCATCGTCTTGGAGGAAACTTCGCGCGTATCCACGCCACCCGAAGTGACGACGGCCTCCTCAAACCCGCGCAGCGATGAGATCGCAAGCGGGAAATGCTTGAGCGCCGAAAGGAGCGAGAAACGCTCTTCCCGCGTCACGGCATTCGCCTGTTTGTGTGCAGCGATCCCCGCGGCGGAAAGAACGGGCCCACACAGCGCGGCGGGGAGCAGCCCGCGCATGACATTCTTCATCTGCTCATTTTTGCGCTCCGAAAGATCGCGCACGAGCCGCGCATCCAGCTTTTCCCGATCGAGCGCCGGCTTGAAGTCGAGAAAACAGGCGAGCTCGGAGAAGGGCAGCCGGTTGATGCGTGCGGAGAGCGAAAGGACGAGCGGTCCGCTGATCCCGTAGTGCGTGAAGAGCATCTCTCCCTGTTCGGAAAAGATGACTTTCCCCCCGCGCTTTACAAACAGGCACACATTTTTCAAAGAGACGCCCTGGAGCGCGGAGAAATCTCCCCTGCAGTTGAGGCCGACAAGAGACGGAACGCAGGGCACGATCGTGTGTCCGAGCCCCTTGGCAAATGTGAGCCCGTCGCCCGTGGAGCCCGTCGAAGGATAGGAAAGCCCGCCCGTCGCAATGACGACGGAATGGGCGGAAAAGCGCGATTTTTCCGATATTATGTCACGCATAGTACTATGCAAAACGTCGATTTTTGTTACATATTCATTCAGACGGATGTCTACACCCACCGAAAGGCAGGCTCTTTCCAACATTTTCGTCACGTCGCTCGCATGATCGCTCACGGGAAACACACGGTTTCCGCGCTCCACTTTGAGGGGAAGTGAAAAGCGCTCGCACAGCGCCATCATATCCTCGGGAGAGAACGACCAGACGGCGCCCGTCAGAAATTTCCCGCCGCGCACCACGTGCTCCAAAAAGTCATCGGGCGGGCAGTCGTTCGTGAGGTTGCACCTGCCCTTGCCCGTGATATAGATCTTTTTCCCCAGCTTTTCGTTTCGCTCCAGAAGCGTCACCTGCGCCCCGCCGCTTCCCGCCGCATAGGCCGCCATGAGCCCTGCCGCACCGCCTCCGATGACGACGACCTTTCCCATCGCATTTCTCCTCTTCCGTTCTTTCCCATCTATTCTATCGGAAATACCCCGTTTTGTCAAGCCCGTCGCCCGGACGAGCGCGAAAAGGGAGAGCAGTTGCTCTCCCCTTCCTCAGATCAGGATACAGATGACCCCGCCCTTTCCCTCATTGACGATGCGCGTCACCGTCCTCCGCATCTTCTTCTGCACGTTCTCCGCCATCGAGCGGTTCTTGAGATACAGCTCATCTCCTAAAAGTTCCTTGAGCGTCTTGCCAAACATATTGGTGTTCCAGGCGACCTCGGGCTGCGTCTCCATATTTTCCGCGAGCGTCTTGGCAAACTCCTCGCTCTGTTCCTCGTTTCCAAGGGCCGGCCGCACTTCCCCACTCAGATCCACGCGGATGATGTGATAGCTGGGCGCGTCCGCATGCAGGTCGACCCCTACACGTCCACCCTTTTTGACCACCTTCGGCTCGGAAAGGCTCATCTCGTCCCCTTCGGGCGGCACGATGCCATATCCGTACTCTTTGGCATCTTCAAAGGCCTTGCCGACGCGGTCGTAGAGTTTCTTTGCCTCTCCGAGCGAAACGACATAGCTCATGAGCGCAAAATCATCGCCGATCTCGGCGCCGCACATCTCGCCGAGAACGCGGTGGAACGCCCCTTCCCGCGCCTCGGCACGCACGACTGCCCTTCCTGCCGCCGGGTCCAGCCGCACGGACGAGGGAGGCGCCAGCCGTTCATTCCCGTCAAACAGCACGTCGAGAAGCGCACAGTCGCTCATCTTGGCGATCTTCGGAACGATGGAGCGGATGGACGCAAGCGCCTCGGCCACGACGGGCGAATCGGCATCGAACACGCGCATCCAATCGGGAAGTTCGATGTCCACGGTGAGCACCGGAAATTCATAGAGTACGCGCTCCAGGATGCGGGCGATCTCCTCGCGGCCCATCGTCTCCGCATTGACGGCGATCACGGGCGCAGAATAGCGCTCTTCCAGAGCCGAGCGCAGTTCCCCGGCGTTCTCGGGCTCGCGGCAGTTGAGCAGGATGGCGAAGGGCTTTTCGACCTCCTTCATCTCGGAGATGCAGCGCGCCTCCGCTTCCTCATAGTCCTCCCGCGCGATCCCCGTGACGGAGCCATCCGTCGTCATGACGATGCCGATCGTCGAGTGATCGCGCATCACCTTGCGGGTCCCCTCCTCCGCTGCCGCTTCAAAGGACATGGGCGTCTCGCTCCACGGCGTCTTGACGAGGCGGGGCTCACCGTCCTCCTCAAATCCCGCCGCTCCGCGTACGGGGAAGCCGACGCAGTCCACAAGGCGCACGCTTGCATCCGCCTTTCCGAAGGTAACGGGGACCGCCTCCTCGGGCACAAATTTGGGCTCCGTCGTCATCACCGTCCTGCCCGAAGCAGACTGCGGCAATTCATCGATCATGCGCTGCCGTTTCGCCCCCTCCGTCCCGGGGAGCACAAGTTCCTCCATGAACCGCTTGATAAAGGTAGATTTGCCCGTCCGGACCGGCCCCACGACACCGATGTAGATCTCCCCGCCCGTGCGCGCCGCAATGTCCTCATATACGCCGATATCTTCCATACGCCCCTCCGCTGTTTTCTTGTCTATCCTATGGCAGAGGAGCGGAGAATATGAACAAAAGCAGCAAAAAAACCCGCCGCTCCGAAGCAAACGAAGCGGCGCGCAAATTGGGAAGTTTTAAGATAACAGCTCTTTCGTGCAGCCCAGCGCGTTAAAGAGGCGCGGAAAACCCATATACGGCATGGCGTGGACGAGCGCGCAGACAATTTCTTCCTTCGTGCTGCCCGTTTTCAGCGCGCCTTCGACGTGGGAGCGCACCTGCACTTCCGCACCGCCGAGCGCCGCCAGCAGGACGACGGTCAACAGCTCGCGCGTCTTTCCGTCTAACCCTTTTCGCGTCATGAAATCGGAAAAGCACAGCTCGGTCAGAAAGCGCGGCACCGCCTCGGCAAATTCTGCGGGCAGCCATGTGTAGCGGTCTTTGATCTCGTCACCGTACACGGGCGTTTGCAGGGCAAGTCCCTTTGCAAAGCGGTCTTGTTCCGTCACCGTTTCGGCATTTTCCAAAGGAAGGGCAATGCCGTTTGCCGCAAACACTTCGTCCATCGCGGCGATGGCGTTGAGCGTCTTGGGGAAACCGATAAAGGGCGCGCACTGATACACCGTTTCGCGGATCTCCGCAGGGGAAATGCCGATATTGAGGCAGGCGGCGACGTGCGCCTTTAATTGCGGCAGCGTCTGGTTGACGGTCAAGACGGTGATCGTGACGAGCTCGCGCATCTTGTTATCGAGAGAGCCCGTGTAGCTCACCTCGCCGAAGATGAACCGCTGCAACATGCGCATAAATTCGGGATCGTTTCCCTCGTTCTGCGTCGGCGTACCGCCGAAGAGTGTGGCAAATTTTTCTTGGCAGTTTTGGATCCTGTCCATGTGTTCCTTTCCTCCCGATCGTGAATGAAATGCCGAGCGGACGGGGGACCGTCCGCTCGTTTACGCCCGCTCAGGCATCCGTCTTTTTGTCCGATGTAAAATCCGGCATGATCTGCGACTGCGCGGCGATCTCCTGGAAGTAAGCATCGCCCGAGAAGTCGCGCACCTTGGTATATTCCCCGCCC
>QAKM01000031.1 GCA_003343805.1 Bacillota bacterium | reverse complement strand
CAATCCCTCAGTCAGCTTCGCTGACAGCTCCCTTTGCACAAGGGAGCCTTTTTGCTCTGATGCCGCCCCATTTTTCTTAAAATAACAAGAGCGTCAGATACCCCACGCCGACGAGGACGAGAAGGAACGCAAAGTTATAGATCAGGAATTTGACGATATACTTTCCCGTCTCACCGGGCATCATGCGGCGGTAGGTATTGAGGGTGATGAGGCTCGCGAGCGAGGCAATGGGCGTGCCCAGCCCGCCCGCGTTCACCGCGATGAGAAGAGCGGGATAATTTTCCGTGAACTTGGACAAAAGCACCGAGGAAGGCACGTTGGAGATGACCTGGCAGGAGAGAACGCCGACGGCGAGCGGGTCCTTTTCGACGAGCGCGCCCAACGTCTCCTCGACGGCGGGGATGCGGGCAAGGTTGCCCGAAAACACGAAGAAGGCGCAGAAAGTGAGAAGGAGGGAATAGTCGACGTGGACAAGGGCGCGCCAATCGAGGACGAGGAGCGCCACGACGACGGCGACGAGCCCCCAATAGTAGGGGAAGACGCGGAACACGATGAGAAGAGAGAGCGCGAACAGGAGCCCATAGACGACGGAGCGCCAGACGGAGGGCGTCTTCTGCGGCACGCCCTGAAGGTCGGCGGGCTCGGGCTTGACAAAGAGGCAGATGCCGAGGATCATGAAGAACGCCGCGGCAAAGGGGATCGCCATGATGGCGAAGAACTCGCCCGTCGGGATGGAGAAATAGGAATAAAGATAGAGGTTCTGCGGGTTGCCGAAGGGGGTGAGCATCCCGCCCAGATTTGCCGCGATGTTCTGCATGATGAAGACGAACGCCGTCTGTTTCTTGTTGCCGCACGAGTCGAGCACGAAATAGCCCAGCGGCAGGAAGGTGACGAGCGCCATGTCGTTCGCCATCACCATCGAGCCGAAGAAGGTGACAAAGACGAGCGCGAGCGCAATGTTGCGCATATTCTTGAAGCGGCGCACGATGATGTCGGCAAGCCACACGAAGAAGCGGATATTTTTGAACGCCGCGACGACGGCGAGCGTCGAAAAGAGGCAGGCGAGCGTGCTCCAATCGAAATAACCCGCGTACTCCGCGTCGAAGGGGACGAAGATGCAGGTGATCGCCGCGGCGACGATCGCCACGAGAAGCACCACGTTGTTTTTGGCGAGATGCCCCGCCATGCGCAGAAAGCGCTTTGCGCGCGTATCGGCTGTTCCCATTTGAAAGACCTTTTTTGTGTTTGGGGTTACTTCGGAAAGCAGTCGCGGCCTCGTCGGCATTCGCCTCAGTCGTCAGCGCCTGTTGACCAGTCAAAGGCGCTGCTCTCTGTGCGATGCCTCCTCTTCCCACAAATCTTTTGCTTCGCAAAATCTTTGCAGGAACCCTTTTCGCCCGCGAAAGCAGCAAGGGAGCTTACTGAGACGTAAGTGACCGCAGCTGCGCGCAAGGGCGACAAAGTATTCAGCCGATGAATGCTTTTCGCGACCGTGGAAAGTATAGCACCGCGCGCGGCAAAAAGCAAGCGCGGCGCGCCCCCGCCGAAAAATAGTTTGACTTTTTTTACAAAATACGCTATCCTTTGGGCGTTATGACAAGACCTCTGGAACGGCACCTCGAGATCGAGCGCAGCATCGTCAAAAAATACAGAAAAGCCCTCTGGAATCCCTTCATCCGGGCGGTCAAGCGCTATTCGCTCATTCAAGAGGGCGATAAGATCGCCGTGTGCATCTCGGGCGGCAAGGACAGTATGCTGCTCGCAAAGCTCATGGAGCTTTTAAAGCGGTACGGCGAGCAGCAGTTCGAGCTCGTATTCCTGGCGATGGATCCCGGCTACAACGAGGAGAACCGCGCGCGCATCCTCGAAAACGCCGAAACGCTCCGCCTCCCCCTTACGATGTTCTCTTCGGACATTTTCGCCGCCGCCGACAGCGTGGAAAATTCCCCCTGCTACCTCTGCGCGCGGATGCGGCGGGGGCACCTCTACGCAAAGGCAAAGGAGCTGGGCTGCAACAAGATCGCCCTCGGCCATCACCTCAACGACGTCATCGAGACGACGCTCATCGGGATGTTCTACGGCGCACAACTGCAGGGCATGATGCCGAAGATACGAAGCCAAAACTTCGAGGGCATGGAGCTCATCCGCCCCCTGTACTGCGTCAAGGAGGACGACATCATCGCCTGGGCGCGCTACAACGGGCTGGAATTTATCCGCTGCGCCTGCCGCGTGACCGCCCGTACCGAGACGGAGGAGGGCTGCTCCAAACGGCAGGAAGTAAAAGAGCTCGTGAATGCGCTGAAAAGGCAGGATGCGCAGATCGAGGACAATCTCTTTACCGCCCTCCACGCCGTGTGCCTCGATACCTTCCCGGGGCTCAAGGCGGACGGAAAGACGTACTCCTTCGACGAACTATACGAAAAAAAGGCAGACAAAAAGACGGACCGCTGATCCGTCTTTTTTCTATGTTATGACAGGATCCCCCTCAGGATGCACCCTTTGAGCCGAAGCGGATCTCGCCGAAGGGGGAATGATCCCGCCATTCCTGCCCCTTTTCGACGCGCGCCCACTCGCCCTCCGTGCCACGGAATGCGAAGGAGGTGAGCGCCTCACAGCCGCCGAACGCGGATACGCCGATCGAAGTGACGCCCGCGGGCAGCTCGACGGATTCGATCTTCCGGTTGTCGTAAAAGGCGTAGTCGGCGATCGAGCGGACGCCGTCGGGGATGACGCTCTCCCCCGCGCCCAGAAGGAGGGTCCCCGTCGCCCGCTCCACGAGACAGTTCCCCTCGCCCGCGTAGACGGGGTTGTCTTCGCTCACGGAGATGGTCTCAAGCTGCTGCATCCCGTAAAAGCTGCGGGACGCGATGAACGTCAAGCGGCTCCCGATCGAGAGCGTGCGCGCGGCGCTGCACGCATAGAAGGCGGCCTCTTCCAGCACTTCCACGCTTTCGGGGAGGACGATCTCCTCCAGCCAGGCGCAGCCGCGGAAGGCATTGGTTCCGATCGTCCGGATCGGGGCATAACAGCGGACCGACCGCAGCCCGATGCTGTTTCGGAAGCCGCCGTCGGCGACAGCGACGACGGGGAGCCCCTCATGATAGGGTGCGATCACGATCTCCTCTGTCTCTGCCGTCCCCCGCGAGACGGCGTACCCCTCCGGGTTCCCGTCCGCGCCCAAAACGAGCGTATAGGAGAGCCCGGGCGTTGCAACGCAGGTATAATCGCAGTTCAAACAGGTGTTGTCTCCGTCAAATTCATGTGCAAGGGCAGAGAGCGGGCGCGTCTCCAGCCGGCCGCACAGGGCACAGACGCGCGTCTCCTCCCCCTCTTCTCCGCAGGTGGGCTCGCGCGTCGTGAACCAGGATCCGAACAGATGCTCCGTCGCGGGGATGGCTTCCTCCTCGCGCAGGCCGCAGCGCAGGCAAACCGAAACGAAGAGACCCGCCTCCTCGCAGGTCGCCGGCGTCTCCTCGACCGCAAAATTGTGCCCGAGCGCGGACAGCACCTCCGGCTCGGCGGGATGCTCGCCCGCCTCGTCCGAAAAGCGCGCGCCGCAGTCCGTGCATTCCCAATAGCCCGAAAGCCCCGCCTCGGTGCAGGTGGGCGCACAGCCCTCCACATAGACGATCTCGTGCCGATGCTCTTCGGGTCCGCTGCATCCCGAAAGGCAGGCGGTCAGAATGGCCGCCGCCGCAAGCGCAATGCCCTGTCCCTTCACTCCTGTTTTCTCCTTGGTATGTTCCCTGAAATTATACTGTAACCGCCCTGTTTTGTCAAGAGTGCCGCAAACAATCGGTCGATTTTGGGTAATTTTCTGCAAAAATCTCACAGAACGGGAAATTATTTTTCCTTCCCCTCTTGATTTTTTCGGAAAGTACGGTATAATGGAATAGACGGCATTCCGCATCTGCGGTCTTTGGCCGAATCATTCACAAGGAGATGATACCCATGAGCGTATCTGCAAAAAATATCCGCAACATCGCCATCGTCGGGCACAGCGGCGAGGGCAAGACCACCCTTTGCGAGGCCATTCTCTTCAACGGAGGCGCCATCGAGCGCATGGGCAGGGTGGATGCCGGCACCACCGTTTCCGACTTCGACGATCAGGAGATCGCCCGCAAAATGTCCGTCTCCCTTTCCGCTTCTTACACGACGTGGAAGGACGTGAAGATCAACCTTTTGGACTGCCCCGGATTTTATGACTTCGAGGGCGAGGTCAACGAGGCGATGCGCGCCTGCGGTGCGGCGATCGTCGTCATGGGCGCGAACGGCACGCTCACCGTCGGTGCCGAGAAGGCCATCAACCAGTGCTTAAGGGCAAAGAAGCCCCTCATCATCTTCATCAACGGCATGGACAAGGACAACGCCGACTACTACGGCACCGTCCGCGCCCTGCAGGAGAAGTACAAAAATAAGATCGCGCCCATCCAGATCCCCATGATGGAGGGCAGCAAGATGACGGGCAACGTCAACGCCCTCACCGAAAAGGCGTACCGCTTCACCAACACGGGGCCCGAAGAAATTTCCGTGCCCGATATGTACCGCCGCGACTTCGAGGAGATGCGCCTCTCTTTGACGGAGGCCGCCGCCGAGAACGACGACGTACTGCTCGAAAAGTACTTCGAGGACGGCCAGCTCTCGCGCGAGGACATCATCCACGGCATCCGCAAGGGCATCTACAACATCAACGTCATCCCCGTCATGGCGGGCAGCGCCCTGCAGAATAAGGGCGTCATCAACCTGATGAACGAGATCGTGAAGTACCTGCCCGAGGCCGCCGAGCGCGCCGAAGTGCCCGCCACCGACCTTGAAAAGGACTCCGTCATCGGCATCACCTGCGACGAGGATGCCCCCTTTGCGGCGCAGGTCTTTAAGACCGCCGTCGATCCCTTCGTGGGCAAGCTCAACTATCTCCGCGTGTGCCGCGGCGTTTTAAAGACGGGCATGACCGTCCTCAACCCCAACACGAACACCGAGGAGCGCATCAACACCATCTACCTCGTCTGCGGCAAGAAGCAGGTCCCCGTCAGCGAACTGCGCGCGGGCGACATCGGCGCCGTCAACAAGCTGCAGAACACGGGCACCTGCGACACGCTGTGCGATGTCTCCGCCCCCGTCCGCTTTGACCCCATCCCCTTCCCCCACCCCGTGCTCTACATGGCGGTCTATGCCAAAGTGCGCGGCACGGAGGACAAGGTCTTTTCCGGCCTTGCCCGCCTTGCGGAGGAGGACAGGAGCTTTGTCGTCGTCAAGGACCACGACACGGGCGAGACGCTCGCGGGCGGCCAAGGCGAAGTGCACCTCGACGTCATCAACAAGAAGCTGAAGGCAAAATTCGGCGCGGAGGCAGACTTCCGCACCCCCGCCATTGCCTATAAGGAGACCATCCGCAAAGTCGCCAACGCGGAGGGCAAGTACAAGAAGCAGACGGGCGGCCACGGCCAGTACGGCCACTGCAAGATCCGCTTCGAGCCCTGCGAGAGAGACTTTGAGTTTGCGGAAGAGGTCGTGGGCGGCACGGTGCCCAAGCAGTACATCCCCGCCGTCGAGAAGGGCCTCGTGGAGTGCCTGCCCCACGGCGTGCTCGCGGGCTATCCCGTCATCCGCCTCAAAGCCGTCCTCTATGACGGAAGTTATCACGACGTCGACTCGTCGGAAGCGGCGTTCAAGGCGGCGGCCGAGCTCGCCTTCAAGGAAGGGCTCAAGAACGCCTCGCCCGTCCTCCTCGAGCCGCTCTCCCGTCTCAGGATCGCCGTGCCCGAACAGTTCGTGGGCGACGTGATGGGCGACCTCAACAAGCGCCGCGGCCGCATCCTCGGCATGGATACGCAGGACGATATGCAGATCATCACGGCGGAAGCGCCCAAGGGCGAACTTCTGACCTATGCGACGGCGCTGCGCTCGATGACGCAGGGCAGGGGCCGCTTCTCGGAGACCTTCGCCCGCTACGAGCAGGCGCCCGAGAGCGTGCTTCAGGCCGTTCAGCAGGCAAAAGCATAACTTTTCAAAACAGACGGCGGCGCCGCGGCTCTTTCGAGCCGCGGCGCCGCTTTGATGTTTCAGCCGTTTTATTCGTGCGTATCCTGCGAAGGATCGCTCCCGAGAACGGCATCCTCGCCGTCCGAAGGGGCTTCGGGTGCGGCCGAGACGGCAGATGCCGACGCTTTCCTCGCAAAGAGGAACTTTCTGTTCTCGCGCGCGGCGAAGACGAGCGCGACGAGGCCGAGCACGAAGAGCACCACGATGGGCAGCGCACCCATGTTGACGGAGCCCGTCGCCTGCGTGACGACGCCGACGAGGAGGGTGCCGATGAACGCCGCGCCCTTGCCGAAGATATCGAGGATGCCGAAGAGGAGGCCGGACTGCTCGGCGGGGATGATCTGCGCGAAGTAGGAGCGTGAGAGCGCCTGCACGCCGCCCTGGAAGAGCCCGACCACGCAGGCAAGCACCCAGAACTGCCAGCCCTGCGTCATAAAGACGGCGAAGATGCCCACGCCCGTGTACGCGATGACGCAGACGAGGATGAGCACGTCGTTGTGCACCCTGGAGGCGAGCTTCCCGAAGACGATCGCGGCGGGGAAGGCGATGATCTGCGTCAGAAGGAGCGCTAAAAGGAGCGACGTCGTATCGAAGCCCAGCGCCGTGCCGAAGGAAGTCGCCATATCGATGACGGTGTAGACGCCGTCGATGTAGAGGAAGAAGGCGACAAGGAAGAGGATGATGCCCCTGCGGTTGGGAAGATCCGTCTTTTTGCCGAACACCGAGAAGAGGCGCTTGAAGCTCCCGCGCACCGTGTTCCTGGCGCGGCGGATGAAGTGCGTCTGCTCGTACTCTTTTGTGAGGGGCAGCGTGAAGCCGAACCACCACAGCGCGTTGATGAGGCACGCGACGGGCATGGAGACGGTGATCGCAAGGTCGGTGAAGTTGATGAGATAGATGCCGATGAGGAAGGGAATGCAGCTTCCCACATAGCCGAAGGCATAGCCCTTGGCGGAGATGTCGTCGAGGCGTTCGGGCGTCGTCACATCGGTGAGCATGGCGTCGTAAAAGACGAGGGACACCGAGTAGCAGATCTTGGCGACGACGAACACGGCGAGGAAGGCGATCCAGCCCATCGGAATGCCGAGGGCGCCGCATCCCAGAACGCCCAAAACGGCGCTGAAGAAAAAGAGCGGTTTCTTTCTGCCCACGTCGTCGGCAAAGGAGCCTAAAATGGGCGAGAGCACCGCGACGCACAGCGTGACCGCGCTCGCCGCATACCCCCAGATGGCGGTGGCGTCCGTCGCCGCAAGCCCCGCCGAGGTGACGAGGTAGTTGAAGTAGATGGGCAGCACCGTGCTCACGAGCAGCGTGAACGCCGAATTGCCCACGTCGTACAAGATCCAGGCGATCTCCTTTCTCTTGTTCGGGTTTGCCTGCCGCGCCTTGGCGGCCCGAGCTTCACTCATGATATATTCTCCTGTTTACTCATAGTTCCGGTTCAATAGCGGGCTCATTTCTCCCGTTCCGTTCAGATGATCCCGATACGAGAGAATGAGTTCGTGCGCCTTAGGAACGGCCCTCTCAAACGCCTTGAAGAGCTCCCCGTCGCTGTCTTTGCAGCGCTCGTCCCTTTCATAGGGGATCATCATGCCGTGGATCTCGCGGTAGTTTCCCGTGAGGCGCAGCACCAGGCAGATCACCCGGCGCTTGGCAAGATGCGGCGCGCGCAGCAGGCGATTGTAGAAGAGGATGGACTTCAACGCCTTTTTCGTCTTTTGAACGGGTAGCCCGTAGTAGGCAGCGGCGATGTCCGCCAGGCACGCCGAGGGATGGATGTGCGCGGTGAGGTCGGCCGAGAGCGGATCTTTGCCCTCCCGCTCAAGGAGGAGACGATCGAAGGAGGACTCCGTCTCGGTGTGCGTCACCTCGGGCGAACGCGCGAGCTTGGCACCCACAAGGGGGTGCGCCTCGCTGTCGAGCGCGAAGTGGCACAAGTAGCCGTAAAGGTACGCCGCATCCCCGTCGCGGCGGCCGCGCGCCGTAAAAACGGTCTTGGCGCGCGCAAAAAAGGGCGCCGCCTGTTCGGCGTGCAGGCGGTAGCCGATGTCGCTCGTTGGATTGGCGGCGAGCGGGTGATAGTAAAAGAGCAGGTCGGGGCCGTGCACGCCGAGCGCAAAGGCATCGAAGTGCTCCCCGATGAGAGTTTGGATGGGTACGGGCAGGGTCTTTACAACTTCCCGCCCGAACGCGATGTGGGCATAGGCCGCAGGCATGGTTTCCTCCGTTTTCCCTTACAGTATAGCGGATCTTTCGCGCAAATTTGCCTGTTTTTCGTCATAAAAAGGTAATAAACCTGTAAAAAATGCGGGAAGGGGCGCTCTTTTGCGCAAGTTCGTTCACAAAGAGAATTATAGCACAGGCGCGCGGCGTTTACAACTTGTTTTCGGCAAATTTTGCGCCGCGATCTCTTTTTTCTTTCAAACGCTTGACATTTGCCGCGCCGGGAAGTATGATATTGCAAAATAGAGAAAAGCGTAGAATGTACGGCTTGTTAAAAACAACATTCGTCCCCCGAAGCCGTACCGCTTCGGGGTTTTGCTTTTCCGAAGGAGAAGAAATGGAAGAATTGAAGCAGGAAGATGCGGTGCAGCTTCCGCCCGAGAGAAAGAAAAAACTTTCCGAAATGACCCTTCGCGAGTGCGGCAGCGCGGGCGAAAAGCTCAAATGGATCTTGAACTACATCTTTATCGACGGGATGAGCGGCATGGCGCTCGGTCTGTTTGCGACGCTCATCGCGGGTACCATCCTCTGGCAGATCGGCAGCCTCATCGACAAGGCGGGCAATAACCCCTTCGGGCTCGCGCTCGAGGCGGTGGGCAAAGTGGCACAGATCGCGATGGGCGCGGGCATCGGCGTGGGCGTGTGCCTGAAATTAAAGAAAACACAGCCGCTCGTCGTCGCCTCGGCGGTCGCCGCGGGCATGATCGGCTCGTACGCGCAGGCGCTCATCAAGGGCATCCAGGCCTCTATGGAGAGCGGTGCCGCCTTTTCCATTTCACTCGCATCGGCGGGCGATCCCATGGGCGCATTCGTGGGGGCGTTTGCCGCCATGACGCTTGCCGCCCTCGTCTCGGGCAGGACGCGCATCGACATCCTCGTCACCCCCCTCGTGGGGCTTGCGGGCGGCGCGCTCTTCGGCATCGGCGTGGGATATCCCGTCTCGCTGGCGCTCACCGAGCTCGGCAACTTCATCGCCTGGGCGGCCTCCCTCTCCACCGTGGCGGCAGCCGTTACGGGGCTCATCGTCTCGGTGGTGATGGGCGTGGCGCTCACCCTTCCCATCTCCTCGGCGGCGATCGGCATCTCCATCGGGCTTTCGGGCGTGGCGGCAGGCGCGGCGGTCGTCGGCTGCTGCTGCCAGATGATGGGCTTTGCCGCCATGAGCTTCCGCGAGAACCGCTGGGGCGGCTTTGTGGCACAGGGATTGGGTACTTCCATGCTGCAGATCCCCAACGTATTCAAGAAGCCCGTCCTGTTCGTGCCGCCCATCCTTTCCTCGGCCATTTTGGGGACGGTCTCGGTGCTGCTCCCCAACGGCACGCAGAGCCTGGGGCTGTTTGCAACGCGCACGGGCAGCGGCATGGGCACGGCGGGGCTCGTGGGGCCCATCGATATGCTCTTCGAGATGATCGGCGCCCAGGGCTGCAATGTGGGGCTGGCCATCCTGTGGGTGGTGCTCTTCTGCTTCGTCCTGCCCGCCCTTCTGACGCTCGCGATCGCCGAACTCTTCCGCAAGCTCAAAATTATCAAATACGGCGACCTGACGTTGAAGCTGTGAAAAAGTTCACGAATTTCTTTTGCTGCGCAAAACAAATTCCGTGAGGAGTGAGGCTTGTTGATTTTAACGGGCGTTATCGCCCGCGAGCTTTGATGTCATTCTATGAACAGTAAGCCCTAGGCATAGGGCAAATTGTGGCCCGCAGCGCAAAAGCGTGGTTTTGCTCGCGGAATTAAATTTGAAAAACAAGGGGAATCCCCCCTTGCCTCCTCGGGGTCCCCAAAAAAAGACGAAGTATTTTTTTGGGGTAGGTCGGGGGAGGTGCCGCGCGCCCGCCTTCTGCGGGCGCGCGGCGGAAAAAGTCAATATCTCCCCCGCATTCAACCGACGGTTGAGAGAAAATAAACGCATGGTTGGGCAATTTCAACTTCCTGTCGCTGGAATTTCGGCAGAAATTGCGCTAAAATGAAGGCACGAAACGCGGGAAACACCCGCAAATACCCGACCATAAGGAGATCATCTATGAACACATTGGGACAGCGCATCGCATACTTCCGCAAACAAAAGGGGCTCACGCAGGAGGCCCTGGCAGAGCTGTGCTCGGTGAGCGCGCAGGCCGTCAGCAAATGGGAGAACGACCTCACCGCGCCCGACATTTCCCTTCTCCCCCGCCTTGCGGAGATCTTTTCCGTCACCGTCGACGAGCTCCTCGGCGCCAAAAAGGAGGCGGCCGTCGCCGTCGATCCAAAGCACGTCGATTTCGGCAAGCTCATGCTGCGCATCCGCATCCTCTCAAATGAAGGCGACAAGGTCAATGTCAACCTGCCCTTTGCCCTCGTCGAGATCTTTCTGAAGGACGGCAAGCTCCCCATCTCGGCGGAGGGATCGGCGGGCGAGGCGATCAAGAGCATCGACTTTGCAAAACTTGCCGAGCTCGTGCACGCGGGCGTTCTGGGCAAGCTCGTCGACATTGAGAGCGCGGACGGCGACATTGTTGAGATCTGGGTGGAGTGATGGCAAAGCTCATGATCCGTGCGGAGAGCTTCCGCCTTTCCCTATGCTTTCCCGTCGGGATGTGCCTTCGCATCGCTTCGGCGGCGCTGAAGAAGGAGGACGAGGAGCTGCACCGCTTTCTGAAAGAGCACGGACGGGAGATCCGCTCCATCCTGAGGAAGTGCCGCAAAAAATGCGGGAAGTTCGCCCTCGTTGACATCGAGACCGCCGACGGGGACAGAGTGAAGATCGTCGTGTAACAAGCCGCGCTTGAACCGTGCGGCGGCTTAGAACAGAAAGAACGCGCCGCGGCGCCGACTTTAGGTCGGCGCCGCGGCATTTTTATTCCCGCAAATCTTTTGCTTCGCAAAATCTTTGCGGGAGCCCTGAAAGACAAGAAAGCACTTGCTCACCCTCTTCCCGAAAAACTCGCTGCGCGACTTTTTCGGGAACCCTATTACTCCTTCCGCCCCTTCGGGGCACCTCCCTCCAAGAGGGAGGCAAGGGGAATAGGGTTTCCCTTGCTTCTCAAATTTAATTCCGCGAGCAAAACCACGCTTTTGCGCTGCGGGACTCAATTTGTGCCATACTTGGCACTTATTATCCAATAAGGGCAAAAAAGCGGGCGGCCGAAACCGCCCGTTAAAATCAACTAAGTCCACCCCTCACGGCATTTGTTTTGCGAAGCAAAAGAAATGCATGAATCACATCTTCTCATGGATCGTCCTTGCGATGACGTCGTCCTGCTGCTCCTTGGTGAGCTTGATGAAGTTGACCGCGTACCCGCTCACGCGGACGGTGAGCTGGGGGTACTTTTCGGGGTGCTTCTGCGCGTCGAGCAGCGTCTCGCGGTTGAACACGTTGACGTTGAGGTGATATCCGCCGTCTGCGACATAGGCGTCGAGCATATTGACAAGGTTTTCCGTCTGCTGGTTGCTCATAATAAGTTCCTCCTTTAATCTTCATCTTTGCCGAGCGACTGCGGCGTCACCGAGAAGGTGTTGGAGATGCCGTCGCGGGCGTAGTCGTAGGGAAGTTTGGCGACCGATTCGAGAGAAGCGAGCGCGCCATGGGAATCTCTCCCGTGCATGGGGTTGGCGCCGGGGGCGAGCGGCTCGCCCGCGCGTCTGCCGTCGGGCGTGTTGCCCGTCTTTTTGCCGTACACCACGTTGGAAGTGATCGTGAGGATGGACATCGTCGGCACCGATTCGCGGTAGGTGTAGCAGGACTTGATCTTATTCATGAACGTCTTGACGATCCACACGGCGAGCTCGTCCGCCCGGTCGTCGTTGTTGCCGTACTTGGGGTAATCGCCCTCGATCGTAAAGTCGGTGACGATGCCCTCTTCGTTGCGGACGGGATACACTTTCGCATATTTGATGGCGGAAAGGCTGTCTGCCGCGCACGAGAGTCCCGCGATGCCCGTTGCGAAGAAGCGGCGCACCTGCACATCGTGCAGCGCCATTTCGAGCGCTTCGTAGCAGTACTTGTCGTGCATATAGTGGATGAGATTGAGCGTGTTGACATAGAGGCGGGCGAGCCACTCCATCATCTGCTCGTACTTGCGCATGACCTCAGAAAAGTCGAGGGGGCCGTCGCCGAGGATGGGCGCGTATTCGGGCGAGACCTGCATGGGCTTCCCTGTCTTTTTGTCCTTCATGAGCTCGTCCTTGCCGCCGTTGATGGCGTAGAGGAGGCACTTTGCAAGGTTGGCGCGCGCCCCGAAGAACTGCATATCCTTGCCCACGCGCATACTCGAGACGCAGCAGGCGATGCAGTAGTCGTCCCCCATCTCGGGCCGCATCAGATCGTCGCTCTCGTACTGGATGGCGCTCGTCTCGATGGAAACTTCCGCACAGAAGCGCTTGAAACCGTCGGGGAGCCTTCTCGACCACAGCACCGTGAGGTTGGGTTCGGGCGCGGGGCCGAGGTTCTTGAGCGTGTGCAGGATGCGGAAGCTGTTCTTGGTGACGAGCGTCCTGCCGTCCACACCCATGCCGCCGATGGACTCGGTGACCCAGGTGGGATCGCCGCTGAACAATTCGTTGTACTCCTTGATGCGCATGAACTTGACGACGCGCAGCTTCATGACGAAGTGATCGACAAGCTCCTGCGCCTCCTCTTCGGTGAGTTTCCCTTCGCGGAGGTCGCGCTCGATGTAGATATCGAGGAAGGTGGAATTGCGGCCGATGCTCATCGCCGCGCCGTTCTGATCTTTGACGGCGGCGAGATAGCCGAAGTACAGCCACTGGATGGCCTCCTGCGCGTTCTCGGCGGGGCGGGAGATGTCGAAGCCGTACTCCGCCGCCATCGCTTTGAGCGCCTTCAGCGCCTTGACCTGCTCGGCGACTTCCTCGCGGTCGCGGATGCGGTCGGGCGTCATGTCGCCGTCGATGCGGGATTTATCCTCCTCGCGCTTTTGGATGAGGTAATCGACGCCGTAGAGCGCCACGCGGCGATAATCCCCCACGATGCGGCCGCGGCCGTAGGTATCGGGCAGGCCCGTTAAGATATGTGCGGAACGCGCACGGCGCATCTCGGGGGTGTAGGCATCGTACACGCCGTCGTTGTGCGTCTTACGATAGTGCGTAAAGATATATTTGACCTCGGGGTCGATGTGATAGCCGTACATCTCGAGCGCCTCTTCCGCCATGCGGATGCCGCCGAAGGGCTGCAGCGAGCGCTT
Source organism: Bacillota bacterium (assembly GCA_003343805.1). Classification (GTDB taxonomy): domain Bacteria; phylum Bacillota; class Clostridia; order Christensenellales; family Borkfalkiaceae; genus Gallimonas; species Gallimonas intestinavium. Next base: position 12,384 of record QAKM01000031.1, on the reverse strand, counting down.
GAAGGGCATATCCGTCTGGAGCCCCACGATCTTTTCGAGCGACTTGTCGAAATACCCCGCCTTGTGGCTTGCCACGGTGGAGACGATGGAAGTATCGGCGTCGTACACGCCGCCCCGTTCGCGCTCCTTCCTGGAATACTCCATGACGATCTCCCACAGTTTTTTGGTCGCCTCGGTGGCAGGGGCGAGGAAGGCGCCGTCGCCCTCGTAGGGGGTGTAGTTGCGCTGGATGAAGTCGCGCACGTCCACCTCGTCGTTGCTCCACTTGCCGGGCTCGAAGGAATGCCATGCTCCTTCAAAGTTATGTTGTGCAAAGTCTTTTGCCGTCATAAGGCTTTGACCTCCTGTCATTCGTTATGATTGCAGATATATCGATTTCGGACGAAAGAATTTTTCAAACGCGGGCCTCTGAGATCTTGGCGTCCAACCAAAGGGATAATATCTCCTCCGGCTGATAGCCCGAACAGCGCGCCGTCACTTCGCCGTCCTTTAAGACGAGCACCGTCGGGACGCGGTCGATCTCGTACTTTCTCACTTCTTCGGCGGTTTCCTCCGTCACTTCGAGGTGCCGAAGCGGAATGCCCCGCTCCGCCGCCAGCTTGTTTAAGATGGGCAGGAGCGAAAAGCAGTTCGCGCAGCTCTCGCCGCTCACTTCCAACAGTTCGATGTTCGCCATCACTTCCCTCCGATGCCCGCACACAAGATCTCGCGGGCGTTTTTGATGCGCTCTTTTTCGGGCGGACGCACTCCCTCCAGGGGGTACTTTATGCCGAGCGAGCGGTACTTCGCGATCCCCAGCGTGTGATAGGGCAGCACTTCCACCTTTTCCACCGTCTTCAAGCCGTCTATGAATGCTTTGAGCCGATGCAGCGCGCCGTCGTCGTCCGTGATGCCCGGGACGAGGACGTGGCGGATCCAGATGGGCTTGCCCCGTTCGGAAAGATAGCGGGCAAATGCCCTGGCGTGCGCCCCCGAACGCCCCGTGAGCGCTTTGTGTGCCTCCTCGTCGATGTGCTTGATGTCGAGGAGCACGAGATCGGTGACCTTCAGAAGTTCGTCGAAGGCGCTCCGGTCCGCGTCCTCCTCTGCGGGGAAGGGTGCGGCGGACGTATCGAGGCAGGTATGGATGCCCTTTTCTTTGAGGAGCGAAAAGAGTTCGGTGAGGAAGGGAAGCTGGAGCATGGGCTCTCCGCCCGTTGCCGTCACGCCGCCCTTCGCCCCGAAATAGCTCTTGTATTTGAGGGCTTCCCTGACGGCCTCTTCCGCCGTCACTTCCCGGCCGGCCTTTCCCTCCCAGGTATCGGGGTTATGGCAGTACTTGCAGCGCATCGGGCAGCCCTGAAAGAAGATGACGAAGCGGATGCCCGGGCCGTCCACCGTGCCGAAGGATTCATAGGAATGGATGCGTCCCGTCATGCCGACCTCCCGATCTGCTCTGCCGCTCCGCCGTCCCAAAGGCGCCCGCCGACGCCGCGGCTCTTGTCTGCAGTTTGTGCAATTTTTGCACGGATCCCCAAAAAAACAGGAAAGGACAGCACCCTGCTTACAGGAGGTACTGCCCAGACGAAACGGCTTCTCTGCCCCTACGGTTTCACGCGGTGCTCCGCCAATTCGTCAGTCGCCGTAAGGTGCTATCACTATACCACACTCTGTGGTCGCTGTCAAGCAAAAAGCACAAGATTTTCCGATGAAAAGTATTTTCACCACAAAATCTTGTGCCATCCGAGGGGAACATCCCCTAAATATACAACTTATTCCAAACGAATGCGGCGCAGCAGCGCGGCGTTGCCGACCGCTCTTCCGCCGCCCAGGACGACCGCCATCTGCGGATCGCCCGAAAGGTGCGCCTCCATCTGCAGTTTGCCCGACATATACTCCGCAAGCCCCGCGATGTTGCACACGCCGCCCGAGAGGTACAGCCCGTTCTTGAGCATCGCCGCCGAGACTTCCGCGGGGAGCTTCTTTAAGACGAGATCGGCATATTCTGCGATCTTATCGATGTACACCTTGATGGGGAAGACGATATCCGCCGAGGAGACGGACACCGAGCGCGGGCGGCCCGACTTGATGTCGCGGCCGTTGATGATGGTGCTCTGGTTGTCGTCCTCGATGAGGCTGCCCACCGTATTTTTGAGCTTTTCGCTCGTCAAAGAGCCGATCTTGAGCGAGAACGTGTCGGCGATGTGGTCAATGATATGCACGTCCATGTTGCTGCCGCCCACGTTCATGGAAAGGCCCGCGATGATGCCGTCCAGCGAGAACGCCGCGATGGAAGTGACGCCCGCGCCGATATCGATAGCGAACACGGGATTGCTCTCTGAAAGGGGCACATCCTGCCCGAGGACGCTCAGAAAGGGCGTCTCGGCGAAGTTGACGCGGCCGATGCCCGCCGCCTTGGCGACGCGGTACACCTTCTCGCGCGATTCCACCTTATAGCCGCAGGGGACGCAGAAGAGCGCCTCGACGGAAGCCCCCCGCTTGACCACTTTGCGGAGGAAATATTCGAGAAGCGCCCCCGCGAGGCGTTCGGAGACGATCTCCCCCTCATAGACGGGGAAGCAGACGTCCGTCTGCTCGGCGGTCTTGCCGAGGAGCCGTTTGGCCTCGTTCCCGAAGGCGCGGATCTCCCCCGTGTCCTTCTGTACGGTGACGCAGGTCGCTTCGGCAAGCACGATGCCGCTGCCGAGTTTGTAGATCTTCGTCACCGAAGTGCCGAAGTCGATCGCAAGTTTTATCATAGGTGCAACTCCTTACAATATTCACGCACTCGTTCGAGGGGAAGCCCCACGACGTTGGAATAGCTGCCGTCACAGGAGGCGGCAAAGCCGCTGTCCTGAATGCCGTAGGCGCCCGCCTTGTCGAGCGGGGAGCCCGTTTGGATATAGGATACGATCTCTTCGTCCGAAAGGGCGCGGAAGGTGACGCGCGTCTCCTCGACGCCGCACCGCTCCCCCTCGGGCGTGACAAGGCACACTCCGGAATATACGGAGTGCGTCTTTCCGCTTAAAAGACGGAGCATCCGGAAGGCGTCTGCCCCGTCCTTGGGTTTTCCCAGGATCTCGCCGCCGAGGACGACGACGGTATCCGCCCCCAGGACCGCCGCATCGGGAAAGCGGGAAAACACTTCCTTCGCCTTTCCCTCGGCAAAGCGGAGGGCGCGCGCCCTTCCGCTCTCCCCCTCCCGCGCGATCTCTTCATAGCGGGAAGGAACGACCTCGAAGGCGGGGATGACCTCGTGAAGGAGCTCTCTCCGCCGCGGGGAATTGCTCGCAAGCAGGACCCTCACAGGATCTCCAGATTCTTCTTGAAGGTGCGCTTGAAGTCGGCGTTCGCCTTGAGCGCCTGGTTGATCTCGAGCGTGGCGTCGCCGATGACCTCCGTCTTCATGATGACGGAATCGCCCAGAACGTCGCAGTTGATGCCCGTGACCATGCCCTGGCCGCTGCGGTCGAGGCTCTCGGCAATGCGCAGGAGCACGCCCAGCTTCCGCACGATCTCCGCATCGTCCTCCGAGACGATGTCCTTATAGCGCGCCCACTCGGCGGCGTTGAGGTCCTCGCGCGTATGGCAGCCCGCCACAAAGGCGGCAAGGACGATCTCGCGGTGCGTCGCGCCGTAGATGGTGGAATTGAGGATGATATAGCGGCTGTGCTGCTGGTTGTTGAAGAAGCGCACGCGCTTGCCGCAGTCGTGCAGGCTCGCCGCGATCTTCAAGACTTTCAGATAGACGCGCGGGAACTTGTGCAGCACGCGGAGCTGCTTGAAGAGCTGGATGGAGAGCTTGACGACGTGCTCGACGTGTGCATCGTCGCAGCCGTAGTACTTGGAGAGCGTGCTCAAAGAGTAGCCCAGAACATCCGAGAGCGGGCGCTCCTCCGTCATGGGGACGGCGCGGTTGAACATGAGCCCCTCCCGGAGCCCGCAGCCGCTGACGAGGAAGTTTTCGATGTGGAGATAGTCCAGGAAGGACTTGACGATGGCGAGCGCCGCCGGCATGATGTCCGCCCGGTTGGGCGAAAGCCCGCGGATGCGCTTGCGCTTTTCGACGTCGAGGACGCGGATCATCTCGTACACGGAGCGGAAGTCATCCGCGGCGAACGAATAGTTGTGGACCACGTTCAGCGGATACTTGCGCACGAGGCGGTTGATCTTGTAGAGGTTGCGGAAGGTCCCGCCCACGCCGATCATCTGCGCGTCGGGCTCCACTTCCGAAAGCCACTCGATCTTCTTGAACTGCTCGGTGAAGAACTCCTCGATCTTCGCGGTCTGCTCCTCGGGGGAGACGCCGTCGTCCGCGAAGAGGTCGGTGAGCGTCACGGCACCGAAGCCCAACGTCGCATAGTGCAGGATGGTGCGGCGGTTATAGTAGACGATCTTGGTGCTGCCGCCGCCGATCTCGAGGATGATGCCCTTGGGGACGTCCATCGAGTTGATGACGCCGCGGTAGACGAGCGTCGCCTCCTCCTCTTCGGAAAGCACGCGCACCCGAAGGCCGCACGTTGCCTGGATCTCGTCGAGGAAGGAGCGCTGATTTTTGGCATGGCGGACCGCCGCCGTCGCCACGGGGATGATGTGCTCGACACGGGACGCCTCGCAGAGGCGCTTGAACATTTTAAGCGTTTTGATGGTCTCCGCCACGCGCTGCGGCTTCAAAAAGCCGTCGCGGTCCATGTCCTGACCGAGGCGGACGCTCTCCTTGATCTCGTCCTCCACCACGAAATAACCCTCCTGAAAGAGGTTGACGATGACGAGCCGCGCGGAGTTGGAGCCCAGATCGATGATACCCAATTTTTCCATTTGGATCCGTCCTTTCCTTGTAAAATCGTAAGAGCGCCGTGCGGGCCTGCCGCACGGTTTCCGACGGAATATAAAATTCGACCCATTCTTATTCCAAATCTTACTATGCCCATTTTAACACACGCGGGGGCATTTGTCCATACCCTTTTGGAAAATATTTTCCCTTTTCACCAAGTTTTTTGGCGTTTTTCACCCGCTTTGCCGCCCTTGTTTTGCACGCGGCCCCCTATCCGCACCGCGGAGAGGACGATGAGGAAGGCGCCGAACGCGCGGCGGAGCAACATTCCGGGGAGCTGCGCCGCCAAAAGCGCCCCCGCCGCCGACAGGACGAGCGCGGGCAGCACCAGAAAGACGAGGCCCTCCTTCTTCAAAAGGCCGTTCTTTGCGTGCACGGGGAGGGTGAGCGCCGCCATCGGGAAAAAGGCGAGGAGGTTGATGCCCTGCGCCGCCGTCTGCGGGAGGCCGAGAAAGAGCGTGAGGAGGGGGATGAGCGCCGTTCCGCCGCCCATGCCCATACCGCCGAGCACGCCGCCGACCATCCCCGCAAGGAAGAGAAGAAAAAAGCTCACGGGAAAAGCAGCCTCAGCCCCGCCGCCAGCATGACCCCCTCGAAGAGCAGCGAGATCGCCCCGAGGGGCAGGATGCGCAGAAGTTTTGCCCCCAGAAGCCCGCCCAGCAGCACCCCGAGCGCCGCGGGGATAAAGAGCGGCATCTCCACCAGCCCCGAGCAGAGATAGACGATGCCGCTCACGAGGGAGGCGGGCGCGATGACCGCGATGGCCGTGGCGTGCGCGCACCGCTCCTCAAGGCCCGCCTTCTCGAGGATGGGCACGGCGAGCATCCCTCCTCCCCCGCCGAGGAGCCCGTTCGCGGCGCCCACCGCCGCCCCGCCCGCAAGGCAGGCAAACACACTCTTTTTCTGCATATCCTCCCCTCCCGCGCGCCCTGCGCGCCCGTTTTTCCTCAGTTTGCCCTTCCATAAAAAAATTACCCTTTTTTTCTCGATTTCACTTAGAAATGCTTGCTTCTCTGCGCATTTTCCTGTAAAATAGTGCTATTGCAAGAATTGGCTCAACGGGAGATGCGCTCTGCTCTCCCTGCGGCCTAAGATAAACTAAAAAAGGGTGTTTTATGGCAAAAAACAATCGAACGGAAACCTGGAGAAAATACGTTCTGTCCGTGCTCTCGCTCACGGTCGCGACGACGCTCTCCTTGGGGGTCTTTACCGCCTGCTCGGACGGGTCGGACACCTCGGACGACGAGGACACCACCGTCTCCCAGGCCGATACCCAGCTTCTCCGCAACGGCAATTTTGAATTTTACTCCGACAAGGACGTTGAGGACGTCATCGACCGTCACGGCGTCGTGAACACGCCCAACAACTGGACGTTCAGCGCCGGTTCTCCCTCGTCGGATACGGCCTCCGGCATCATCAACACCGCCGACTGGACGTACTTCACCTCCTCGGGCGGCTATCCCTTCTCGACCTACACCAAGGACGACGAGGAAGTGACCACCTTTGCCTCCATCGAGGAAGCCGCGGCGCATTGGGAGGACGACAACGTCTCCGCCTACGACCGCCTCAAGTTCCTCGACATCTACGAGGACGAGATCGACGACCTCGACGACGATTCCGAAGAAGCGGAGCTCTTCGCCGAATACAGCTATTCCGTCGACTTCGAGGACGTGGAATACCTCAACAGCGACGTGGGTGCGGGCCTTGCCCTCCACGACGACGCCGCCCAGCGTGAGAACGGCGACACGAGCGTCCTCATGATCCACAACCGGAGGACGAGCGAGAACGTCCTCGGTACCGCACAGTACTATACCTCGGGCACGACGATCACGCTCGAGGCGGGCACGGCAGCCAAGCTCTCCGTCTGGGTGCGCACCGATGCCCTCACGCATTACTACGCAGACAGCGAGACGGAGGTCTCCCGCCGCGGCGGTGCCTACATCGGCATCACCAACACGGTGGGCGGCACGACGCTCGACCAGATGCAGATTAAGAACATCAACACCAAAGGCGAATGGCAGGAGTACACCGTCTATGTGCGCGCCAGCACCTTCGCTTCCTCCACCTTCACGGTGGTGCTCGGCCTCGGCCGCGGCTCCTCTTCCGACCGCTACGAGAACGTCAACGGCTATGCCTTCTTCGACGACGTCTCCTGCGAGATCATCTCCGCCGAGGCTTACGAGGAGGCTGTCTCCTCCGATTGGAACATCTGCACCGTCGATTCCCTTGCCGAAGAGAAGGTCTTTGATACGGACAGCGTGACGGGCGACACCTTCGCCCTCGACCTGTACGCCGGCTTCGACGCGGCGGGCGACCTTCTGGACGATGTGACCTTCGCGCTCACGAGCGAAGTCTCGGGCAGCAAGACGTACACGTCCGAGAGCATCCACCCCTCGCTCGGCGACAGCGAGGAGAACGTGACCGCCCTCATGACGATGGCGGAGATCGCGGCATCCTCCAACCCCACCCTGCAGAAGATCTACCGCAACGACCTCGAAGGCAAGTACCCCTTCGGTGAGAACGGCAACGTCCTCATGCTGATGTCCGCAAACGGCGCGGCCTACACCGCCAAGACGGGCGACATCTCCCTCGCTTCGGGCGAGCGGATGCTGGTCTCCTTCTTCGTCAAGACGAGCGAGATCGCCGAAGGCCTGACGGGCGCGAATGCGACGCTCGTGGACGGCGAGAACCGCACCACGCTCACCGCGTTCGATTCCAACGCTGTGGACACCGTCGATATCGACGACGACAATCAGGATATCTACAACGGTTGGGTGCAGTGCTTCTTCTTCCTCACCAACGAGACGGACGAGGACAAGACCTTCCACATCGAATTTTCCTACGGCCCCACGAGCATCGTCTCGGCCGACCGCTATGACTTCTCGGACGGCTATGCGGCCTTCACCAACTTTGAGACCAAGCCCCTGACCGGCACGGAATACAGCTATGCGTCGACGGGCGACCGTGCGGTGAAGGTCTCCCTGACGGGCAGAGCGCAGAACACGAGCAGCTTTGACGACGTTTCGGCGACCGCCCGCAAGGACATCGAATCGCGTCCCGCCCTTCCCGCTTCCTTCACGGGCACCCTCGGCGGCAGCGTGGCCGTCGTACCCGACGGCGGCGTCTCCAACGTCAAGCCCGAGAATGTGTATGCCGGCCTCCTCAATGCCGACTATGCGGACAACTACTACGCTTCCGAAGAGGCATGGAGGAACATCCTCGACACCTCGGCGGCAGACGGCGATGAGTGGTGGACGAACCTCTTCGGCAACGCCAACCAGCCCCTTGTGATCGCCAACGGCGAGGCTGCCTCCTACGGCTTCATCTCGCAGGACATCTCCCTTTCGGCAAGCACCGCACAGCTCGTCTCCATGCGCGTCCGCCTCTCGGAGGGCGCCAAGGCGTACATCTACCTGACCGATACGACGACCTCCAAGTCCGCCGGCAGCGCGATGTCGACCAACCTGCCCGACGTCACCTACTGGTACGATGACAACGGCAACATCTGCCGCATCGATCCCTCTTCCGACGAGTTCGACCGCCACAGCGACGTGCTGTTCACCCTCAACGAGAACGGTCTCTACACCCGCACGGGCGATACGAGCGCGATGTACTACGCGAACCTGTATAACTACGACACCGACGACGAAGGCAACTACGTCACCCGCGACGGCACCGTGGCCTTCTATGTGCACGAGGGCAGAACGTATGCCTACTACGACCTCGAGACGGACACCTACTCCACCGAAGTCACCTGCCTTCCCACCGAAGTGAGCGGCGAGACCATCACCCGCTACGACTTCCGGAACGCAACGCTCCCCTCGGCCGTCATCGAAGTGGACGGCACCAAGGCAGCGGGCGAATGGGTAACGGTCAGCTTCTATCTCAATGCCGGGAGCGAGGCCAAGACCTACCGCCTGGAAGTGTGGAGCGGCTCGCGCGACGGCTCCGCCCCCAACCCCGAGGACAGCTACGTCATCTTCGACAACTACTCCAACGACAGCACGAGCGACTTCGCCTCCATCCGTGACGAGGCCGTCGAAGAGATCAAGCGTGCGAACGGCATTGCCGAGAAGGACAATATCACCGACTCTGCGATCGCCATGTACTACACCTTCACCTTCTACGATGCGACCTCGTACCTCCGCTACGACGCAACGCAGGACGAGGATGAACTCGGGAACCCCTACGGCTCCTACACGCAGTCCTCGTACGAAGAGCAGCTCGTCTACCTCTATTGGGATGACAGCGAAGGCCTTGCCACCGGCTCCCCCGCCTACACCTTCTTCCTCGACTACTCCGCAGCGGATGTGACGGTGGAAGAGGATGACCTCGGCGAGGGCGACGAAGAAGAGGACACCACCGAGACCGAGACGGACAACAACGTCTGGCTGCTCATCTCCTCCGGTGTGCTTGCCGTCGTGCTCGTGGCCGTCATCGTGCTCGTCATCGTGAGACGCCAGCTCGAGAAGCGCAGCCGCAGACAGCGCATCAAGGCAGAGAGCGCACCCGTCGTGCGTCCCCTTCCCCCGCAGGTGAAGAAGCCTGCCGCCAAGAAGGACGAGACGTCGGTCCCCGAGGATGAGTACGATCCTTACAACAACTGATGTCTGAACCGTTAAGAGGCTCCCGCCCGGGAGCCTCTTATTTTATGGTATGAAAACAGAACGCGCCGCGGGCGCCCGTTTCGGGCGCCCGCGGCGCAGTATCATGCTCTCCTTCCTCCCTTCGGCGCGTCTGCGGCCCGCCCCGGCTCAGGAAAGTTTGGCAGCGCGGAGAGCTTTTGGCAGATGGTTCTTGAGCATCCCGCCCGCGATCTTGCCGAGGCCGAGCGGGTACGCCCCGAGCCCGACGACACACCAGCCGCTCCCCGTTGCGGCCGCCTCTGCCTCACCGAAGAGCCCGTCCAGGGCAAGCGCCTCGCCGTGCAGATAGCGTTCCGCCTCCCCCCGTCCGAGTGCAAGGAAGCGCCGCACCCCCTCCCGCCCTGCGCTCATGGCAAGGGCATGGGCGGGCGTGAAGCGTTTGCCGTTGTACTCGCCGAGCTCCCGTCCCGCACGCACCACACGGCCGGGGAGGGCGGGCAGCCCCTCGGGCAAAAGATACATCCGGCCGTCGGGGAGCGTCGTGAGCGTGCCTTGGGGCAAGACCTTGAAAAAGTCCGCGGCAAATTCCTTCCACGCGCGTTCGGCAGCGCGGTCGCGGCGCACGGGGAAGGAGCGCACCCTGCAGGGCCCGTCACAGGGATCGTCCTCCCCGCGCTTTTCCAAGAGGGCGGCAAAGTGCCCCTCCCCCTTCACCTCGTGCGGCAGGAGGCGGTGCTGCTCCAGCAGCGCAAATTCGGGATGGTGGGCAAGAAAGTTTTCCACCTGCTCCTCGTCCTCCCCGCGCGCAAAGGTGCAGGTCGAGTACACGAGCCGCCCGCCCGCACGCACGAGCCGCGCCGCATCGTCCAAAATATCGCGCTGGCGGGCAATGCAGCGGGCAACGTTCTCCTCGCTCCATTCGGCGATGGCGCCGGGATCCTTTCGGAACATCCCCTCGCCCGAGCAGGGCGCATCGACCAAAACCTTGTCAAAATACCCGCCAAGCGCTTCGGCAAGTTCTTCCGTGGAGGCGCTGACGACGGCGCAGTTTGTGATGCCCATGCGCTCGACGTTCTGCGACAGGATCTTCGCGCGGTCAAAGACGTATTCGTTGGCGATAAGGACGCCTTGCCCCCGCATCCGCGCGGCGAGCTGCGTCGTCTTGCCCCCCGGCGCAGCGCACAGGTCGAGGACGCGCTCCCCGGGCCGCACCTGAAGGAGGGGCGCGGCGCACATCGCCGAGGGCTCCTGGCAGTAGTAGAGCCCCGCAAAGTGTTCGGCGTATGCCCCGGGGCGCTCCTCCGGGCAATAGAAGCCGCCCTCCGCCCACGGCACCCGTTCCCCGAGCGGGAAGGGCACAAGGCGGGAAAATTCTTCCTCCGAACACTTCAGAAGATTGGCGCGCACGCCCTTCACGGGCGGCTCTTCCAAGCTGCGCAGAAAGGCGGGGAACTGCTCTTTCAGATCCCCCTCCATGCGCTTTAAAAATGCCTCCGGCAGCGTCATATCCTCCTCCTTCGCGGCAAGGGCCGCACCCGACAAAGAAAGGACAGCCCTTCGGCTGTCCGTCCGTTACATACTCTCCAGCGCACCCGCAAGGCTCTCGAGCGGGATATACGCCGCCCCCGCCGTGAGCGCATTCTGGAAGCGCAATCCCCCCTCGCCGCGGGCAATGTAGACGTTGCACTCGGTGGGGTGCGAGGTGTATTTGCCGCCCGAGTCGTAGATGGCGGCGACGAGCCGGCGGGAGATCTCCACGTCGTCCTCGATGTCCTTCGCAAAGCAGAATACCTTCCCCTCGAGCGAGCCGCCCTTGGGCCGCCGCTGGTGCATCTTCTTGTTGACGAAGCGATAGAACTCCTCGTGCGCCTTGGCGTGACGTTCGCGCGCCTCGTCCCGTTCGCGGATGTAGGCCTTGAGCCCCATCGAGGTGAGCGGACGGATCTGATAGCCCGCGAGCCGGCCCGCACGGATGCCGTAGCGGCGCACGAGGCCCATGACGTTCGTCCGTTCCTCGGCGCAGAGCACGCGGCACACGCGCATGGTAGCGTAGGCGTCGTCGGCGGCGCGGTGAGGAACGAAATCGACGCCCAGCTCCTCCGCCATCGCCCCGAGCCCCACCTGACGGGTGTACTCCGAGCGCGTGTTCATATAGAAAAACTGCGTATCGTAATAGTCAAAGCAAAAGGAGGGAAGGTGATAGCGGCGCGTCTCCAGATTGAGATAGTTGACGTCGTTCATGGTCGCATGGCCCAGCACGATCGCCTCCTTGTCCTCGAGGAGCGCCTTGATGCGCGCATATTCGGCAGGGAACACGGGATACTTCTTGAAATCTTCGTATTCATACGGGAGCACGAGCCCCTCACCGCCCTTCCGGTCTGTGAGGTGGAACTTGCCCTTGGGGTTGATGAGGATGTCCTCCTTTTCGAGGACGCGGAACGTTTCATCCGTGATCACATACCCGAAGGCACAAATCTTGGCCGTATTCTTGAATACGCAGGCGCATTCGATGTCGAAAAAAACGTACTTCATCCCTTCTTGCAATTACTTTCTGACGCTGATCTCCTTGGTCCCTCCCATATAGGGCCAAAGGACTTCCGGGATCTCGACGCTGCCGTCCGCACGCAGGTGGTTCTCGACAAAGGCGATGAGCATCCGGGGCGGAGCGACGACGGTGTTGTTGAGGGTGTGCGCGAACGCCGTGCCCTTGCCGCTCTTGTAGCGGATGTTGAGGCGGCGCGCCTGAGCGTCGGTGAGGTTGGAGCAGGAGCCCACCTCGAAATACTTCTTCTGGCGGGGGCTCCATGCCTCCACGTCCACGCTGCGGTATTTGAGGTCGGCTAGATCGCCCGAGCAGCACTCGAGCGTGCGCACGGGGATGCCCATCGAAACGAAGAGCTCCACCGTATAGTGCCACATCTTGTCGTACCACTCGGCGCTCTCTTCGGGCTTGCAGATGACGATCATCTCCTGCTTTTCAAACTG
>QAKM01000098.1 GCA_003343805.1 Bacillota bacterium | reverse complement strand
CGGGCAAGGAGCCCTTCAAGGGCATCAACCCCGACGAGTGCGTCGCCATCGGCGCTGCCATTCAGGGCGGTGTGCTGACGGGCGAGATCAAGGATGTGCTCCTTCTCGACGTCATGCCCCTTTCCCTCGGTATCGAGACGCTGGGCGGCGTGTTCACGAGGCTCATCGACCGCAATACGACCATCCCCGTCAAGAAGAGCCAGGTGTTCTCGACGGCTGCCGACAATCAGACGAGCGTCGAGATCCACATTTTGCAGGGCGAGCGTGAGTTCTGCCGCGACAACAAGACGCTGGGCAGATTCATGCTGACGGGCATCGCACCCGCGCCCCGCGGTATCCCGCAGATCGAAGTCACCTTCGACGTCGACGCCAACGGCATCGTGCACGTCGAGGCAAAGGACCTCGGTACGGGCAAGTCCACCGATATCACGATCACTTCTTCGACCAATCTTTCGGAGGACGAGATCAACAAGGCGGTCAAGGAAGCCGAGCAGTACGCCGAAGAGGACAAGAAGCGCAAGCAGAAAGTGGACAGCCGCAACAAGCTGGACGGCCTCATCTTCTCCGTCGAGCAGACGCTCAAGGAAAACGGCGACAAGTTCTCGGACGAGGAGAAGGCTTCCCTCAACTCCGCCGTCGAAGAGGCCAAGAAGGAGCTCGATGCGGACGACGAAGAGCGCTTCAATGCCGCGTTTGAGAAGCTCTCGAACGCCGTGCAGCCCATCTTCCAGAAGATGTATCAGCAGAATGCGGCAAACGGCAGCGGCGCGCCGAACGGCGAGCCTCAGGCGGGCGACGAAGAGTTCCATCAGTAAGATCCGCGGCGCGTTCCGCAAGGCATAATCAGTTGATTTAAGGGGCGGCGCTGCCGCCCCTTAACGGGCGATAAGAGGAACAGAGCATGGCAGAAAAAAAGAACTATTACGAAATTCTCGGCGTGAGCAAGAACGCGACGGAGGAGGAGATCAAGGCGGCGTATAAAAAGCTCGTCAAGCAGTACCACCCCGACCTTCACCCCAACGACAAGCTCGCCGCAGAGAAGTTCAAGGAGATCAACGAGGCGAACGAAGTGCTCTCCGACAAGCAGAAGCGCGCGGCCTACGACTATGAACAGGAGCATCCCGGCATGGGCGGTATGGGCGGCGCAGGCTTCGGCGGCTTCGGCGGCGGGGGCTTCGGCGATATCTTCGACAGCATCTTCCAGGGCTTCGGCGGCAATGCCTCCGTGCAGCGCGATACTTCGGGCGAGGACATCCAGCTCGAGATGCGCCTCTCCTTCATGGACGCCGCCAAGGGCTGTGTGAAGGAGATCAGCTATTCGCGCAACGAGCCCTGTCCCACCTGCGGCGGCACGGGCGCCAAGGGCGGCACGGCCTATAAGACGTGCTCCCGCTGCGGCGGCAAAGGGCAGGTCCGATTCTCGCAGGATACCATGTTCGGCCGCATGGTGCGCGTGGGCGCCTGCCCCGACTGCGGCGGCAAGGGCAAGATCATTACCGATAAATGCCCCGACTGCAAGGGCAAGGGCTATGTGCGGAAGGAGACGAAGGTCTCGCTCTCCATCCCCGCGGGCGTCGACACAAACTCCTACATCCGCAAGCGCGGCTTTGGCCAGGCGAGCACGGAAGGGGGCCCCGCGGGCGATCTCATCGTCGTGTTCCGCGTCGAGCCTCACAAGATCTTCCGCCGCAAGAACATGGATCTTTACGTCGATCTTCCCATCCCGTTCGCGACGGCATGCCTCGGCGGCACGGTGAGAGTGCCCACGATCGACGACGCCTTCGACTATCCCATCCCCGAAGGCACGCAGACGGGCACCACCTTCACCATCCGCGGCAAGGGCTTGAAGACGCGCAACGGCACGGGCAATCTCTATCTCAACGTCTTTGTCGAGGTGCCCACCCGCCTTTCGCGCGAGCAGAAGCGCAAAGTGGAGGAGGCAGGGGCAGCCTGCGACGTCAGACAGTACGACAAGGCGAAGAAGTATTCCGACGATATGTCCGCCCTCTACGGCACGGACGCCTACAAAAATTGAAACCTTTTTCGGGTCATCCGCAAGAAAGCGCGCCCGAAAAAAGAGGAGCTCTCTCAGAAGCGAGGGGGCTCCTTAAATTTTGCGCTCCCTCTTGAAAACGGGCGGCAGACGTGTTACAATAGGAGCAGGAGGGAAACTATGTACTGTTTGCAGAGCCGTTGGAAATTGGAGGACGGGAAACTTCGCTACTATGGCCTTCGGAACAGGGAGCGGATGTTCCGCAATACCGTCCGCCTGACGAAAAAACAGCGCGCGGTCGTTTCCGCGCTTCCCAAGGAGCTGACCGCAGAAGAAAAACGCATCTTAGGCGCGCTTTTGGGAGATGCCGTCGTCACGGAAGGGGAGCGCAGGCACATTCCAAGGAGTCTCGATGAGGCGCGCTTCTGCACGTCGTGCTGCGCCAACGACTTTATTTTGCCCGGCCTTGAGTTTGACGGGGAGGGTCGCTGCCCCATGTGCCAGACGGAGGAGGAGACGCGGGGGCTCAAGAGCGTTCTGCCCCTCGTCGAAGAGATCAGACCCTCCAAGCGCTCCCGCTTCGATGTCGCCCTCTTCTATACGGGCGGCAAAGATTCCACCTACCTTCTCTATTATCTTTCTAAGGTCAAGGGGCTTCGCGTCCTTGCGCTCACCTGGGAGATCCCCTTCCTCTCCGACTGCGCGAAGCAGAGCATCGAAGGGGCGAAAAAGGCATTCCCCAAGGTGGAGTTCATCGTGCGCACCATCGCCAAAGAGACGCTCGATATCATCTACCGCAAACTGTATTCGCTCATCGGCAGCACCTGCGCCTGCCCTTCGCTTGCCTATCTCCTCTTTTATCCCGAGCTCGTCGCAAACCGCGTGCCCTATTTCATGGCGGGCAACGAACCCGTGCAGATGCTCGCCCTCTACTACAATCACATGGCGCCCAAGATCGCCTATTCCTTTGCCGAGAACAAGCTCCTCACCTTTCTTTTCAACGTGTGGCGCGTCCTCACGCTGCATCCGCCCCTCCGTCAGGGGCAGATCCAGACGCTGATGACGATGAAGCAGCTTGCCTACGGCGATAACTTCTTCAAAAAGCACAGCGGCTTGCAGGGCGAGCCCGTGCACAGCGTCGTCGAGGCCATCCACGCGGCGCCCGAGCTGCTGCCGCCCTTGAAGCGTGCCATAAGAAGCTCGTCGTGGACGGGACACATCCCCGCCTTCGTGCATCTCGATATGGACAAGGCCTGCGGGGGGACGTACGACTGGAACCGCGTCAAGGACATCCTCGTCAGGGAATGCGGCTGGTCGGCTCCCGAAGCGAAGGACAAGGCGCTGCACACGAGCTGTAAGATCGAGCGCTGCAAGGATCACACGCAGTTCGTGCGCTACTACCACTGCGAGAGCACGCTCATCCCCTTCAGCGCGCTGGAGATCTCCCTTTCGAGCAAGCGCTGCGGCAGGCCGAAAGAGGAGGTCATCGCCGAGATGAAGGAGTGCCTCGGCTTCTCCCTCGAAGAGATCCCCGAGTGTGCCCTGATGCGGGAAGAGATCGGGGTGGACCGATGACGGACGTGCGCTATTTTACGGGGAGCGGGCATTCGGAATCGATCGCCCGCGCCTGCGCCGAGGCACTTCATGAGGCGGCGCTGCCGATGGGGGAGCCCCTTCGGGAGAATGCCGTGCTGCTTCTCGTCTTTCCCGTCTACTGTGAGCGCGTTCCTCCGCCCGTTGCCGCCTATCTCAAAACGTGCGGGGCGGAACGGGCGGCGTTTGTCGCTTGCTACGGCGGCATGAGCTATGGGCGCGCTCTGTATGACGCGAAAACGCTCTTTGGGGGAACGGTCGTCGCCGCGGCGGTCGTTCCGACCGAGCACGCCTATACGAAGGATGGCTATCCCTTTGACGAGGCGGCGCTCGCGCCTCTTTTCGAGAAGGTGCGCTCGGGCGAGAGTTCGTCCGTCGTCATCCCGAAGGGGAAGCGGCACCTCCTTTCGGGCGCGCCCGGGCTGAGAAGCCGTCTCGGCGCAAAGCTCGTGCGCTCCTCCCGCTGCAGCGGGTGCGGTGTGTGCGAGCGCGCCTGCCCCATGCACGCCATGCACGCGGGGAAGCCGGACGGCCGCTGCATCCGCTGTCTGCGGTGCGTGCGGGTCTGCCCCGAGGGGGCGCTCTCCTTCCGCCTGAGCCCGCTTCTGAAGGCGTATCTGCGGCGGCGGAGAACGGATGAAACGCGGCTCTTTCTTTAAAATAGAAGATCCCCGCAGGGAAGGACCCTGCGGGGAAACTTTTTTGTATGCCGAACGAGCTTCGGCTTATGTTATGCCTTGGAGCGGATGTATTCGTCCATCGCCTTTGCGGCGGTCTTGCCTGCGCCCATCGCGAGGATGACGGTCGCGGCGCCCGTCACGGCGTCGCCGCCCGCGTACACGCCGTCGAGCGACGTCTTGCCGTTCTCGTCGGCGACGATCTCTCCGCGCGGCTTGGTGTCAAGGCCCTGCGTGGTCTTTTTGAGCAGGGGATTGGGCGAAGTGCCGAGTGCCATGATGACGCAGTCGACGTCCATCGTGAATTCGCTGCCCTTCTTCTCGATGGGGCGGCGGCGGCCCGAGGCGTCGGGTTCGCCCAGCTCCATCTCGATGCAGCGAAGGCCTACGACGTTGTCGTCGCCGTCCGCGAGCACTTCGACGGGGTTGGTGAGGAGCTTGAAGACGATCTCCTCCTCCTTGGCGTGCTCCACTTCCTCGCGGCGGGCGGGAAGTTCTGCCTCCGAACGGCGGTAGACGATATACACGACGTCCGCCCCCAGCCGCTTTGCCGAGCGCGCCGCATCCATCGCGACGTTGCCGCCGCCCACGACGGCGACCTTCTTGGCGTGGAAGATGGGGGTCTCGCTGTCCTCCTCGTACGCCTTCATGAGGTTGCTGCGGGTGAGGTATTCATTGGCGGAAAAGACGCCCTTGGCGTTCTCCCCGGGGATGTTCATAAAGCGGGGAAGGCCTGCGCCCGTGCCGAGGAAAACGGCTTCGAAGCCGAACTCTTTTTTGAGCTCGTCGATGGTGAGTACCTTGCCGATGACCATGTCCGTCATCACCTTGACGCCGAGCGCTTTGAGGTTGTCCACCTCCTTTTCGACGATGGCCTTGGGGAGACGAAACTCGGGGATGCCGTAGACGAGCACGCCGCCCGCAAGGTGCAGGGCTTCAAAGACGGTCACGTCGTAGCCGAGCTTTGCGAGATCGCCCGCACAGGTGAGTCCCGCAGGGCCGGAGCCGACGATGGCGACCTTATGGCCGTTGGGAGCGGGCTTTGCGGGGGCCTGAGTTGCATGGGAGTTGTGCCAATCGGCGACGAAACGCTCGAGCCGGCCGATGCCGACGGGCTCGCCCTTGATGCCGCGCGTGCACTTGCCTTCGCACTGCGTCTCCTGCGGGCACACCCTTCCGCAGACGGCGGGAAGGGAAGAGGTGCGGGCAATGACCTGGTACGCCTCCTCGAACTTGCCCTCCGCGACGAGGGCGATGAATTCGGGGATGGCGACGTTGACGGGGCAGCCCGCAACGCAGGGCTGATTTTTGCAATTTAAGCAGCGCTTTGCCTCATCGATCGCGGTCTCTTCGTCATAGCCGAGGGCGACTTCCTTGAAATTTTTATTGCGGACAAGGGGATCCTGCGAGGGCATGGGGTGCTTCTTGGGATCCATATTGAATTTCGCCATCACTTTGCCTCCTTCTTAAAGAGATTGCAGTGCTTTTCGCGCGCCTTTGCTTCAAATTCCGCGTAGGTGCGCGAACGCTTCATCGCCTCGTCGAAGTCGACGAGGTGGGCGTCGAAGTCGGGCCCGTCCACGCAGGCGAACTTGGTCTCTCCGCCCACGGTGAGGCGGCAGCCGCCGCACATACCCGTGCCGTCGATCATGATGGGGTTCATCGAGGCGATAGTGGGGATGTTGTATTCCTTGGTCGCGAGGGCGACGAATTTCATCATGACGAGCGGGCCGATCGTGATGACGCGGTCAAATGTTTCGCCCGCCTCCAGCATACGCTTCAAGGGGAGTGTGACGTTGCCCTTTTCGCCGTAGCTGCCGTCGTCCGTCATCATCACGAACTTGTCGGAGGCGGCGCGGAATTCGTCCTCCAGAATGACGAGGTCTTTATTACGGAAGCCGACGATGGAGGTGACTTCGCAGCCCATCTCGTGCAGCTCTCTCACGACGGGGAGCGCGATGGCGCAGCCCACGCCGCCGCCCACGACGCACGCCTTTTTGATGCCTTCCACTTCGGTGGGGTTTCCCAGGGGCCCGACGAAGTCGGCGATGCGCTCGCCCTCAGAAAGGGCGTTTAAGGTCATCGTGGCGCCGCCCACGACCTGGAAGATGATGGTAACGGCCCCCGTCTCCTTGTTGCAGCCCGCAACGGTGAGGGGGATGCGCTCTCCGCGCTCGTCTGCGCGGAGGATGATGAACTGCCCTGCGCGCGCCTTTCTTGCGACGAAGGGCGCCTCGATCTCCATCAGTGTGACGGTGGGATTGAGGCTCTTTTTCTTGAGAATGCGGTACATGATTCCTCCCTTTGATCCCGGTTTGGATGCGGAATGGCGCATGGAAAGGGCGCTTCCGCTCCTTTTATTATAGAACGCACGCCCCAAAATGTCAAGTTTTCTTTTTTGGTTTTCTTTCTCAAAAGTGCGCCCGTTCCCTTGACAACGCGCTCTGACTTTCCTATAATGAATGAGTCACGAAGTGAACAAAAACAAAGAATTGGAGAAAACGATCATGGCAATGGTAAAGATCGTCACCGATTCCAACAGCGGCATCACGCAGGCCGAGGCGGAAAGACTGGGAATTTCCGTCATCCCCATGCCGTTTGTCATCGATGGCGAGCAGTATTTCGAGGACATCGACCTCACGCAGGCACAGTTTTACGAGCATCTTGCACAGGATGCGTCCGTTTCCACCTCGCAGCCCTCGGCGGCGAGCGTCACGGAAGTGTGGGAAAGCCTTCTCAAAGATGGATGCGACGTGGTGCATATCCCCATGTCGAGCGCCCTTTCCGAGAGTTGCCACACGGCACAGCAGCTCGCAAAGGGCTATGAGGGCAGGGTGCAGGTCGTCGATAACCGCCGCATTTCCATCACCCTGAAGCACAGCGTCTTTGATGCTCTTTCACTTGCCGAGCGCGGCATGAGCGCCAAGGAGATCGCAAGAAAGCTCGAAGCCTCGGCGGGGGACAGCAGCATCTATCTCACGCTCGATACCTTAAAGTATCTCAAAAAGGGCGGAAGGCTCACGCCCGCGGCGGCGCTCATCGGCACCATCCTGCGGGTCAAGCCCGTTTTGCAGATCCAGGGCGGCAAGCTGGACGCCTTCAAGAAGGTGCAGACCTTGAAGCAGGCCAAGCAGGTGATGACGGATGCCCTCAAGAGCGATCTCGCGACCCGCTTTGCCGACTTCGCGGCGGCCGGGCAGATGCGCATCTGCCTCGCGCATACCGCGCGGGAGGAGGAGATCAAGGCGTTTGAAGCGGAACTTGCCGCCGCCTTCCCCAACATCCCCGTGAGCTTCTGCGATCCGCTCTCGCTGAGCATCGCCTGCCACGTCGGCCCCGGCGTCATCGCCTGCTCGGTGACGCGCGCCCTCAACTGACTTTGTCTAAAAACAACAGCCCCGCGCTTTCAAAGCGCGGGGCGTTTTTTTTATCTTGTCGTCTATTCTGCGGGCGGGGCGGGGGGAGCGGAAGCGCTTCCCTTTCTCCGTCGGAAGATCTGATTGCGGAAGAGGATGATGTTCATCACGATGAAGAAGCCCGTGATGATGAGCAGCGTCCATTCGGGGTTTGCGGGCGCGAAGGTCGCCAGCAGCATCATGGGGAAGCCGAACACCATGGCGGGGAAGTTCTGATAGACGAGGTTTTCCGCCGCAGGGGTCGCAAGGTCGGGGTCGAGCTCGCGCAGCAGGATGACGCCCGTCGACGCTGTGCCCGTCAGCATCCCGTACATGACGAGGAACTGCTCTTCGGAGTAGCGGGGGAAGAGCTTGCGCGCCACCCAGATGTTGTAAAAATAGGTGATGACAAGCCCCACGATGCCGAGGACGAGCAGGATGTGCCAATACTGCGCGAGGGTATCCAGCTTGATGGCGGCGATGCCCGCGACGATCATGATGTCGAAGAAGAAGTTGCTGATGCGCGTTAAAAGGAAGTTGTTCGTGTACTGCTTCTTGATGACGTTCTTCTTGTGCAGGAGGTTCATGATCGCCTTGACGATGACGGCTGCGAGCACGCCGAGGAAGAAGTTGAAGCCGTAGATGGTCGGCTTCATGGAGGGCAGAAGCAGCCCCAGCCCGTACATCAGAAGATAGCTTAAAACATAGGCAAGGGCGATGAATGCGATCTGGATGGTGATCTTGTCGATGCCCTGGTTCATGGGGATATCGCCCTCGTTGTGCACTTCGGAGCTCGGGATGAAGTCCTTCTCGTCGCCCACGCGGCGCATCCTGCCCTTCTTACGGATGATGTTGAGGTGGATGACGCCGCCGATCGCTGCACTCAGGAACCCGAGCGCTGCCACCGAGAGGCCGAAGCTCTTGCCGCCCTCAAAGCCGTACTGCGTTTCGTAGATGTTGCCGTAGTTCATCGCCTGGCCCGATCCCTGTCCGTAGCCGAAGGGCAGCAGGATGCCCGCTGCCTTGAAGAAGTCGGGCATAAAGACGTAGGCGACAAAGATGGTGATGGCAAGCCCGAAGATGCCCTGCAGGAGGTAGGTCGCCACCGTCGTCACGCCCGTGTTGAAGATCTCCACGCCGCGTTCCTTGTTCATCTTGCCTTTGGTCGTCTTGAGCGTCGAGGCGATGAAGCCGAGCGCCAGCGTGTGATAGGTGAGGATCTCCAAAAACGCCGCGCCGTTGCCGCCGAAGAACTGCGTATCGAAGAGGTATTCCTTCGTCACGCCCGTGTAAATGGAGGAGATGATGAGCAGCATGATGCCGCCCAGCACCGAGGTGGGGATGAGGGAGTTGCCCAAGGGCTTGATGAGCCGCTTGAGCGCGTTCGCCACCAGGAGGCTGATGAGCAGGATGGCGATGACGTTGAAGGATCCCCAAACACTAAAGTCCCAGAAATTTTCCATGTTCGTCTCCTTTCAGAAGGTTTTGGAAGCGGTAAAAGAGCTGTACATATTTGACGGCGTTGAAGTGCTTGTCTCCCTTGAACTGAAAGACCTTGCCCTCAAAGTACACGTTGAGCTTGTTGCGCCCGAGCACGGTGAAGGCGCTTGTCTCGCGGAAAGAAAAGACGCGCTTCTCCTCCCCGAAACAAACTTCCAGCCGTCCGCCGAAGAGGCGCAGCGTCGCATCCTCCGCGATGGGGAGCTTGTTCTTATAGAGGACGACCTCTTTCATCGAGGCGTGTTCCTCGTATAAGAGCTCGTCCTCTCGCTGGAGAAGGTCGAGAGAGTTCACATAATTTGTCTGATAGTCGTACCACTCGGGGGTATTGCGGAAGGGGCCCTGGTCGAAGGTGCGGTCGGGCAGATAGCGCCACGTCTTTCCGCATTTTTTGCAGGTGATGTGTTCGCCCTCCGCGTGGAAGGTGGAAAGCCCGCAGTCGGGGCAGACGTAGTAGGCGCGGTCCATGTATTCGGCGCTCTTCTTGCTTTGAAAGGTGCCGCCGAGTTTGAGATCGTCCACATAGAGTTCCTTTTGGATGGTCGCGGCGATCTCCTCTTCGGGGAGAGTGCGGTACTCTTCGGGCTCCATGATGCGCGAAACATACACGCGCATTTTGCCCTTTCGTACATTGTCCGCCCAGCGGGGCTGCACGCCGTAGCCGCCCTCGATGCGGATGAAGGCGACGGGCAGGCGCAGGAGCTTGACGAGCCCGCCGATCGCGGGGTTGATGTGCTCCGTCCGGCCGCTGTAGGTGCGGTTGCCCTCGGGTGAGATGGCGATCGTGCCGCCCTCCTTGGCAACTTTGAGGCAGGTCATCACGGCGCGCACGTCCGTCGTCTGTTTGCGGATGGGGATGGGCCGCACCGCCCATTCGAGCATACGCGAGATAAAGCCGTTGGAGAAGAGGTCCTCGCTCGCCACATAGTAGACGGGCCCCAAGTAGACCATGCCCACGAAGAATTGGTCGAAGGCGGTCTGGTGGTTGCTCAAAAGCAGGTAGGGCCGCTTCCCGGGGCGCTTCATGCGCTCCACCTTGGCGCCGTACCACAGCTTGCACAGGGGAGAGAGAAGATAGACGAGCGACTTTACGACGCGGTGTCTTGCCCGTCTCCACCTGTTTTTGCGCTTGCTGTTGTTTTTTGTCTTTTTGCTCTTTTCTTTTGTCATAGTATCAGAAGAGGATGGGGGAGAGGAGCAGCTCCTCATAGGATGTAACGTAGCAGTCGGCTTCCCGGCGCAGGGCCTCCTCATCGCCGCGGGAGCCCTCGTCATAGACGGCGGCGGTAAAAAATCCGCCCGTCTTGGCTGCCTTCACCGCGGGCAGGATGTCCTCAAAGACGGCGCTCTCTCGGGGCGCGATCCCGAGGCGGCGGGCGGCTTCCAGATACACATCGGGAAATTCCTTTCCCCGCGCCACCTCGCGCACCATGACGGCGGCGGAAAACAGATCCCGGATGCCGTTGTGCTCCAGGGCAGGGAGGAAGAGCTGCTCGTCGGAGGAGGTCGCGATGGCGAGCTTGACGCCGCTTGCGTGCAGCATGAGAAGATACTCCTTCGCATAGGGCTTCAGGGGCATTTCGGCATACGCCGCGCGGATGGAGGCGAGCCATTCTGCCATGATCTCTTCGGGGCGTTCCGAAAGGGAATAGCGTGCCTTTGTGTAGCGGGCGGCCTCCTCGAGGTGCATGAGCTTGACGGCTTCCGTATAATCGGGCGTGAGCGGGATGCCGCGGCGGGAGAGAAAGGCACGGTCGGCATCGTCCCATACGCCGAGGGAATCGAGCAGGGTGCCGTCGAGGTCGAACACGGCGGCGTGCATCTGATGGGCAAGCGATGCCATGTTTGCCTCCCCGGGCGCGCATTCTGCGATTTTTCTGCGCCCTTTTGCAGTCATTCCACCCGAAATTGTAACATAAATTGACCACAAAGTCAACAAAGATGAAAAAGCCCCGAGCCGCCGCAGGGGAATTTTTTTGCGCCTTTCCGCAAAACGCTTGCTTTTCTGCGGGGAATGTGGTATCATCAAGATGCTTCTGGGCGCGTGTCGCATTTGGCATAGGCTCGGGGCGGCGTAAAAAGCCGTCTTTTACAACTTCGGGGATATAGCACAGTTGGTAGCGCGATACGTTCGCAACGTATAGGTCACGAGTTCGCGCGAGGGCGAAGCCCGAAGCTCCACCGAGGGGACCCCTTTCAGGGGTGTCGGTGGAATCTCGTTATCCGCCGCAAGGCGGCAAATTGCATGGGGATATAGCACAGTTGGTAGCGCGATACGTTCGCAACGTATAGGTCACGAGTTCG
>QAKM01000101.1 GCA_003343805.1 Bacillota bacterium | reverse complement strand
TCATCGATACCCCCGGCCACGTCGACTTCACCTACGAAGTCAGCCGCTCGCTCGCCGCGTGCGAGGGGGCCATCCTCGTCGTGGACGCGACGCAGGGCGTGGAGGCGCAGACGCTCGCCAACGTCTATTTAGCGCTCGAAAACGACCTCGAGATCGTCCCCGTCATCAACAAGATCGATCTGCAGTCCGCGCGCATCGACGAGTGCAAGAAGGAGATCGAGGACGTCATCGGGCTCGACGCCGAGAACTGCCCCTGCGTCTCCGCCAAGGAAGGCACCAACATCCGCGATATTTTAGAGGCCGTCGTCAGGCAGATCCCGCCCCCCGCGGGCGATACGGAGGCCCCCTTGAAGGCCCTCGTCTTTGACAGCTATTACGATAACTACAAGGGCGTCATCCTCTTCGTCCGCCTCAAGGACGGCACCTGCCGGGTGGGGGATACCATCAAGTCCTTCAATTCGGACAAGGTGTACGACGTCACCGAAGTGGGCGCGTTTGCCCCGCACCTGCAGCCCAAGGAGGTGCTCTCCGCGGGGGAAGTCGGCTACATCGCCGCCTCCATCAAGTCCATCGAGGACGTCGCCGTCGGCGATACGGTGACGTTTGCCGACCGTCCCGCGCCCGAGCCGCTCCCCGGCTACAAAAAGGTGCAGCCCGTCGTGTTCTGCGGCATCTATCCCCTCGACGGCAGCAAATTCCTCGACCTCAAAGAGGCCATCCTGAAGCTCAAGCTCAACGACGCCTCGCTCACCTTCGAGCCCGATAATTCCGTGGCGCTCGGCTTCGGCTTCCGCTGCGGCTTTTTGGGCCTTCTGCACATGGAGATCATCCAGGAGCGCATCGAGCGCGAGTTCAACCTCGACATCATCACGACGGCGCCCTCCGTCTCCTACCGCGTGCACAAGACGGACGGCACCGAGTTCTTCGTCGATAACCCTTCGCACCTGCCGCCCGTCTCCGAGATCGAGTTCATGGAAGAGCCCATCGTCAAGGCGGAAGTGTATTCCCCGCCCGACTATTTGGGCGCCATCATGGAGCTGTGCCAGGATAAACGCGGCGTCTTTAAGGACATGACCTATCTCGATCCCCGCCGCGTCAAGCTCGAGTATCGCCTTCCCCTCAACGAGATCGTCTACGACTTCTTCGATGAACTCAAGTCCCGCACCAAGGGATATGCGAGCTTCGACTACGAGATCGTGG
Source organism: Bacillota bacterium (assembly GCA_003343805.1). Lineage (GTDB taxonomy): Bacteria > Bacillota > Clostridia > Christensenellales > Borkfalkiaceae > Gallimonas > Gallimonas intestinavium. Next base: position 17,740 of record QAKM01000101.1, on the reverse strand, counting down.
GGTATGAACGGAGCAAGCTCGTCCGCCTCGACATCCTCTTAAACGGCGAGATCTGCGACGCGCTCTCCATCATCGTGCATGAGGACAGAGCCTATACGCGCGGCAGAACGCTGTGCGAAAATCTGAAGGACGCCATCCCGCGCCAGCTCTTTGAGATCCCCGTGCAGGCAGCGGTGGGGGGCAAGATCATCGCCCGCGAGACGGTGAAGGCGGTCAGAAAGGACGTCCTCGCCAAGTGTTACGGCGGCGACATCACGCGCAAGAAGAAGCTCCTCGAAAAGCAGAAGGAGGGCAAGAAGCGGATGCGCAAGATCGGCACCGTGGAAGTCCCCTCCGAAGTGTTCATGGAGATCCTCAAAACCAACAAAGATAAGTAAATTTAATTTCTTGCCTCCCTCGTCGCCGCAAAGCAACATCTCCTTGCCTCCCTCCCCGAGGGAGGTGCCCCGAAGGGGCGGAAGGAGTCACCTTATCATAGCCTCCCCTGTGTAAGGGGCGAGAAAGCGCTTTCTTGGCAAAGCCCCGGTGGGGCTTTGACCGCTTTCGAGCTTGGAAATGGCACATGGAGCGTGCCATTTCCTGACCGAGCGCGGTCTCTACCGCGCGAGACGGTGGCTTGCCGAAGGCAAGACGGAGGGGTTGTTGGTCTCGTCCATCTTTTTCCTTGCCTCCCTCCTCGGGGTCCCCAAAAAAAGACGAAGTATTTTTTTGGGGTGAGTTTGAGGGAGGTGCCCCAAAGGGGCGGAAGGAGTCAATTCCTGTCGCCCCAATCACAAAATCACTACGCCTATGTTACGCCGAGCAACTTTTCGGGACTATCCCGCCATGCTGCAAATTTACGCGCCCTATGTCGAGCAGACGACGGTCTCCGCCGAATACTTCGTGCCCTCGCCTGCGACCTTCTCCGCCCGCATGGAGGCGCTCAAGAATAAATCCCCCGTCCTCGTCTGTGAGGAAGGAGGGGAAATCTTGGGCTATGCCTATCTCGCGCCCGCCTTCGAGCGCCGTGCCTTTTCGTGGGACTGCGATCTCTCCGTCTATGTGCGCCGGGATGCCCGCGGCCGCGGCATCGGCACCAAGCTCGAAGGGGCGTGCGCCCGCATCGCAAGGGAGCTCGGTTACCGCCGCATCTATGCCCTCGTCACGGGCGGGAACGGCGCGAGCATCGAATTTCACAAGCGTATGGGCTATCGCATCACGGCGGAGTTTCCCGAAGCGCTCTTCAAGCAGGGCCGCTGGATGTCCCTCATCTGGCTGGAAAAAGAGGTCAACGCGCCCGAGTGCGCCGCCTCCTTCCCGCGCCCGCTCTCCGCGCTTCCCGCGCATCTCTGGGAGGAGCTATGACCTTCGACGAAGCCGTCTATTCCTATCTTCTCACCGTGCCGAAGGGCCGCGTCGTCACCTACGGGATGATCGCCCTTGCCATCGGCCATCCCCGCGCCGCAAGGCGGGTGGGGAGCGCCCTTCACCGCAACCCGCGTCCGGGCGAGATTCCCTGCCACCGCGTCGTCAATCGGGAGGGGCGTCTCGCGCCCGCCTTCGCGTTCGGCGGCCAGCGGGTGCAGGCAGACCTTCTTCTTTCGGAGGGCGTTCCCTCTTCCGAGCGGGACGGGCTCCTCTTTGTCGATCTCAACGAATATCTCTGGAGGCCATAAATGGCAGGCATCTATCTGCATATCCCATTCTGCAAACACAAATGCACTTACTGCGATTTCACATCCTTTGCGGGCCGCACGGAGGTCGCCGAAGCGTACATGGCGTGCCTCATCAAGGAGATCGGGATGTGGGGCGAAAAGCTCAAGGATCAGACGTTCGACACCGTCTACTTCGGCGGCGGCACACCCTCCTTCATCGATCCGAACTACATCTACGGCGCGATGAACCAGATCACGAAGTGCTTTCACCTTGCAAAAGATCCCGAGATCACCATCGAGATGAACCCCGGCACGGTCAGCGAGAAGAAGATCGAGACCTACCGCCGTGCGGGCATCAACCGCTTCTCCATCGGGCTGCAGACCGCCATCGACGAGCAGCTTCAGGAGATCGGCCGCATCCACAACGTGCGCGACTATCTGTATTGCACCTCCCTTTTAAAGGGGCGTAACTTTTCTGCCGACGTCATGCTCGGGCTCAAGGGGCAGACCACGGAAGACATTCGCAAGACCATCGAGCTCGTCGCGGCGAGCGGCGCAAAGCACGTCTCCATGTACGCCCTCACGCCCGAGGACGGCACGCCCATCTACACCGATTATCTCAACGGCGAGCTCCCAGACGGCGACGAAGTGCGCGAAATGTACGACTTCGGCGTCACTCTCTTGAAAAAGCACGGGTATTTGCGCTACGAGGTGAGCAACTTCGCAAAGCCCGGCTTCGAGAGCCGACACAATCTCAACTACTGGCGGCGGGGGGAGTACATCGGCATGGGCATCTCCGCAAGCTCCTTTTTGAAGGGCCACCGCTTCACCAACACCTTCGATCTCGACGAGTACATGAAGTGCATCCTCTCGGGCTTCTTCCCCGTCCTCACCGACGACGAGGTGAAGGGGGAGGAGGCGCACTTCGAGTTCGTCATGCTCGCCCTCCGCACGGCGCGCGGCATCTCGTCCAAAGAATACAAAGATGCCTTCGGCAGCGATTGGAAGCAGGATTTTGCGGATGCCTACAAGAAGACCCGCCAATACTTCGACGAAAACGGCGACGTGACCCGCATCAAGGACGAGTACCTCTACGTCCAGAACCAGATCCTCTCCGACTACATCCGCTGATTACCGCTTTTTTCCATTCGTGCATTAAGAGATTTGGGAGAAATTGCAAAAACATTTTTTATTCCTTATCTGTAGAGAGGTGGTTGTTGTGCATCAAACATTGATATTACAGAATCAGGATGATGTCTCTTGGTTTACACAGTATCTCCTGCAAACCGGGGCAAAATTCTTCAGAATATGTGATGGCCAAGAGGTGTCTCCCAATGATATCCGCGCATACGGTAACATGGAAAGATATGCGATTTTATTCGATGTGGGATCGATGCAGAAGTTAAGGAGATCCTTTTATTCTTATATTCATGAACAAGCATATATTGAGTACGATCCGTGTTATCGCATCAAGGGGGAAGTACGATCGGGGTATGTATATCAATCGCATATACAGCCGGGGAGAATTTGTTTTGTAGATGAATCGTTACAAAACAATTCATCTCTTGATACAACCTATTTGAAAATCGTAAAACATATCAAAACAAACTATACGCTTTCTGACGATAAGAGGGTCTATATCGGCAATGGATTTTTGCGGGAATGGTATGAATTTCAGGTGTCTACAATTTGCAGCTTACAATTCAAGAGACTGCAAATGGAAGGCGATGAAAATACGCTTTTGCAAATGTTTGCACGCATACGTGAAAAAGGTTATATGGTAGAAGTGTGCGGAGAAAAGATTTACGAAGAAAGTGTATTTAATGTCAACGCGGAATGCTTCTTTGTGCATCGAGGAGCAGTGCCTATGGAAATTAGAAGTCGAAGAAAATATTTTTCATGCGATACTGAAGGTTGTTTCGTTTATCGCAAAAAAAACAAAGCGGGCATCCGATATATAATAGACTTTGATCGTCGGTTTCTCTTGAATAACAATTCTAATATGAGTGAATTGTATGTTATTATTTCAAGTTTTCTCTAAACACACGGCGCCCCGCGCAAGTTTTGCGCGGGGCGCCGCATCTTATATCGTTTTATATCGTCTAAAAGGTTCACCACAGCTCATCGGGGTCGAAGCCGTACACCTGCACGACTTCCAAAAGCTCGCTCCGTGCGATGTCGTTGCACGAGACGAGCGGCCCGCCGTCCGAATCGATGTCATAGCCGAAGTGCTTGTACGCCTGCCAGACGAGGTGGCTGCAATGCGTCGCGTAGGGGGCGTCTCCCTGATCCTTGGGGGTAAAGAAGCCCGCAAACAGCGAGTAATCGATGCCGCGCAGGGCATTGCCCGCCCATTCAGCGACGGCGTGCCGTTCCTCCTCACTCACGCCCTTCAACCGCAGCACCAGAAAGTTTGCGGCGTGGGTGAACCAGCTCACCGAGCCGATCGAACTCTTCTCGCCGGGAGCGACGGCCTCCAGCAGGCGGTTGCTCGAGGCGTCGAGGATGATGGCGGCGTGTCCGTTGCGCCAGCCGAAGGTATGGCAGGTCGAGGTCACGAGGATATCCCCGTCCTCGAGGGGCGCGATGGGGGCGTAGTAGCTCTTTCCATCCTCGGTATAGAGGACGCAGTGCGGGGTCGTGGGGGCGGCCATGTAGTGATCGAGCACCCCCTCATAGAAGAACGCCTCCTGATACGCAAGAAGCATCTCCTTCTCTTCGAGCGCGTCCACGGCGGTGCGCGAGAGCCCCGTCTGATGATAGAGGACGTCGTAGTCCTCCTCTGTATAGCTCTCCTTGGCAAGATAGGGGATAAGGTCGATGCGCTCGTAGTCGGGCAGGACGCGCGCCGTCCGGTCGACGACTGCCATCGCCGCCCCGAATCCTGCGATCACGGCAAGCAGCAGCGTGAAGAGGAGGGCAAACAGGGCGAGCGCCACGGCCGAGTGCCGCCGCAGCCGTTCTTTGGGGCGTGCTTTCACGAGTGCGGCATCATGCGCGGTCATAGATGCTCCCGCCCTCGCTGTCCGTCGCGACGACGAGGGGAAAATCGACGACTTCCATCTTATACACGGCCTCGCTCAGAAGGTCGGGGAAGGCGACGCATTCCGCGCGCTGGACGGCATTCCCGTACGTCGCGCCCGCGCCCCCGATGGCGGCAAAGTACACCGCTCCGTTACGGCGGATGGCAGAACGCACTTCCTCGCTCATCTCGCCTTTCCCGATCATGCCGGGAAGGCCCAGATCGAGCAGCCGCGGCGCAAACGAATTCATGCGGGCGGAGGTCGTCGGGCCGCAGCTCCCGCACGCCTTCCCTTCGGGCGCGGGGCAGGGGCCTGCATAGTAGATGTACGCCTCTTTCAGCGGGAAGGGCAGCTCCTTGCCCGCATCCAGCAGTTCAAACAGGCGCTTGTGCGCGCAGTCGCGCGCCGTATAGATGGTCCCGGAGAGGAGCACGCTGTCCCCCGCACGCAGGGAACGCCTCTCCTCTTCCGTCATGGGAAGGGTGATGCGCTTCATCAAAGCACCTCCTTTTCGCAGCGCACGCAGTGGCACTGGATGTTGACGGCAACGGGAAGGCCCGCGATGTGCGTGGGGGCGAGTTCGCAGCTCACGCCGATGGCGGTCGTCTTTCCCCCGAAGCCCTGCGGCCCGATGCCGAGCGCATTGATGCGGGCAAGCGCCTCCTCCTCGATGGAGGCGACGTCCGCGCGGGGATTGCGGCTCCCTACGTCGCGGGTGAGCGCCTTCTTTGCAAGGAGGGCGCACGAATCGAAGCACCCGCCGATGCCGACGCCCACATACACGGGCGGGCAGGGGCGGGAACCCGCCAGTCGCACCGTCTCCACGATGGCGTTTACAATGCCCTCGCGCCCCTCGGCGGGGGTGAGCATAAAGAGCCTGCTCATATTCTCGCTGCCGAATCCCTTGGGCAGATAGGTGATCTCCACCCTGTCGCCCTCCGCGATCTCGACGTGCAGATGGGCGGGGGTGTTGTCGCCCGTATTGACGCGCGTCAAGGGATCGCAGATGCTCTTGCGGAACTTCCCGTCCTTGTATGCGCGCCGGACGCCCGCATCCACGGCATCCTTCAGGGGAGCGCCCACAAGGTGTACGTCCTGCCCGAGCGAAAGAAGCACGACGGCCATGCCCGTATCCTGGCAGACGGGCATTTTCTCCCGCTGCGCCGTCTCCTCGTTTTCAAGGAGGGCGGAGAGGGCAAACTCCGCCGCTCCCGCTTCGCGTTCCCGGGCGTGCGTCAATGCTGTTCGGCAGCTGTCCGTCAGGGTGAGCCCCGCCCGCCTTGCAAGGCGGTACACGCAGTTTTCGATTTGCTTGGTATCGATCGTTCTCATATCCTGTATTCCCGTATGTGAGCTTTCTTTCCACATTATATCCGCTTTTTGTGAAAAAGCAATGTTTTTCTCCGTATCGCTTGGCATTTTCCGAAAAAAATGCTAAGATGGTCTCATGAACGAAGTCACCGAACACATTCTCCCGCCTCCCGACCGTCTTAAGGAGTCTGGCATCACCTTTTCTCTGGCAGCGCTTCTGCCCGTCCTTTTCTCGCTCGTCCTCTCGCTCTTTGCCGCGGCGGCGGGGGAGGGGTACGAACAGGCTGCCTGGTACCGCTATCTTGTCTATCTCCTGCCGCAGCTGTGCTTTGCCGCGGCGGCAGCCGTCTATTTCCGCCGCGCCCGCCATCCCTTCCCCGCGATGTACCGCGGCGCGAAGTGGTACTACTATCTCATCGCCGTTCTCATGCAGTTCGGGCTGCTTTTCTCGCTGGGAGAGCTCAACACGCTGTTCCTCTCCTGGCTGGAGACGCTGGGCTACACCTCTTCCGCGGGCAGCCTTCCTCCGCTCGAGGGCGCCTGGCTCGTTCTGACGCTCCTTGTCGTCGCCCTGCTCCCCGCCGTGTTCGAGGAGACGCTCTTCCGCGGCATCCTCGCGCGCAATATGCACGATGCGGGCTGGGGGACGGCAGTCACAGTCCTTTTATCGGGCGCACTCTTCTCCCTCTTCCACGGGCGGCCGGAGCAGACCATCTACCAGTTCCTCTGCGGCTGCTGCTTCGCGCTCATCGCCGTGCGCTCGGGGAGCGTCCTTCCCACCGTCCTTTCCCATTTTCTGAACAACGCGCTCATCCTCGTCCTGTCGGCGTTCGGGCTCGATGCGTTCACGGGTACGCCGAGGCTCGTCCTCACCGTGCTCTCCGCGCTCTGCCTTGCCGGCACGCTCATCTTCCTCATCTTCTTCGACCGGAAGCGGGGCAGAAAGGGCGGCGCTCCCCGCGCGGGCGTGTTCTTCCTCGCGGCGGCGGTGGGGATCGTCATCTGCGCCGTGCAGTGGGTGAGTATGCTGCTTCTGGGGTTTGTCCATGTTTAAAGTGCATCTCGTCTGCGTCGGAAAACTCAAGGAACGCTATTGGCGGGAGGCGGTCGCGGAATACAGTAAGCGCCTCACCCGCTTCTGCGATCTGGACATCCGCGAGCTTCCGGAGCGCGCCTCGCTTTCGGAGGAGGCGCCCGACATCCTGCGCGCCGCCAAGGGGCACATCGTCGCCCTCGCGGTGGAGGGGAAGGGCTGTCCTTCCGAAGCGCTTGCGAAAAAGGTCGCCGCCGTGCGCGACAGGGGGGAGGAGCTCACGCTCATCATCGGTTCCTCCTGCGGTCTTGCGCCCGAGGTGAAGGCGGCGTCGAAGGAGCTTCTCTCCTTTTCGGAGATGACCTTCCCGCACCAGCTCATGCGCGTCATCCTCTTGGAGCAGCTCTACCGCTCCTTTATGATATTGAGCAATTCAGAATATCACAAATAAATTCCTTCTTTCTTGCCTCCCTCTCGAGGGAGCTGTCATGCCACCCGCAGTTTACTGCGATGGCATGACGGAGGGAGTAACTGCCGGAGTTTCGTCACCCCTTTGCCCTCCCTGTGTAAGGGTGAGCAAGTGCTTTCTTGGCAAAGCCACGGTGTGGCTTTGACCACTTGCGAACTTGGAAATTTCCCATTGTGGGGAAATTTCCTGACCGAGCGCGGGCTCTACCGCGCGAGAAGATGGCTTGCCAAAGGCAAGCCGGAGGGGTTGCTGATCTCGTCTCCCCGCCCTTCCGCCGAATGCGTTTTTTGAGAGGCTCATTCGTTTCACCCGCCCCGTTCCTCAACTCTCCCTTGCCTCCCTCCATGAGGGAGGTGTCTGCGAAGCAGACGGAAGGAGTTTTGCTGTTCACCCGCCCCGTCCCTTCCCGCATACAATGCAGAATGGACATCTATTGCCGCATCCGCGCCGCTTACGGCGCATACCCGGGAGAAAAACGTGTCATCGGCAGGAGCGTCGAGGGCCGCGCCCTCTTTGCCTTCCGCGCGGGGGAGGGAAGGCCGCTCGGCATCGCCGTCTACGCCGTGCACGCGCGCGAGTGGGTGACGGCGCTGCTTGCCCTGCGGCACATCTGCCGTTCCGTCCCTGCGGGCAGCGTGTGGTTTATCCCGCTCCTCGATCCGGACGGCGCCCTCCTCGTGCAGCGCGGCATCGGGAGCATCCGCTCGCCCCGCCGCCGCGAAACGCTGCTTCTTCTCAACGGCGGCGATGATTTTTCCCTTTGGAAGGCGAACGCCGAAGGCACCGATCTCAACGTCAATTTCCCCGCCCGCTGGGGGGAGGGAGCAAAGAACGTCTTTTCGCCCGCGCCCGCCAACTATGTGGGGGAGTGCCCCTTGAGCGCCCCCGAAAGCCGCGCCCTTGCCGCCTTCACACTCAAAGAAAAGCCCGACTATGCGCTCGCCTTTCACACGAAGGGCGAGGAAGTGTATTGGCATTTTCATCAGCCGCCCCTGCGCCTCGTGCGCGACTATCGCTTCGCCCATGCCGTCGCCGCCTCCGCGGGCTATCCGCTCAAAGAGGCCCCGTCCTCCACGGGCGGCTACAAGGATTGGTGCATCGGGGCGCTTCACATCCCCGCCGTCACGGTCGAAGCGGGCAGCGACGCCCTCTCCCATCCCGTGGGGGAGGAGATGCTCCCCGTCCTTGCCGAACGCACGGAGGGGACCGTCCGGGCGGCCGCGCTGGCCGCAAAGGAGATACGATGGAAGAAAAATTCATGCGCGAAGCCATAAAGCTCGCCGAGCGCGCCAAAAAAAGAGGGGAGGTCCCCATCGGCGCGGTGGTCGTCCTCAACGGGAAGATCATCGGCAAGGGCTACAACCTCCGCACCCGCCTGCAGATGGCGACGGCGCACGCCGAGATGCGCGCCATCGACCGCGCCTGCAAGAAGGAGCATTCCTGGCGTCTGCCCGAAGCGGAGCTCTATGTCACGCTCGAGCCCTGCCCCATGTGCATGGGCGCCATCCTGAACGCCCGCATCCGCCGCGTCTATTTCGGCGCCTACGAACAGAAGGGCAGGAGCCTGACCGAGGCGCTTGCGAACGCCAACCTCCTCAACCACAAGGTGGAAGTCACGGGCGGCGTGCTCGAAGGGGAGTGCTCGGCCGTCCTCACCTCCTTCTTTACCGAGATGCGCGCGCGGGAGAAGGCGGAAAAGGAGCGCAAAAAGGCCCAAAAGGCGGAAGCGGAGGCGGCCGTAGCCCGCCGTGCGGCGCGTTCCCCCAAAAAATAAAACCGCCGAAAAACGGTTGACTTTCCGTGGGAAAGGGGGTAGAATAGACAAGCGGGTCCGAAGTTCGGGCTCCGCTTGAAATGCCGAAAAGCGGGCGCAGACGCTGCCCGAAATAATACAGAGGAAGATGCAATGATCACACACGGTAACGAAATCAAGCTCTTTTCCGGCAACTCCAACCGCCCCCTTGCCGAGGCGATCGCCAAAAAGCTCAATACGACGCTGGGCGATATCGAAGTCGGCAAGTTCTCGGACGGCGAAACGAGTGTCCACATCGGCGAGACGGTCCGCGGCAGAGACCTTTTCATCATCCAGTCCACCTGCGCGCCCGTCAACGACAACCTCATGGAGCTGCTCATCATGATCGATGCGGCAAAGCGCGCTTCGGCAGGCCGCGTGACGGCGGTCATCCCGTACTTCGGCTATGCCCGTCAGGACCGCAAGGCCCGCTCGCGCGATCCCATCACGGCAAAGCTCGTTGCCGACCTTCTCACCTCCGCCGGCGCCGACCGCGTCCTCACGATGGACCTTCACGCCGCGCAGATCCAGGGCTTCTTCGATATCCCCGTCGATAACCTTCTCGGCGGCCCTCTCCTTTACAGTTACTTTGAACACAAGATGGACGAGGACTTCATCGTCGTCTCGCCCGACATCGGTTCGGTCAACCGTGCGCGCAAGGTCGCCGAGCGCCTCAACTGCCCGATGGCGATCATCGACAAGCGCCGCCCCAAGGCGAACGTCATGGAAGTCATGAACATCATCGGCAACGTCGAGGGCAAGAAGTGCCTCCTCGTCGACGACATGATCGATACCGCCGGCACCATCGTCCAGGGCGCCAAGGCCCTCGTCGATCAGGGCGCCACGGAGATCTACGCTTCCTGCACGCACGCCGTGCTTTCGGGCCCCGCCGTGGAGCGCCTTGCCTCTTCGCCCATCACCGAGCTCGTCATGCTCGATACCATCCAGCTCCCCGAGGAAAAGCATCTCCCCAAGATCAAGATCCTCTCGACGGCAGACATCTTCGCCGCCGCGATCGAGAACGTCTATCTCGACAAACCCATGTCCAAAATTTACGACTGACCGAAGAAACCGCCGCCGCGAGGCGGCGGACATTTTTTAGGAGAAAGCTATGTATCTCATCGTGGGGCTCGGAAACCCCGAAAAGAAATACGAAAAGACCTTCCACAACATGGGCTTTCTGGCAGCGGGGGACGCCGCCGAAGCGCTCAATACCAAATTTAAAAAGAAGGAGTGCGAGGCCTCCGTCGCCGAAGCCTTCGTACACGGCGAAAAGGTGATCCTCGCCCGCCCCATGACGTACATGAACGCCTCGGGCCGCGCCGTCAAACAGCTCATGGCAAAATACAAGGTCTCCCCGCACGAGATGGTCGTCCTCTATGACGACTACGACCTCCCCAAGGGCCACGTCCGCATCCGCCCCTCGGGCAGCGCGGGCACGCACAACGGGATGCGCTCGGTCATCGCCGAGATCGGCACGTCCGATTTCGCCCGCATCCGCATCGGCATCCGCGATCCCGAGATCAACGTCCCCATCATCGACTACGTCCTGCAGGACGTCAGAAAGGACGACTACGAACTGTTTTCCGCTGCCTGCCACAGGGCGGCGGAGGCTGCGCTTGCCCTCGCCTCGGGCGAAGAGGTGGAGCGCGTCATGACCAAGTATAACGGATGAAGGGATTTTTCTCGTTTGAACAATTAAGCGGCGAGTACGCGCTTTTGGGGCGGGACGTCGAACACGGCGTGCCCACGGCGTGCTACGGCCTTTCGGACGCGCAGAAGTATCTCATCGGCGCGCTCCCTTCCTGCCGCACCGTCTATGTGACGGCGGACGCCCTCACTGCAAAGCGCGCGAAAGAGAGCATCGCCGCGCTCTCCGGCAAACGCTGCGCCCTGCTCGCCGCCAAGGACGAAGTGCTCACCTATCGGCGCGCCCTCTCCAAGGACGCGCTCTTTGCGCGCCTGAACGCCCTCTACGAATGGCAGACAGGGGCGGACGTGCTCGTCTGCGACATCGAATCCGCCCTCCAGCTCGTGCCCCTTCGCCTTCCCGTCGTCACGCTCGCGGCGGGGGGAGAGACCGACCTCTCCGCGCTCCTTTCGTCGCTCGTCTCGTTGGGGTACAGCCGCGAGTACAACGTGGAGGGAAAGGGGAGCTTCGCCCTCCGCGGCGACATCCTCGACATCTGGCCCGTCAACCTCGAGCACCCCGTCCGCATCGACTTCTTCGGCGACGAGGTGGAGGCGATCAAGCCCTACGACGAAGTGACGGCGGAGCGCTATCCCGTCCTCGACCGCGTGGACATCTGTTCGGCAACGGACGCCTTCTATGAGGAAGGGGAGAAGGAGCGCGTCGTGCGCTCGCTCCGGCAGGAGGCCCGCCGGGCAAAGAGCACGCAGGCGGCAGGCCGCATGAACGCCATCGCCGACGCCGTGGAAACTTCGGAAGAGGCGAGCGACTTCTGCCTCCCGCTCCTGTCCTGCGCCGCGCCCCTCTTTTCCATTCTGCCCGAGGACACCCTCGTCCTCTTCGACGAGTGCAAGCTCATCACCGACAAGCTCGACGGCCTGTGGAAGGAGCACATGGAGCGCTGTTCTCAGCTCCTCGAAGGGGGCGAGGCGATGACCTTCTCCCTGCGGCAGTATGTGGCGCCCGAGGACATCGAGGACGAGATCGCGCTTCTGCCTAAACTCGCGCTCTCCGCCTTCCTCTCGGACGTCCGCCTCTTCCGCCCGCTCTCCGTCCACAACTTCACCTCCGCGCCTGTGCGCAGGTACTTGAATTCCTTCGAGGACCTTCTCTCCGACCTTACCATCTGGAAGAGGACGGGGTATCGCGTCATGCTGTGGTGCGGCACTTCGGAGCGCGCCCAAAAGACCAAAGAACAGCTCTTCGACAACGGCTTCTCCGCCGTCCCGCTCCCGCAAAAGCTCTATGACTTCAAGGGCATCGCCGTGCTCGACGGCACGCTCGAGCAGGGCTTTCTCGTCCACGAGAGCAAGCTCGCCGTCATCGGCACGGGCGACCTCTTCCGCAAGACGGCCGCCGCCCGCCGCATCAAGAAGAAGCGGGGGGATCTCTTCCTCGCGCCCGAGGTGGGGGACTACGCCGTGCACGAGACGTACGGCGTCGGCAAGATCACGGGCACCAAGAAGATCGAGACGACGGACGGCATCAAGGAGTACGTCGCCCTCGAATACCGCGACGGCGACACCCTCTATGTTCCCGTCGAGCAGATGGATATCCTCTCCAAGTACATGGGGGAGGACAGCCCCGGCCTTTCCAAGATCGGCGGCGGCGAATTTGAGCGCGTCAAGGCGCGCGTCAGGGCGTCCCTCAAGAAGATGGCGCTCGATTTAAAGCAGCTCTATGCCGAGCGGCAGGAGCGCAAGGGCTATGTGTTCCCCGCTTATGAGGAAGAGATGGAGGAATTTGAATCGGCATTCCCCTACGAGGAGACGCCCGATCAGCTTTCCTCCATTGCCGAGATCAAGGCGGATATGTGCTCGGATAAGGTGATGGACCGCCTCCTCTGCGGTGACGTCGGATTCGGCAAGACGGAAGTGGCGCTCCGGGCCGCCTACCTCTGCGTGCTCGACGGCCGCCAGGCAGCCCTCATGTGTCCGAGCACCGTCTTGAGCGAACAGCACTTTCGCACCGCCGAGGCAAGGATGAAGGACTTCGGTGTGCGCATCGCCTGCCTCAACCGCTTCCGCAGCGAACGGGAGCAGACGAAGATCTTGGCCGCCCTCGAAAAGGGGGAAGTGGACCTTCTCATCGGCACCCACCGCCTTCTTTCTAAAGATGTGAAGTTCCGCGACCTCGGGCTCCTCATCCTCGACGAGGAGCAGCGCTTCGGCGTCGAGCACAAGGAAAAATTAAAGGACATCAAGCGCAACGTCGACTGTCTCACGATGACGGCGACGCCCATCCCGCGCACGCTGCACCTCTCCCTCTCGGGCATCCGCGACATCTCCACCATCCAGACGCCGCCCCATGCGCGCCTCCCCGTGCAGACGTACGTCGCCGAGGAATCCGAGCCGCTCATCCGCGACGCCTGCATCCGCGAGATCGCCCGCGGCGGCCAGGTATTTATCCTCTACAACCACGTCGAGAGCATCCACGCCTTCACAAAGCGCATGGGGGAACTCATCCCCGAAGCGCGCATCACGCTCGCCCACGGCAGGATGGAAAAGCTCGCCCTCGAAAAGAGCGTCTTCGGCTTTTACCGCGGCGAGTACGACATCCTTGTCACGACGACCATCATCGAAAACGGCATCGACCTCCCCAACGCCAACACCATCGTCGTCATCGACGCCGACCGGCTGGGCATCTCCCAGCTCTATCAGCTCAGGGGCAGGGTGGGCCGCGGCAAGCGCCTCGCGCACGCCTACTTTACCTATAAGCCCGAGCGCGTCATGACGCAGCAGGCGGCGGAGCGGCTGAAAGCCCTCATGCAGTTCACCGAGCTCGGCTCCGGCTTCCGCATCGCCATGCGCGATCTCGAGATCCGCGGCGCGGGCAACGTCCTGGGCGCCGAGCAGCACGGCCACATGGACAAAGTGGGCTACGAGCTCTACTCCAAGATCCTGCAGGAGGAGATCACGGGCGTCAGACACGAGAGCGTCGATCTCGACATCCGCACGACGGCGTTCATCCCCGAAACTTACGTCGAGTCGGCGGCGGGGCGCATGGACTGCTACAAGCAGATCGCCGAGATCCGTTCGACGTCCGACTACAGGCGCGTGTGCGTCTCGATGGAGGAGACGTACGGCCCGCTCCCGCCCGAGACGCAGAACCTTCTCATCATCTCCGTCTTAAAGAGCTACGCCTCCAAGTTCGGCATCCGCAAGATCTCGGTCAACCAGAAGGGGGGCGCTCTCGAGTTCGCCTCGCTCGCTTCGCTGGGCAGCGACAAGCTCTCTGCCGCGATGGAGAAATTCCGCTCCCATCTCTCGCTCGATATGACGAGCGCGCCCGTCGTGCGCTTTGCACCTTTGAGCGACGGCGGCAAGACGATGGTGCTCATGACAAAATTCTTGAAGTTTGCGGCAACTTTTGTTTGATTTTCACCGAGAATGATTTGCACTTCCGGCGAAAATAAGGTATAATAAGCAAGTATGGAGCGCAATATATGCGCTCTTGAAAAAGAGTAACGGTTCGGAGCAGAGATTTTTATGGCATTCAACAAGAAAAAAACGGCGGCAGTCGGCATCGCGGCAGTCATGGCGCTCGGCGCGCTTGCGGGCTGCGACCTTGTGTCCACCGATCTTCAAAAGGACTACGAGCAGGTGATCGCCGAAGTCGACATCACCGCGAGCGACGACTTTCAGGCGGGCGGCAAGTACGCGGCCTATGCCGATGCGATCGAGCCCTCCGCGGTCATCAAGCGTGACCTCGTGGCGAGCTTCATGAGCGTCGGCTATATGTACGTCGAGTCCTACGGCTATTCCTACGCGGACGCCTACGAGCTCATCAAGAACAGCCTCGTCAACCGCGCCATCTATTTGCAGTACGCCCAGGTCTACTTCTATGAGAGCGGCGAGTATTCCGTCTCCGGGTACGAGGCAGCCGTCTCCTCCGCAAGCGAAGCGGACAAGAACATCGCAGGCCTTGCTTACTTCCTCAGCGAAGAGGAGATCGCCAAGGCCGAGTACGACACCAAGGTCTCCGTCAACACGACGATCGACTCCCTCGAGATGGCGATCATCGACTTCGAGGACGAGCACGACCACGAAGAGGCCCGCACGACCCCCACGGGCGTCGGCACCGTCAACGAGGACTTCGTCGATCCCGCCTACAAGATCTACACGGGCTCCAATTCCGCGTCCGACTGCGGCTCGTACGAGACGGTGGATGAATCTACGCCCTCGACGCGCACCCGCGCCTACAAGCGCCTTCTTTCCAACCTCAACAGCTACGGCCTCATCGAAAAGGGCGAGAACACGAGCGACGTCACTTCGCTTTCCTACTATCAGATCCAGCGCAGGAACACCTACGAGGATGCCGTCATCGACAAGCTCGGCGAAGCGTTCGAGGACGAGGCAGCCGAGGGCATCACGCAGGAGTGGGTGACCTCCAAGTACGAGGAGACGCTCGCTTCCCAGCAGCAGATGTTCTCTGCCGACACGACCTCTCTCGAGACGGCGCTCGACAGCGTGTCCGATTCCTCCTTCGTGCTCTATTCCCCCGACGAAAACTACGGTTTCGTCCTCAACATCCTGCTTCCCTTCAGCGCCACGCAGACGGCGGCCCTCAACGCGGCTCCCGCCGACCGCGGCGATGTCAACGGCAACAAGTTCATGACGCGCGCTTCCCTGCTCGAGAGCGTCCGCGCCACCGATCAGCGCCGCACCTGGTTCACGGGACACGACGACTATTCCTTCGTCGCCGAAGAGGCAGATAACGCCTACACGGGCGGCAATGCCGATCGGCAGTACCTCTTCTTCGAGGACAACCTCAAGAAGTCGGAGGGCGACGCCGCACAGTACGAGCCCCTCAAGAACTACTACGGCAAGTACACCTACAACGGCACCGTCGAAAAGACGGAGGGCGAGCACGGCAAGACCGAGTTCAAGATCACGCCGAACCAGCTCTCCATCGACGGCTTCCTCTCCGAGATGAAGGGGTATCTCACCGCCAACGGCTACACCCTCGGCGAGGAGCTCACGGCAGACGCCGGCTACTACAACAAGACCCTCTCCGACTACTACAACGAGGACGGCACGGTGGATTATTCCTCCTTCGTCTACTACAAGGCGAGCGTCAACGAACTTTCCGACTTCAACGCCAACGATGTGTTCGTCACGGGCTCGGACGAGAACAACGTCATGTCCATGATGAACGAGCTCTCCTTCGCGTACAACACGGATACGGCGGGCCTCAACAGCTATCTCGGCTATGCGGTCTCTCCGAATGCGACCGACTACATGAAGGAATTTGAGTACGCCGCACAGGAGGCTGTCCGCGGCGGTGCGGGTACGATCGTCGTCGTTCCCACCGACTACGGCTGGCACATCATCTACTGCACGTTCTCGTTCGCGGGCAACACGCCCTACACCTTCGATTGGAACGAGATCGAAGAGGAGGGGACCTTCTCCAACCTCTACTACGAGGCGCTCAAGGCTTCCAACCTCACGACGTATTCCACGAGCCGTCAGACGGAGATCATCAACTCCTACGACAACGACGCCTGCGTCACGCTGCACGAGGACCGCTATCAGGATCTCATCCTCGACGGTTCCGAATCCGATCCGCACGCGGGTCACGACCACTCCTGATCGGGGCAGGTAATTTATGGAATTTTTTACAGCGATCTGGCAATCGATCGTTTTGGGAACGGTGCAAGGACTCACGGAGTTCTTACCCGTTTCTTCAAGCGGACATTTGGCGCTCCTGCACCGCATTCTGGGGACGGACTTCGGCGGCAATTCCCTCTTTTTCGACATCATGCTGCACGTCGGCACCCTCGTCGCCGTCATCGCGGTTCTGTGGCGGGATATTCTCGACCTCTTCAAAAAGCCCTTCAAAACGCTCCTCATCCTCATCGTGGCGACCATCCCCGCGGGCGTCGTCGGGCTGCTCTTCAACGGCTGGATCGAGGACGTCACGAACGGGCAGTACGGCGTCATCCTCCTCACCTGCTGTTTCGCGTTCACCGCGGTGCTCCTGCTCGTCACCGAGCACGTCGCCAAGAAGCGGCAGCAGGCGCAGCCCTTCGGCTGGAAGCACGGCATCTCGATGGGCCTCATGCAGGCGGTGGCGCTCTTCCCGGGCATCTCGCGGAGCGGCTCCACGATCTGCGCGGGCGTCCTCTCGGGGGCGGAGCGCAAGAGCGTGGCGCACTTCTCCTTCCTCATGAGCATCCCCGTCATCCTGGGCAGCGCGCTCGTGAGCAGCATCGACATCTTCAAGGAGCCCGAAACGGTCACGGCGATCGGCGCGAGCGGCTTTGTCGGCATCGCGGTCGGGGTCGTCTTTGCGGCGGTGAGCGGCTTCTTTGCCATCAAGTTCATGCTGCGCATCATCGAAAAGGCCAACTATAAGTGGTTCAGCCTGTACCTGGCGCTCCTGGCCGTCACCTGCATCTCGCTGTACGCGGCAGGCGTCATCGTATAAAAATCTCGCCTCTTTGCATGATTTCCCTCCCGCTGCACAAGATAGCAGTATCGGAGGTAACGATATGAGATTGAATTGCGGCGATACCTGTCCCAAGACGGGTTCCTACAAGGTCATCAACGAACAGGGCAGGGTGGTGAACACCGTCTACGTCGGCGAAGGCGAGACGATGCCCCCCACGCAGTATCAGGGCTGTCATTACGAATCGGAAAACGAATGAACGACTGACAAAAAAACGTCCGTCCCTCCTGCGAGGGTCGGACGTTTTACCATATTATAGCCTCCCCTGTGTAAGGGGAGGTGTCTCATCATTCGGCGAATGCCGATGATGAGACGGAGGGATTGTTGATCCCGAAGGG